>CAKOMD010000005.1:0-68144 GCA_934096555.1 uncultured Bacilli bacterium | reverse complement strand
AAAAAAGACTATAAAGAAAGACTAATATTTCTATTAGTTTCTTTTATAGTCTTTATATTTATAATGCTTGTAAAGCCTTTATTTATATAGGTTAATAGACTATCAAGCCCCCCCCCTAATTAACTTATAGTTAACGTTTCTGAATGCTACTTTTTTCATTGGAAGGGCCTCCTTTCTTACATAATTTATAGTTCTTATACATAAATTATATCTATCTACCTTACGTATAAAATAATACCATAAGTAGTTATATTTTGCAATAAGTAATTAGAAAATAAATAAACTTTCACAATAGAGACCTTAGGTTCTATTGTGCCTCTTAAGACTATCTATAGGCTTAAGAGGATATATAATATTATTTATTAATATATTCTTTCATACCTTCTATATCATTTATATTAAACTTACTAGTAGTCTTATTTTTCATATTTTTTATTTCTATAGTTCCTTCATTTACTTCGTTTTCTCCTAGTACAATGACATAAGGTACATTATTTTTATCAGCAGATTCAAATACTTTCTTTAATTTTCTATTATTCATTTCTATTAGTACTTTAATATCTTCTTTTCTTAAACTATTAGCTAGTTTTAATGATTCGATATTAGTATTCATAGGTACTATAAGTACATCATATAATACTTCATTTACTTCTTCTTTTAATATTTCACATATTGGTACAATACCAAAAGATATTCCTACAGCAGGATATGTATTACCATCATCTATAAAGTTGGTAATTATTTTATCATATCTTCCTCCACCTCCAATAGCGGAAGTTATTCTTTGCTTCTTATCGAATACTTCAAATACTGTGCCAGTATATATTTCTAATCCTCTAGCAAGATATGGAGTAAACTTACATTCTGTTATTTCTAGACTATTTAAGTAGTTAAATAATTCTTTTATTTCTTCTTTTCCTTCGGTAAATGTATTATTGGTAATGTCTAAATTATCTAACTCTTCAATAGTACATTTGAAGTAACTAAATAGTTTATCTAGTTTTTCATCTTCGATATCATAAGAAGATAATTCTTCTTTTACTCCTCTTTCTCCTATTTTGGCTAGTTTATCTACAGATAGTATTACTTTATTCTTAATATTTTCATCTATACCTGCCGCTAGGATGAAGCCTTCAAGTAACTTACGATTATTTACTTCTATATAGACATCTATTCCTAGTTTTTTATAACACAGACTAGTCATTGATAGCATTTCTGCCTCAATAAATGTTCCTTCTATACCACAGACATCAACATCACACTGATAGAACTCTCTTGCTCTACCTGTCTTTACTGGACCATCACGAAACACTTTTCCTACTTCGTATCTTTTTAATGGTAATGTTATATTTTTATTTACATTCATACTAATTACTTTGGAAAATGGTACTGTAAGATCGTATCTTAGTCCTAGTTTTCTATCGCCTTGATCATTTAGAGTATATACTTCTTTTAGTATTTCACTACCACCAGCATACTTTGATGCTAATAGATCATAATAACATAATATGGTAGTATCAAGTGGCATATATCCAAACTTTTCAAAAGTACTAGTTAAAGTATTTACTACTCTTCTTTTTATTAGTTCTTCTTTAGGAAGACTATCACTAGTTCCTTTTACATTCATTAACTTCATTTGTATCACCTTTATTCTTTAATCTTTACTTTATTTGTAAAATCCATTTCTAATAATTCTAATAAGTCATTTATTTTAATAAATTTACATTCTTTATTAGTATCAGAAAATTTTACTGGTATTCCACCTACTTCACTCCAGTATTCTAAGTTAGGCATAAAGTCATCTACAAGAATAGCTCCTTTTGGATTTACTATATCGCCTTTCTTAATTATTTTTGGAACAACATTTAACTTGATATCTGGGAGTACTGAAGTAAAGTATTTAAACTTTGCTCTTATTTCATTATCAGAATTAACATGAGTTAGTATTTCTACATCAAAATGTTTACTTAATTCTTTTATTTTTTCAATGGAATTATTTATTTCTCCAGCCTCTTCGATTAGAGTCTCCCATGACAAGTTTTTATAGAAGTCATCTATTTTATCTTCGGAAATACCTCTTTCTTTTATTATTTGATAGGTATAATTTATTGTATCTAGAATTACACCATCACAATCTAAATATAATTTTTGCATAATTGCCCCCTTATTTTTTATTTTAAAGTGGTAGTTATTTGTTCTACTCCTGTATAGTACTCGGTAATAGTACTATTTACTACTTTGATTACTGTAGGGTCTGCTACTTTTAATTCTGATATATCTGATACTACTCCTGATGGATCACCAACTATATTGGCGTTAAATGCATCATGTAGGTCTACTTTGTATACCTTTGTAGTAAGACTATTAATAGTACTTGTTACATCCCTATTTTCGTTAGTAGTGTCGTAGTAGTAGACATAGTATTCTTCTTCAGTTTGTCTTAATGAATCTACTCCTAGTATCTTATTTGATATAGTACTTACATTATCAGTAGTAGTATCTTTCTTATCAAACCACTTTATATCTTTAGTAATAAATATTCCTGTTAGTATATAAAGTATTACAAAAAATACTAATAAAACTACTATTATTGTAATGAACTGTTTCATAGTCATTGGTTTTTCTTTACTTAATTTTTGTATATCTCTAACATTTTTTCCATTTCTTTTTGCTTCTTTTCTTCTTAATTCTCTTCCCATAATTACACATCCTTCTAATTAATTATAATATATATTTTTAGCTTTGTAAATTAATAAAAGACATTCTTTAGATATAATCCTTCTGGATTTGCTGTTTTACCTGCGGCTCTTCTATCTTCTTTTCTTAATATATCTATTACTTCTTCACTCTTTATTTTACCTTCGCCGACCGCGATTATGGTGCCAACGATATTTCTTACCATATATCTTAGGAAACCTGTTCCTACGAATACGAAAGTTATTTTATTTATGTCTTTGCTATCTCTAATTATATTTGTTTGAGATATTGTTCTTACATAGTCGTCTTTTTCTTCGTCTGTTTTGGTAAACGATTTGAAGCTATGTTCTCCTTCAAGGTACTTCATGGCTCTTTCCATTTCGACGACATCTAATTTTTTATTATGCTGATAGACATAGTTTCTTTCTAATGGATTATATTCACCCATGTTTAGTTTGTAGATGTATTCTTTACCTATCGCAGAAAATCTAGCATGAAAATCCTCTGCTACTTCTTTGGCATCTTTTACATAGATATCATTGGGTAAAAGACTATTTAGTCCTCTTACTAGTTTTTCAGGTGTTATTTTTGTTTCTAAATCGAAGTGAACTTTTTGGTTTAGGGCATGTACTCCGGCATCAGTTCTTCCTGAAGCATGAACATCTACTTTCTTACCGCCATTTATTTCTTTTAACGCTTTTTCTAGTTCTGACTGAACTGTTCTTTCTTCAGGCTGTTTCTGATAGCCAGAAAAATCTGTCCCATCATAACTAATTGTAATTAAATATCGCATAATACTTCTCTCCTTAATAAATTTATTATATCATTTATTTACTGTTTATGAGTATGTTTTTTGTTTTTTTTTCTAATTCTTTTAGACTTTTATCTGGGGTTGGTAGTTCTTCAGGCATAGTACCTCCATTTTGTGCTATCAAATAACAAGCATATCTAGATAATTTGTAATCAGGAACTTCTCTTTGACCACCTTTACCTAAACTTATAACCACCCCACTCACAAGCAATTTTTGCTTTATCAATTACACCTTCGAATTTTCTCCATTCTGTATATTGTAATGCTTCTTGTAACTCTCTTGCTAACCAATATTCATTTCCATATTCATCAATATGTTTAATACTCTCGAATGTAATATTATTAGTTTCTAAATTATTCCTTTTATCTTCCCCCTTTAATTAATTTAGTTTTATATTTTTATGTTAGTAAATTGTATAAAGTACAATATTTACTGCTTTTACAAAGTATCATTACTAATTTTATTACTTTGTAATTTTTAATAACAGATTATTATAATTAGTATTAATATATTTAGTATTAGTAATAGACTATTTATTTTAGTCCATTTATTAGTACGATAGTTGGTTCTTGACCTGCCATAATTATATAATCTTATATCCATTATATCTGCGGATTCTTCGGCCCTTTTTATTGATAGAGTAAACATTGGCATTAAAATACCGCTGATGCTTATTAATTTTTCTTTGATATTTTTGGTATCAAAGTTTATCCCTCTTAGTTTTTGAGCGTTTATTATTCTTGTAGCTTCTTCAGTTAATGTCGGAATATATCTTATTGATAGTGTTATTATCATGGCTATATCTCCTACAGGGATTAATTTATTTAATGGTTTTAAGAGAGTTTCTATACCATAAGTTAATTCTGTAATACTAGTGGTATATGTTAGTATAGAGGAATACAAAACAATAAATATTAATTTAAATATGTCAAATATTATTCTATTTATACTTGTGAAGAAGATTAGATCTATAATGAATATAAATATTAGAAAGATTTTTATACCATAAATATTTTTTAGATATACTTCTATATCTATGTCACTATATAATACTGCTAGTAAGAGATATAAACTAAGTAAGGTTATATCTATATAACTATCTATAAAGAAGATACTTATTATCATTATTATTAGTGATATTATTTTAAATACGGGATTTAACTTATGAACTACTGATGACTTATTTATATATCTGCCTATAGTAATATTATTTAACATTGCGATATATATCTTTCATTAGTTCTTTTATATCAAAAGTTAGTTCTAAGTTAATGTTTTTCTTTTTATTTACATCATTTATAAAATCTATTATTTTAGGTACTTCTATTTTACCAGTCTTAATCTTACTAATATTATTTAATAATTCTTTTTTTAATCCTGAACTTATTATTTTACCATTTTTTAGTATTAGATAATTATCGGCTACGTTGATAGCAAATTCTATATCACTTGTTAATAATATTATTGTTTTATTATATCTAGTTTTTATTTTCTTTAATAATTTTATTAGATATTCTTTATTTCTGCTATCAAGGTTACTCGTAGGATTATCAATAATAATTAATTTTGGATTTAGTGATAATGCTATTCCTAGGGCTAGGCTTTCTTTTTCACCACTGGATAATTCAAATGGACTTTTATCTAAATATTCTATTGGTAGATTAACCATTTTAAGGGAATCTTCAATTCTTTTGTTTATAGTACTTACTTTATAATTATATTTTTTTAAACCGAACTCTAATTCTTCTCTTATTGTATTAAAGATAAATGCTTCTTCAGGATTATTAAATACTACCCCGATATTTCTTCCTTTATAGGTATTAGTTATTTTACCATCGTAATCTTTTTCAAGATTACTTATTAGATAAGTAAAGTATGATAGACTTTCTCCCGATACTATGGTAGTTATTTTACCATCTTCAAAGTCATAGTTAAACTTTTTTAAATTACTTTTATATGTTACATTATTGAAACTTAAGGCCATAATTTATTCATTACCTCATTTTCATTAAAATATACTTTATCTAATAAATCATATAGCATTAAATTTTGGGATAGCTTTACTATAAATGGTAGTTCAAAGCCGTTTCTTTCTAAATAATCAGTACTATAGATTTCTTCTTTTAATCCGTCTTTAATTATTTTGCCATCCTCTAATACAATAATTCTATCAGAAAATAGTGTTTCTTCAAGATTATGAGTTATTAGTATTATAGTAAGTTTTTCTTCTTTTTGATATTCTTTAAGTAATTTAAAAACTAATTTTTTATCGGTATCTGTTAGTTTGTTTATTGTCTC
Source organism: uncultured Bacilli bacterium (assembly GCA_934096555.1). Lineage (GTDB taxonomy): Bacteria > Bacillota_I > Bacilli_A > RF39 > UBA660 > CAG-302. Next base: position 62,337 of record CAKOMD010000005.1, on the reverse strand, counting down.
GTCAAGTAGTAATATCTTGGGCTTATGAATTAGACTTGAAGCAATAGCTACTTTTACTTTTTCACTTTCTGTTAGTAGACTTGGCTCTTTATCTAAGATATCTTCTAGTTTGAATTTTTTAGAAATTATGTCTATCAAGGCTGTCATTTCGCTGTGAAAGTAGCCTAAGTTTTCTAATGAAAATACTAAATCATCTCTTACTGTTTCTCCGATAAAATGTGTTTCGCTATCTGCAAAACAGACAGAAAATACTCTTCTTATTTTTTTAATGAACTGATCATTTAATAAATAGCCATCAATAGTAATATAGCCTTCGGCTTTATATAGACCTATTAATATTTTAGCTAAGGTACTTTTACCAGAGCCATTCATGCCAATGATGGAAATAAAAGAAGATTCCTCTATTTCTAGATTGAAATCTTTGAATAGATATTTATCTTCGTACTTAAATGACATATTATTTACTTTGATGATTTGTCTTTTCATACCTAACACCCTCGATATATATTATATATTAATTATGTTCAAAAAACAAGAAAATATAAAGAAAAAAGCATCTTAAAATTAAGATAACTTATTATTTTACTTTCTTTAATTTTTTATGTACTTCTTTAACTTTGCCGTAACTAAAATGATCTAAAGTATTAACATTTAGTTCTTCAGAATATATTTTATCAAAGTTTAATTCTTCTACTGCTTTTGCTCCTTCGGGTGTTTGTAGTTCTTCGTACATATCAAGAAATAAGTTTGATTTTTTTACATCTTTAATTATTGCTTTTTCTTTTAGTATTCTATTAGTTAAATATATTGTACCACATATTGTACCTATTGTTAGGTAGGCTTTCATAGTACCAAACTCAATACGATTAGCTATATATGAACCCGCTAATGTAGTTAATACTACTGTATCAAAACTTTTTTGTAAAGCATATGGTCTTAGATTTATACTTTCATTTCTTTCTTGTAATTGTTGTAACATTATTTTTTTAATTTCTTCTCTTTGTTCTTCAGTAAAATTGGGAATAAATACTTTTCTATTGTTTAAATAATATACTGCCATATCATTTCCTATAACGATGTATCTTTCTATAACATCTTTTAAATCTTCTGGTCCAGTGTAAAATTTCATGGTATCACCTCTTTGACAGTGACTACTATAACATAGATAAGGACTTTTTTCAATAATTTAGTGTAAAATTATCTTTTACTTTGTTAAGTTTTATAGACTTTCTATTTCTAATTTGATAAAATGTAATTAAGAGGTGGAACATGAAAAATAAAACTATTACTAAGGTTATAAGAGTGGATAATGAAACTAAAAAATTAATGAATGATTTTTATAGAGATATGAAAAGAGATAAAACTCCTCCTTACGCTATATTTCAAGCTGATACAGGAGATACTATAGTTACTTTATATGAGTCTGGTAAAGCAATGTTTCAAGGAGTATCTGCAGATATTGAAGCTGGTATGTGGGAAAGTATTGGTAAAGACAAAGAAAATATTGACTACTTTATAGATAGAGAGGACGTTAAAGAGAAGAAAGAAGAGACTACTATACCAATAGATATTTCTTCAGTTGGTTCTGACGAAGTTGGTACTGGTGATTATTATGGACCTATTGTGGTAACAGCATCATATGTAAATAAAGAAGATATTCCTTTTTTGACTGAACTTGGTGTTAAAGATTCTAAAAAATTATCTGACGAGCAAATATTAAAAATTGTTCCTAAAATTATTAAAAGAATTAAATATAAAACTATTATGTTATCTAACAAAGAATATAATGAAAAATATGGTAAAGATATGAATATGAATAAAATAAAGGCCGTACTTCATAATAAGGTATTAACTGAAATGGTTAAAGATAATGTATATGATTATATTGTTGTAGATCAGTTTGAACCAGAATCTTCTTATTATAAACATTTATCTGAAGTGCCTAATCCTTTGAAAGGAATTACTTTTATTACTAAGGCTGAAGATAAGTGTCTATCTGTTGCCTGTTCCTCACTAATAAGTCGATATATCTTTGTTAAGGAAATTGATAAACTTGGTGATAAGTATGGTATCTTCTTACCTAAGGGGGCTAATTATTATGTTGAAGATGTTGGTATTAAATTAGTAGAGAAATATGGTGTTAATGTTTTAAAAGAAATAGCTAAATTAAATTTTAGTAATACTGATAGAATATTAAAAGAAGTAAGAAAGTAAATCTTGCTTCTTTTTATAACATGATAAATCAATCTACTTGTATGTTTTCTTGTATGTTTTTAGTCATAGACAAATTTACCTAATACTTTAAATACACTCTCTATACCCTTTTTTAAAACATCATTTACTTTGACAGAAACCTTATTAGTTCCTCTTGTTAGCTTGGTTGTGTAGTCAGTACTAGTATTAACTACATAATCTTCGATGCTAACATCTTTACCTTCACTTATATCTTTTTCAAATTTTTCCATTGCTTCTTTAGTTAGTACTGTTTTATTACGAAGATTATATTCATAGTAGCCGCTCTTTTCTATTACATAGGCTATAATAAAGCTTAAGAATAATACTATAAATACTGCTTTTAATATTTTTTTCTTATCCATTATTGTCACCTTTTATATAGTAATATAATATGTTTGATATAGCCTCAGTAGTATTAAGTACTTCGTCGATATTATTATCTACTCCGCCAACTTCAATTAAAATACTATTGGGACTAATATCTTGGTTATATATACCATCTACTCCAGGGCCTTCTTTTTTATAGATACCTCTAGATAAACCTTTATAATATTTATTAAATAAGTTATTTAAGTCTTCGCTTAATTTTAAGTTATCTTCATAATTATCATGTTCTAATCCTACGACAAAGAGTATTCTAGCATAGTCTTTACCATTTATGTTTACACTAGTTACATTTTTGTTTACTGAATCTCTATGAATATCAATAAAATATTTTAGAGTATTATATTTATTCTTTTTATCTAAGATAAATATACGTGAAGCTTTATAAGAACTGGCATGATTCCAATTATTTATACTTAAGAATTCTGATAAGTTAGAATCTTCAACAATGGTAGATAATCCTTTGCTATTTAATTTTTCTTTTAATAAGTAAGAAGCCATTAATACATTAGGTGTTATTCCATAAATATCTAGGTTTGAACTATTATAGTTTTCTAACTGGTGTGAATTGTAAATATATATAATTGGATTATTTACATCTACAGGATTTGGATCTTCTATATATGAACTTATTTTTTTTAGTTCTTCTAAATTACTATAGTCATCATTATGTTCATAGTCTTTATTAGAGGAAGTTATACTTCTATCAAGAATAGAGCTTGGATTAGTGAAGTCTATGCTAAATAGAAATTTAGTACTCTTGTTAACAATATTTATTAGTTTGTAATCGCCAATTAAATGGGAATTTCCTCCTTTTAAGAGAAAGTTAATAAACACTGTATTGTTTATATTATTACTATTTTTTAGTGAGTAATAAAAAGTTATTGAGAAGATTATGTATATTACTATGATATAAATAAATGATAGTTTTATTTTTTTCTTTACTATTTTTTTTAATTTCATTTTACTATTCATAGAGGCATCACCTAGTAATAATATATAACATTAGGTAATAATTTTATGTCGAAAAAAAAGTAGGTTACCCTACTTATTGTAAATCTGTACGTAAATTTTTTAATTCGTCAATGAATTCGTCTGTTTCTTCGTCGTCAGTTATATTATATATCTTATCTTTTACTTTTAATAATTCGTCATAGCTTATTATTGCTTCCTCTTCTTGTTTTCTTTCATAGTCAGTTAATTCTATATTAGATGGTCTTACTTCTTCTTCCATTCTTTCAACAATATCGGAAGCAAATTTCATGCTATCGTTTACTTCATAAGCATCTTCCATTGTTTCAAGTGGCGATAAAGCATCCTCATGTAAATCTATGCCTGTGGTGATATTTTTGCTTGCTTGATAGTTCTCTTTTACATATTCTTCTTTGCTATATGGCTCTCTATCAATATGAATTGGAGACGTTTGAATTCTATTTTCCTTGAAAACATTTCTTGTATATAAACCATTATTACTTGTATTTACTGATATTTTTTGTTCTTTTGATTCTTCTTTTTTAGTTTCTTCTTTTTGTTCTATTTTTTCTTCTTTAGGTAATTCTGTTACTATTTCATGGTGTTCTTCTTTAGTTTCATTTGATATTAGAGATGGTTCTTCCTGAATATCATTTAACTCTTCTTTAACATTAATTTCTTTTAGATATTTAGATAGTTTTCTATTTTTTAGTAAAAGTACTATTAGTAAAAAGATAACAAATACGAAAAGAAAAACTACTATCCAAAAGAAGAATAAACCATTACTTGATAAATTGTTATAGAAATCATTAAATGAATTTATCATTATATTCACCTCTTACTGCGATAAAGTTAAATACTGCGCCAGCATATATAGCGGCAGTTTCCACTCTAAATATTAGGTCTCCAAAAGATACTGGTTGATAATTATTTTCTAATAAGTATGTTTCTTCTTTGGGGCTTATACCGCCTTCTGGACCTATTACCATTATAATTTTAGCACAATCTTTTATGCTTTGTAAATAGTAATTTAGTAATTTATCTTTTTCTTTTGTAGAAGCTACTAATTTGATATCATAATCTAGATTTGTTAAGTCTTTGATACTCATAATATCGGTAATTTCAGGAATGTCTGTTCTCTTGGACTGCTCACTAGCCTCCTTGCAGATCATTTGCCATCTTACTTTTTTCTTACTAAATCTTTCTTTATCTAACTTAACAATACTTCTTTCCATATCAACAGGAATTATTCTTGATACGCCAAGTTCAGTTAGTTTTTGAAGAATTAAATCTATTTTTTGTTCTTTTACTAAACCTATAGCTATTGTTAATTCAATATTTAATTTATTTTCTTTACTGATAGTATCCTCTACTGAAAGAGTTAATGGATCTAGATTATCTATGTTACATATATATAATACTTTATCATGTACTACTTCTATTTTATCGTTTATATTCATTCGCATAACATTCTTAATATGATGAATATCTGACTCTTCAAGTATTAAGTTATTTTGTTCTCTTCTTTTGGCGAAATATCTTTGCATATATACCACTCTCTTCTAGATTTATTTTCTTTTTTCTTATTATATAATACATTGGAACTATTATAAAGGCTCCTAGTACATCTACGATTACATGTTGTTTTATGAATACTGTTGATAACATTATTAATACTGATGTTATTGTTATTAATATTTTGTATTCTTTTTTTATTTCTTTGACGTCTAATGTTGATATTATAAATAATATGGCTAAGGCACAGTGAGCTGAAGGAAATAGATTTACTGGAGTATCTACTTTGTATATAATATTTATTATCCATGTTGAAATACTGTCTACTACTAGTGGTTCTCTAGTCATAGTGGTTGGTAATAGTATAAATATTATTCCTTCAAATAATGCGTATATTAGACATGTTACTATGTATCTATCAAATACTTTTTTGTTATATTTTAATATTAGTAATGGTATTAAGAATAGTAATAAATACCACAAGACATAGAATACTACAAAGGCTGGTATAAATGGTATCATATTATCAAAATAGTTATTTAGATGCATTGGTGTACCTTGAAATAGTTTGGTTATACTATATACTGATGTTTGAAATAGAAAGGTACATACTAATATTATTATTCTATTTTTATTTTCTTTAATATACTTCTTCATATTCACGCCTCATACTACATTATATTGCCTTTAGATAATTATATCATACAAAAGTAAAAAGAGATAGTAATTTATCTCTTTATATTATTTATTATCTTTTTTCTTTTTTAAATACATTACTGCACATACTATTATTCCAAGTATTGCTACTACTCCAATAACAATATAAGTAACTATATTATCTCCTGTTTTAGGATTGTTAACTTCATTATTTGTTTGTACTCTAAATATATATATCTATGGCTTATATATAATAGATTTTATTTTGAGACTAAAATTAGGCTCAAAATAACACTCTAAGACCTTGGCTTAGAGTGCATATATTATCTTTTTAACATCTTATTAAATTTAGTAAACTTACTATCATCATCTAGTGTTGTTTCAGATAATTCTTTAAATAAATCTTTTTGTTTTTTAGTTAGTTTAGTTGGCATAACGACATCTACAATTACATACATATCGCCTTTTTTATTATTGATATCACTATCTATTCCTTTACCTTTTAATCTTAACTTACTACCATTCTTAGTACCATCGGGAATAGTTATAATAGCATTTCCGTAGATAGTAGGTATCTCTTTCTTGCAGCCTAATACTGCCTCAGTAATAGTAAGAGGTACAGTAATATAAATATCATTTTCATCTCTAGTATAGAAATCATCTTCTTTAACACTAAATTCAATATATAAATCTCCTGGTTCTCCTCCATTAGTACCGGCTTCACCTTTACCAGCAAGTCTTATTCTATTACCAGTATTTATTCCTTTAGGAATAGTAATGGTTAGAGTTTTAACTTTTCTTTCTTTACCAGTACCATGACAATTAGTACAAATCTTATCAAATGTTGAACCAGTTCCATGACATGTTGGACAAGAGGTTTTTGATAGAAATGAACCAAATATAGTACTTTGCTGTCTTGTTACAGTTCCAGAACCTTTACAATCAGGACAAGTATGCATATTAAAGCCACCCTGTCCATGACACTCAGAACATTCATCTTCAGTATCTACTTTTATATCTCTCTTAGCACCATTAACCGCCTCTTCAAAAGTAATACTCATACGATATAGTAAGTTGCTACCATCTTCTTTTCTAGAACTTGTTCTTGTACCAGATGAAGATGAACCAAAACCAAAGTTTTTAAATAAATCTCCAAAGATATCTTCCATTCCTCCAAAGTCAAAGCCATCAAATCCAGAGAAACCGCCTTGAGAGTTAGTAAATGCTGCATGACCATACTGATCATATTGTTTTCTTTTTGTCTCATCTGATAATACAGCATAGGCTTCTTGACATTCTTTAAATTTTTCTGCAGCATTTTCTTCTTTTGATACATCAGGGTGGTATTTTTTGGCTAGTTTTCTGAAGGCGGATTTTATTTCATCTTGAGACGCTGTTTTGGGTACTCCTAGTACCTCGTAGTAATCTTTTTTATTCATAATTTCCTCCGAACATAAGTATAAAGTTCTAGCTAGAAAACTAGAACTTTAACTTTTTATTTAAATTATTTCTCTTCGTACTCAGCATCTACTACTGTGTCGTCTTTATCTTCTTTCTTTTCTTCCTTAGTTTCAGTCTTAGCACTTTCTGCACTTTGATTATTTTTAGCAGCTTCTTCATAAACTTTTGTAGCAAGAGCATTAGCCTTCTCTAATAGTTTATCTTTAGCTTTATTAATCTTTTCAACATCTTCTGTTTCAATAGCCTTCTTAGTTTCTTCCATTAAGTCTTCAGCTTCTTTCTTATCAGAATCAGTTACTTTTTCTCCTAAATCTTTAAGAGCCTTTTCAGTCATGAATACTACTTGTTCAGCATCATTCTTAGCATCTGCTACTTCTTTCTTCTTGTTATCAGCTTCTTTATTTTTTTCTGCTTCTTTCATCATCTTATCGATTTCTTCATCACTTAATGTATTAGTAGCAGTAATTGTAATTGATTGTTCTTTTCCAGTACCCAAGTCTTTTGCTTTGACATTTACGATACCATTAGCATCTATATCAAATGTTACTTCGATTTGTGGTACTCCTCTTGGAGCAGGTGGAATGTTAGTTAATTGGAAGTTACCAAGGGTCTTGTTATCGTTAGCCATTGGTCTTTCACCTTGTAATACATGGATATCAACAGCAGGTTGATTATCAGCAGCTGTACTAAATACTTGACTCTTACTTGTAGGTATTGTAGTATTTCTAGGTATTAATACAGTCATTACTCCTCCTAGTGTTTCAATACCAAGTGATAATGGCGTTACATCTAGAAGTACGATATCATTAACGTCCCCTGTTAATACTCCGCCTTGAATAGCAGCACCCATAGCTACTACTTCATCTGGGTTAACTTCTTTAGATGGTTCTTTACCTAATTCTTTCTTAACTAGTTCTTGAACACAAGGTATTCTTGTTGAACCTCCTACTAGTAATACTTTGTCAATATCCTTAGATGTTAATTTAGCATCTTTTAATGCTTTTCTTACTGGTTCAGTAGTTGATTCTACTAAATCTCTAATTAAATCTTCAAATTTAGCTTTAGTTAAAGTTAAGTTTAAATGAAGTGGTCCATCTGTTCCTTGAGATATAAATGGTAATGATATTTCAGTAGAAGTCATACCGCTAAGATCTTTCTTAGCCTTTTCAGCAGCATCTCTAACTCTTTGCATAGCCATTTTATCTTTAGTTAAATCAACGCCTGTTTCTTTCTTGAATTCATCAGTCATCCATTCCATTACTCTTTCATCAAAGTCATCTCCACCTAAGTGATTGTTACCACTTGTAGATTTAACTTCAAATACACCATCACCAAGTTCTAGAATAGATACATCAAATGTACCACCACCTAAGTCGTATACTAGGATAGTTTGTGCTTTTTCTTGTTTATCTAGTCCATAAGCAAGAGCAGCAGCTGTTGGTTCATTGATTATTCTTTCTACTTCTAATCCTGCAATCTTACCAGCATTTTTAGTAGCTTGTCTTTGACTATCGTTAAAGTATGCAGGTACTGTAATTACAGCTTTTGTTACTGGTTCTCCTAAGTAAGCTTCTGCAGTCTTCTTAAGATCTCCTAGTATCATTGCAGATATCTCTTCTGGAGTATATTCTTTTCCGTTAGCGGATACTTTTTCACTAGTACCCATTTTTCTTTTTATTGAAGAAATAGTATCTTTATTGGTTACCATTTGGTTTTTAGCCTTTTGTCCAACAATTATTTCTCCATTTTTGAATGCTACTACTGATGGAGTAGTTCTCATTCCTTCGGGATTAGTTATTACTTTAGCTTCTCCCCCTTCATATACAGATACACAACTATTTGTTGTACCTAAGTCAATTCCTATAATTTTACTCATATTTATCAATCTCCTTTATATATTTATTAGTCTTCATCAAATTCATGAATGACTTTCATTTTTTTATCTTTATTTTTATTGTCTGTGGTATTATGCATATTTCTAATAGTTCTATTTATCTTTATACTTCTATAGATATAGTATCCTAGTATTAATAATATTAGTACTGGGAATATCCATACGATAAATTTTATTCCAAGTATTAAGACTGCTAAGAATATTAGAATATAAATAATATCTCTTATAGTACTTTTACTCATTTACTTTTACCATAGCGGTTCTAAGTACTTTGTCTTTGTACATATAACCTTTTTGTAATACTTCAAGAATTATACCTGATTCTTTAGATTCATCTTTACCTGTAGTAACAGCTTGATGGTATGTAGGATCAAACTCTTTACCTAAACAATCCATTTCTGTTACTTCAAACTTAGTAAGTAAGTCTTTTATTTGCTTATACATAAGTTTAAAGCCTTGTAAGAACTTGGATACTTCGTCCTCTAAATTATCGTCGTCCATATTTATAGCTCTTTCAAAGTTATCTAATATTGGTAAAAATCCTTTTAGTATATCTTCTTCAGCATACTTAATTATTCTAGATGTTTCTTCGTCTTTTCTTCTTTTATAGTTAATTAATTCTGCTTGACTACGAAGAAGAGCCTCCTCTAAGTCTTTGATTCTTTTACTTAGAAGTTCTCTTTCGTCGTTAATATTTGATTCTTTGCTGCAAGAACATTCTTCTTCACTGCATTTGCAAGAATCTTCACATTTGCAAGTTTCCTCACAATTGCATTCTTCATTGCAATGACATTCTTCTTTATGTTCATGTTTCTTTTTCTTTTTATTTTCCATAATCTCCTCCTAGGTTATTCTTTATATAATCAAGAAGAGTTACAACTCGATCATATTCCATTCTCTTAGGGCCAATTATTGCTATTGTTCCTTCTTCACCATTGATATTATATTTTGTTTTTATTACTGAAACATCATCAGTTAATTCTGTTTCACTACCAACATAAATATTAATACCATTATCTTCTTCTTTCATTTTGGAAATGCTATCTATGTCTTCAAATTTACTAAGTATTTCCTTTACTTTATCAATACTAGAGAATTCTGGTTGTTTTAACATATTTGTTCTTCCACCAAAATAGGCTTCACTAGTTTTCTCAGTGGTAAATTCATGAAAGGCATCATAGAAGGTATTATATAAAACTTCATATTGTTTTACATAATCTCTTATTATTGGTTTTACTTCATATTCTAGTTTTTCACTTACTTCATTTATTGGTGTACCTACGACTAATTTATTTATTAGTTCAACTGTCTTTTTAACATCACCAGTGGATACATCATTTGGTAAGTATAATATCTTATGTTGTACCACACCTTTATCAGTAATAACTATTGATAATATTTTATTATCTTCAAGTGGTACTACCTCTACTTTCTTTAATCTATTTTCTTTAGAAGAATTACCAAGTACTACTGCCGTATAATTTGTTATTTCACTAATTATTTCGATACTTTTTTTTATAGTATCATTTAAATCTAGTGAATGATTGTGAAATATTGTCTGTAGTTTAAGCATATCTTCACCAGTCATATTTTTTGGTTTCATTAAATGGTCTACATAATACTTATAACCTTCTTCACTTGGTATTCTACCTGAAGCAAAGTGATTCTTTTCAAGTAAATGTAATTCTTCTAGTTTAGCCATTTCGTTTCTAATGGTAGCACTAGAACATTTTAATTTTTTACAGATATGATTAGAACTTACTGGTTTAGCAGTCTTTATATATTCTTCTGCGATTATTTTCAGCATTTCTTTTTGTCTATCCGTGATCATATCATATCACTTCCTTATTAGCAGTCCTTCTTTTCTACTGCTAATATCATTATATTACTATTTATTAGCAATGTCAATATAAAATTGCTAATTTTTTTATTTTTTTTCACTATAAGCCTTGTCCCAAGTCTTATTAGTGTTGTTATTAGCCTAAAGTCTAATAACAATATGCCTATTCTTATATTATATATAAGCAAATTATTTATACATAAAGTTATATTAATATTTATATTTTAATAAGAATATATTTTAGTATGAAAAAAAACATTTTATTTATAATATCTTTATTTATATTTTTTGCTTTATTAATTACCTACTTCATTATTAGTATTAATAATACTAGAGTTAAGTTTGTTAATGAGAAAGATAATGAATTGGAAATTAGTATTAAGTATCCTAGATTTAAATATCGAAGCCTTAATAAAAGAATTAAATATATTATTAATAAATATAGTAAAGAAATTAAGAGTACTCCCTTTGATGACAATTATCATATTTATACATTATATATAGATTATAAAGAATATAAATATAAAGATTATATATCTCTTGTATTTTATAGTGAACTTTTTCTCGGAGGAGCCCATCCTAATCATTATATTGATACTGTTATTTATAATACTAAAAATAATTCTTTTATTAATATAAATGATTTAATTAATATAGATAAAAATATTTTAAATAAATTATCTAATATTTCTAGAGAGGAACTTGCAAAAAACAAAGTACTTAGTAATAGTGATGTTAAAGATATGTTAATGGATGGTACTAGTCCTAAGACAGATAACTTCAAAAAAATTGCTTTAACTGATGAAGGTATTATTATCTTCTTTGAAAGATATCAAATAGCACCATATTATTTTGGTGATTACAATATATTAATACCTTATAGTAAATTAAATTTAAGTATATAAGAAATGTAGAATCTAAATGAAAAAGAAAGCACTATTATTTATTCATGGCTTTGCTGGTGGTACTTATGATTATGGTGAATTAATTAATGACTTAGAACTAAATGGTTTATTTGATATATTTAGTTATACAATGAAAGGCCATGGTAATTTAGTTATTAATAAAGTTACTAAAGATGACTGGATAAAAGATGCAGAGTATAATATAGAAAAATTAATTAAATATGGATACAAAGAAATATATGTTGTTGGTCATAGTATGGGTGGTGTCATTGCTACTTACTTAGGAAGTAAATATAAAGAAGTGAAAAAGTTAGTACTTGCCGCGCCAGCATTTGAATTTTGTAACTTTAAAAATAATAAAATTAACTTTATCGATAGTGTCAAACTAATTCCAAGTATATTTAAAAATTATACTTTTAGAGAGATGATGGCTAAATACTTTAAAGTTCCTCTTAAAACAGTTAAAGAATTTTCTTATTTAGTTAATGACCACTATGAAGATGTTAAAAAGATTAATATACCTATTCTACTGCTTTGGGGAAATAAAGATACTACAGTACCTTTTGCCTCTATTAAATATGTATATGATAATGTTAAATCTAAAGATGTCGAACTATGGACTATAGATAATATTAATCATGGTATTTTTAATAACTACCGATATCAAGATATAAAAGATATTATATTTTGTTTTCTTACTAGAGAAGAAAATAATAAAAAGATTAAACATTCTATTTGAAATTAATTAATATTATGTTAATATATTAATAGAGGGTGATAGATAATGTTAAGAAAAAAAGCAATACTTTTAATACATGGTTTTGCGGGTGGTGCTTATGACTATGGTAATTTACCTAATGATTTAGAATTTGTTAATAATTACAAGGTATTTACTTATACTCTACCTGGTCATGATAAAGCTATTATTAATAAAGTTACTAAAGATGATTGGATAAAAATGTCAGAGATGCAAATCGAAAAAATAATTAAGCACGGATATAAAGAAATATATGTTATTGGTCATAGTATGGGTGGTGTTATTGCAGCATACTTAGCAAGTAAATATAAGGAAGTAAAAAAACTAGTACTTGCTGCTCCTGCCTTTCAATATTTTAAGTTTGAAGATAATAAAATAAATATACTAGAAAGTATCAAGGTTGTTCCTAATTTATTTAAAGATTATAATAAAGAAGAAGTCATATCAAGATTATTTAAAGTACCAGTTCCTACGATTAAAGAGTTTATGTCACTAGTTAGCGAACATCACAGTGATGTCAAAAGTATAACATGTCCAACTTTAATTATTCATGGTACTAAAGACGAAATAGTTCCTGATACTTCAGTTAATTATGTATATGATAACATTAAATCCACTTCAGTTACTTTAGTAGAAATTAGTGGTTTAACTCATGATTTATTTATTAATGATAGATATGATGATGTAAAAAAATTAATTTTTGACTTTTTTAAACATAAACCAAAGAATACCAAAAATAAATATAAAATATAGAAAAAAAGACTTGATTTGCTCAAGTCATTTTTTTATTAATTATTTTTTATAGTCTTATATGTTCTAAAAGCTACTGCTAGAGCAATTAATGCAAATATATAATTAACATACATAAACATATTTGCTTCTACTCCAGTTTGTGGTGGAAGAATAGTTAAATCATATACATAAGTAACTTCTTTTTGTCCTTTAGTATAAGTTCCTTCTACCTCGCCTTTAACTTCTATAAAGCTATATTTATCAAAGTCTTTCTTAACTGTTTCATATGTAGTTCCTACAGGGCCTGTAAGAGTAATACTATCAGTTAATTTTTCTCCGTCTTTAGTAACATAATTTACTATTACTGTTCCCTCTTCTACTTCTGTGGTATATTCATCATCAGTAGTCTTAGTAACATTTTCATAAGTTAGTTCTGCAGTTACTTTATTTGTTACTTCTTTCTTATCTACATTAATGTAGTATAATTTAAAGTTTTCTTCAATATTAAATATAATATTTTTATTAATATTCTCAATTTGTCCATTATTATTAATATTGATATTACCAATATTTATTGTAATAGGAGTATTATCAATTTCATATTTACATAATATTGTATTATTTTCTTTAATATATTTACAATTATTACTAATTTCTGATTTTTCTGCATCTATTTCAAATGGAAGAATATCAGTAATTGTAAGTGTTGCTTTACCTACATAATCTTTAATTTCTGTATTATAAGTAATTGTATAATCAAAGGCATCAGTAATTGATCCTACTAATTCTATACCATCCTTATTTAGTTCTTCTTCAGAAGTACCTACATTTTTTACATATATGTAATTAACATATAAAGTTTGTTTTCCAACATACTTTCCAGTTCTTGAAGAACCAGTTACTTCTTTTAAAGTATAACCATAGAAAGACTTTTCTTCTGTAGTATATTCTTCTCCTACATAATCAGTAGTTTCTACACTACTATGTAGCTCTCTACCATTCTCATCTTTATATGTAGCCACTACTGTACCTTTATCTTTAGTATAATAGTATACTACTTCTATATTTCCTTCAACATAAGAACCTTTTGCATTTTCTGGTAATTTAGTCTCATCTAAAGTATAATCCTTAATATTATTAGCCTCAGTACTATAAGTTGTTTTAACTAATTCAGGACCTTTTACTACTCTAGTATCTATTTCATTACCATTTTCATCTTTAAAATATATAGTTACTGTACCTTTAATTTCTACTGGTACTATAGCATTAGCTTCCTTACCTTCAGAAGAAAGTACAACATCATTTTCTCTTATTACTTGTATTTTTCCCTCTGCAATATTATTTAAACTTCTACCATTAACTTCTAAATAATCATTATATTTAACAGTATAAGTTATAGGGTTGATACTTACTATATATTCTTCTGCAAGTTCTTTTCCATTTTCTAACATTGCTGTTTCTTCTATAACCCAAGTAATAGTATTAGTGTCTTTATCATATAATCCACCATTTAGATTACTATTTTTTTCATCGATACCTTGAGGTAATTTATCAGTAATTGTAACTACCGCCTTATCACCATTTTTAATATTTTTAATTGTATTAGTATAATTAATAGTATAACTTACAGTATCTAATGTACTAACTACCTTTTCAGTATTAGCAACCTTAGTAATATTTTCTAATTTACCTTCAGTATCATCAAATTCAGTACTAATATAATAAACATTCAAAGTATTATCTCCAGTACCTATAGTAATAACATCATTATTTCTACTTGAATCTAAGAAATAATATTTATTATCCTTATTTTTTCTACTATTTAAATAATCAGAATTAACTTTTTCTAAAGTATAATCACTAGCCTTTTCAGCAGCACCATATACAGCATCTTTAGTGTAATTATAAACTTTATCAAATTCACCATTAAAATGATAATTAACATTTAATTTATAATTACTTCTATCATAATAAATATTAATTATTGTTTGATTGTTAGTAATAACATATTTACCTTGATTATTTTCCTCAGTCATTGCTCTATTTAAAGCGAATCCTGTAGGAACATTTACTAATTCATAAGTACTTGTAGATACTTCAGTTCCATACTTAACATTAGCTATATTTCTGCTTGGAATATCAGTTCTTTCTACATAATTACCATTTAAATCTTTAAATAAATACTTTACTGTATATGAATATACTTCTCTATCATAATATAATTTAATAACTACATCATTATTTGTAATAGTATATTTTCCATTATTCACTTCATTTGTTTTTTCTTCATTAAAATGATATCCATTTGGAATTGCAATATCATTAAAACTTGAAGCTATTTTTTCATCACCATATAATGCTGGCTGATTATTTTTTCTTAAAGAACTATTTTCTGTATAGCCATCATCATTTACATTTTGAAAATAGTATTCTACTCTAAACTTCAATTCTTGTTTAGTATATAAAACATTAATTACATTTTTAGTACTATCATTCACTATTTCTAGTTCTTCAGGATCTACTGATGATAATTTATATCCTTCAGGAAGCATAGCATTCTTTTGTTCAGAAGTTAATGTGATTTTATCTCCTTTATAAGCACTACTACTATTATCAGAACCTAATAAATTATTTTCATCAATACTATCTTTATAATAATTAATAGTATAATTATAAGTATTTCTTTCCCAATATACTTGAGGTTGAACTTCCTCTTCTGAATATTCTTTCTTATCATCTACATTATTTGAATTTTTATATGTTAACTTAAATCCTTCGTTAACATTTACCCATCCGTCAGTATCGTCTTGCTTAATATTAACAACAAATGATATCTCAGTACCACCTTCAGTGATATTACCAATATTAGCAGTAACATTTCCCTCACTATCTACAGTAATTTTATCATTTGGAACTACTGTAAAGTTAGAACCAATATTATCTTTTAATACCGCTTCAGTTCCTGCAAATGTAGATGATGTAATATTACTTGTTATTTCAGAAAATTTAGCCGCAACTGTTTCAGGATCAGCATCAGCATAGTGTCCATCTCCTGAAGAAATACTTTTTAATGTATTTGATGTTGTTTTATCAGTCTCATATCCAATAGAGAAAATCTTAATATCTTCATCTTTAATTAATTTAGCTGCTTCAATAGCTTTTTTAGCTGCATCATTAGTAGCATATCCACTTGAATTTGTTGGTGCCCCATCGCTAATTACAACAACATATTTTGTATAATCTCCTTCTTTTGCATCTAATAATTCTTTAGCTTTATTTAGAGCACCAGTTAAATTAGTAACACCATCAGGTTTCCCAAAATTAATTGAGTCAAAATTACTATTAACAAAGCCATCACCATTTGGGTTTGTTAATACTTCAACATTAGTATCAAATGCTACAAGTGATAAATTGGCATTGCTGAATCTATTTTTTAGTGTTCTAGCAAATATTTGAGCACCATTTACTGCTGAAGAAAACTTTACCTCTTTACAAGCAAAAAATAAAAATTTACATTCTTCGCTGTACATACTACTAGATCTATCAAATACTACCACAGCATAGATTGGTTTTGTAGATGTCTCTGTAGTTTTAACATCCCTTCCTTCTATTTTAAATTTTACTTCATATTCTCCGTTAGAATTAATTTTACTAACCGTCTTAGTAACTTTTACTCCACCTTCATTTTCTGTAGAGCCAACACTAACAGTAGCCATTTCGCCATTATTTGTTACTTCACCATTAATACCAATATCACCTTTATTAGGAGTACTTTCAGATATTTGATCTGCTAATACACTAATTGGTGTCATTAAGTCTGAAAAAATCATTGCTATTAGTACTAATATTTTAGTAAACTTTTTAAAACTTTTTTTCATTCATTAAACCCTCCTTAATATTATTAATAAATATTTTTTTTGATAATTACTATAATCTTTATGTGTACTACATGTTTGAAGTATTAGTACTTCATCTTTAGAACTTACTTCTACTCCAGTATCATACATTGATTTTTCTTTTAACTTTGTTATGTGTTCAAGATAATCTTTATCACTTGCAAAGTTAACATTCATGTAAGAAAAATCTTTTGTTTCTACATAGACAGAAAATATTTCATACTTCTTTTTTGTAGTACTTGTGGTTATCCACATATATTTGTGATTATCGTAATAATCTTTATCATAGAATTCTTCAAGTATTTTAAATGGCATATTAATAGTTGAAGAATTATGACCATAAATTAATAATTTTTTACTGGTATCGATATCTACTCTATAATCTAAATAGATAGAACCCATACCATTTCTATTTCCATAGGCATCATGATTTAGGTAATAATCATTATCACTACCTTGTAATATTGGTACGATATAATCAGTATTATCTATTTCTAGAATACCTTTAATGTCTTTATTATTATATTCTTCTCTCAAATTGTTAATAACTTCTTCATAGTTAATAGGATTGTTAACATTATTATTTGTTTCAATATCTATATTTAAGTAATATGATTTTTTTTTGTTTGATTTGTATAGATATATTCCTATGAATAATAATATAGCTACTAAAATAAGAATTATTGTTAATATTAGTCTTTTATTCTTACTCATAAATCCTCCTAACAAGCTACCTGATGGTTTACTATTATAACAGATTTTTGGCTTTTGTCAATTATATGATATTAATTATAATAAAAATATGATATTAATTATAATAAAAATATGAATTTAAATAAAGAAAAGAAGTTTTTGTTTTAAGTACTTCTACCTAATTAAAAACTTCTTTACTTCTAATTTTATTATGTAACAATGTTTTATTTTTTAAACACTAATTTGTTATATATTTTATCAAATACTTCAATAAACTTATCTATCTCTTCTTCAGTATTTTTATAACTTAAACTTATTCTTATACTACTCATAGATATTTCTCTATTATGATATATGCTATCTACGGATAATGATATATCACTAGTAGAACAGGCGCTTTTAGTGGATAAATAAATATCTTCTTCTTCCATAGTGTGAATAAATGTTTCTGGTTTTACTCCTATCACACTAAAATTAATAATATATGGAATACTATTTTCAGTACTATTTATATGAATATTATCATACTTTTTTAAATTATCTTTTATCTTCCTACTTAGAGATGATACATATTCATAATTTTTATCTATATTTGGAATAACTAATTCCAAGGCTTTCATAAGACTACATATTAATGGTAACGCTGGGGTCCCGCTACGATAAATGGTAGTACTCTTTCCTCCATGAATTAAATTATCAATAACAATATTATCTTTTTTTATTAATAGTCCGATTCCTTTTAGGCCAAATATTTTATGAGCCGACATACTAATAAAATCTATATTAGTAGGATCTACCTTTATTTTACCAATAGCCTGAGTAGCATCAACATGGAAATAACACTTAGGATGTTTTTTTACTATCTTACCAATAGTATCTATATCTTGTTTTATACCTAGTTCACTATCAACATAAGCTACTGAAACTAAAATAGTATTATCTGTTAATAGTCTTTCTAAATCTTCAATATCTATTAAACCATTGTCTTTTATTTTAACATAATCAATAATAAAGCCCTTATTTTCTAAATATTTACAAGTTTCTAATACTGATGAGTGTTCTAGAGGCGTAGTAATTATATGATTGCCACGATTTTTATATTTAGAAGCTACTCCTTTTAATACTGTATTATTTGATTCAGAAGCTCCCGAAGTATATATTACTTCACTAGGTTTTACTCCTAATAAATTGCTTATCTTTTCAGTAGCGTACTCTTCTAGTTCTTTTGATTTTATTCC
Source organism: uncultured Bacilli bacterium (assembly GCA_934096555.1). Classification (GTDB taxonomy): domain Bacteria; phylum Bacillota_I; class Bacilli_A; order RF39; family UBA660; genus CAG-302. Next base: position 43,158 of record CAKOMD010000005.1, on the reverse strand, counting down.
TAGACTATGTAATGAATTAGAATTACCTGGATAGTTTTTACATACTTTATTAAATGTTTCTAGTACTCTATCATCTACCATAGTAGTAGCACTATTATCTAAATATATCATATATTATTCCTTCTTTCTCTAATATTTATATTTATTATTCTAGTATTTTGCAAGAACTCATATTAAGATTATACTATAAATATTAAAATAAAACTAGATATTTTATAACCAAAATGTTCAAAAGAGAGACTTATTTTAAGGCTCTCTTTTGCCTCTTAAGACCTTGGCTTAAGAGGATAACAAATAATTATTTTAAACTTTCAAACTGAGAATTATACAAACTAGCATAGAAACCATTCTCTTTCATAAGTTTATCATGATTACCAGTCTCAATAATATTACCATCTTTCATAACCAATATCAAATCAGCATTTCTAATAGTAGATAATCTATGAGCTATAATAAATGATGTCTTATTCTCCATTAACTTATCCATAGCCTTTTGTACTAGTTCTTCAGTTCTAGTATCTACATTAGATGTAGCTTCATCTAAAATTAAGAAAGGAGCATTCTCAATCATACCACGAGCAATAGTAAGTAACTGTCTTTGTCCTGCTGAAATAGAATCAGTATCAGATATTTTGCTATCATAACCATTAGGTAATGTCTTAATAAAATGATCTACTCCTACCACTTCACATACTTCTCTTACTTTCTTATCACTAATATTCTTTCTATTGTAAACAATATTCTCTTTAATAGTACCATTAAATAGCCAAGTATCTTGAAGTACCATAGTAAATAAATCATGAATATTTTCTCTAGTTAAATCTTTAATAGATACACCATCAATCTTAATATCACCAGAATTTATTTCATAGAACTTCATAAGTAAATTTACCATAGTAGTTTTACCCGCTCCTGTTGGACCAACAATAGCTATCTTTTGACCTGGTTTTGCAGTAGCAGTAAAATCTTTAATGATAATTTTATCTTCATCATAGCCAAACTTAACATTTTTAAATTCTATTTTTCCTTTTACTTTATCCTTATCTAATTTCTTAGTAATATTTGTCTCTTTAGACATTTCTTTTTCCTCTAGAAAAGCAAATACTCTTTCACTAGCAGCTGCTGTTGTCTGAAGTGAAGTCATAGACTGAGCTATTTGTGATAATGGATTAGTAAATAGTCTTACATAGATTATGAAGGCTACTATTGTACCAAATGATATAATATCTTTTGATACTAGAAGGGCTCCTACTACGCATACGGCAACATAACCAAAGTTACCAACGAATCCCATGATAGGTTGCATTAATCCTGATAAAAACTGACTCTTTCTATTACAAGTATAAAGTCTCTTATTTAACTTATCAAATTCTTTAGTAGACTCATCTATTCCATTACAAGTTTTAACAACATTTAATCCAGAATATACTTCCTCTATGTAACCATTTAAATTACCAAGTTCTTCTTGTCTCTTAGTAAAATATTTTTGTGATTTATTAAGAATTATAAACATTAATATAAATCCTATTAAACTAGATACAATAGCGGTTATAGCTAGTATATAGTTAGTTACAAACATCATAATAATAGAACCTAAGAATAATGTAATTGAAGATACTAAAGTAGATAAACTTTGATTTAATGACTGAGCTATTGTATCTACATCATTAGTTACTCTAGATAAAATATCTCCTGATAGGTTGTGATCGAAGAACTTAAGAGGTAATTTATTTATCTTTAAAGATATTTTATTTCTTAAATTACAGGCATAATTATTGGCTACTTTAACCATGAATATTCCTTCAAGATATCCAAATATAGCACTTATCACATATATAATTAATAATATAGTAGCCATCTTAGTTATTTTTTCAATATTCATCTTCGGATTAACTAATTTTTGAATACTATTAGGTAATGTTTCTACTACTTTATATATTTTATTTACTGAAGCATCTTTCTTTAAAGTAGCCATCTTACTAATAAACTCTACTTTATCTTTAGTAGTTATTTCTATATTATCAATAGTAGAACTAGGAAATAAGACATTATTTATACTATCTGGAAGTTTAGTTATAAATGAATAATCTTTAGTCTCACTATTATAATTAGATAATGATTTAAGTAGATTTATTTTATCTTCCTTAGTTATTAATATATCATTATATGTAGACTCTTCAAGTATAATATCTAATACACTGTCTGGTAATTTACATAATGAAGTAGTAGCATTTTCTTTAGTCATAGCACTGATAGTATTGTTAAATATTTCTTTATCTAAAGCTGATATACTAGCAGTATTTACTTTATAAATAGTACTCTCATCAATATTTAGATTTAATATACCCGCAAAGGTCTCTTCATTAAGATTGGTTAATAAATCTTCTTGTAGTTTCTCCATGTTGGTAGTATTAATAGTTAGACTCTTAGATATCTCATCAGTTAAATCAGATAATCTATCTGGAGATACTAAGGCTAGAACTGCTGATAGACCAGCGAGTACTAGAGATACTATTATTAACACTTTAAAATCATTTAAACTTTTAAGTAGTTTAGATAGAGCCATGCCAAAGTTTTTTGGCTTTTCAATGGTTCTCATTGGACCATGGCCCCCTCTTGGAGGATTATTTCTTTTTTCTTCTTTTTCGTTATGCATTTTCTAGTTCCTCCTTTGTTACTTGGGAAAGGGCAATTTCTTTATATACTTCGCAAGTTTTCATAAGTTCACTATGAGTACCTATTCCAACACATTTACCCTTATCTAAAACAATTATTTTATCAGCATTCATAATTGTTCCTATTCTTTGTGCTACGATTAGACTAGTAGCCTTTTTAGTATATTTTTTTAATTCTTTTCTTAGTACTGAATCTGTTTTATAGTCTAAGGCACTAAATGAATCGTCAAATATATATATTTCAGGACTTCTGGCAATAGTTCTAGCAATGGACAATCTTTGCTTTTGTCCTCCTGAAACATTGGTTCCACCTTGAGCTATATGACTCTTTTCTTTCTTATCTAGTTTTGAAACAAACTCATAAGCCTGCGATACTTTTAGCGCTTCATTAATCTTCTTTTTATCGGGTTTACCTAAAATACTCTTACCATAAGTAATATTGGACTCAACAGTACCAGAGAACATAACAGCCTTCTGGGGAACATATCCAACAATATTATGCAAATATTCTTCTTTATAATCTTTAACATTAATACCATTTACTAGTATTTCACCATCAGTAACATCATAGAATCTTGGTATTAAGTTTATTAATGTACTCTTACCAGAACCAGTAGATCCTATAAAAGCAACAGTATCTCCTTCATTAGCAGTAAAACTAATATTCTCTAAGATATATTCGTCAGCATCTGGATATTTAAATGATACATTTTTAAATTCAACAGTACCTCTTAAACCATTCTTATTCTTAGTTACTTTACCATCCTCAATTGTTACTTCGGTATCTAGTACTTCATTTATTCTTTTTGCAGACACATTAGCACGAGGTAACATCATGAAGATCATAGCAAGCATTAAGAAAGCCATTATTACCTGCATAGCATATGATGAAAAGACAATCATATCTCCGAATAAAACGATTTTATCTCCCATTAAAGCCTTATCTATCAAAAGGGCTCCAATAAAATAGATAGATAATGTTAGAGTATGCATCACTATATTCATCATAGGACTAAGAATATTAAATGCTTTTTGATTAAACATTTGTGTATTGGTTAAATCATTATTTACTTTATTAAATTTATCTTCTTGATACTTTTCGGCATTAAATGCTCTTACTACTCTTATACCAGTTAGATTTTCTCTAGTTACTGAGTTCATCTTATCAATAAGACTTTGAACTATTTTAAATCTTGGCATAACTATAATCATTAAAATTATAATAGTAGTAATTAGAATAATGACTGCTACCGCTGTAGCCATACTCCACTCTAGGCTCTTACCTAATATTTTAGTAATAGCCCAAGCAGCAGTAATTGGAGCCTTTATCATTAATTGAAGACCCATTCCAATTAGCATTTCTACCTGAGTTATATCATTAGTAGTTCTTGTTATTAGACTACTAGTAGAAAAGTTCTTTATTTCACTAGTATCTAGATTAAGTACTTTCTTAAAGATAGCCTCTCTTACATTAAATGAGAAAGAAGCCGCTATTCCTGAGATAAAGTATCCTACTATTCCCGCACTAAGTAAACTTCCTAGAGCACATAGGAGCATATAAGAACCCTCTCTTAAAATATCTTTTATGTCTGCTCCTTTAGTCTGAACTAGCTGAGTGATATTAGACATATAATCTGGCATTTTTAATTCTAACCATACTTGAAATACTATTAAAAGTACACTAATAAATACAAAAAGCCAATCTTTTTTAGTCAGTTTTTTTAGTAATTTTATCATTTTAACCTCCATTTTTATGTTATGTATTTGTACATAATTCTTGACTATATGAATTATAGCATTACTCTTTTTTGATGTCAATTATTTAACACAATTTTCCATAAATAGTTTAATTTAAAAATCTAGAGTTATATTTTTTGACTCTAGGTTTATTTTGTTTTAAAATATTTCGCCATGACTACTTATAGTAACAAGTAATAAGATAAGTTCATTATCTACATACTGATATACTAGTAACCAATCTGGTTCTATATGACATTCTCCGCAATTTTTATATTTTTTACTATCATTTAGCATATGATTTTGATATTTTTCATCTAGTTTTTCTTTATTAGCTAATTTTTCTATAACCTGACGCAATTTGTTTATGTCTTTACCCTGTTTTTTAATTTTTTTATAATTTTTCTTAAAATCACTAGTAAATCTAGTTATATATTTAAGCTTTATATTTAAATCAATCATCACTATCTAAGTTCCTAAATAAATCATCTATATTATCATAACTTTTATATCTTTCAGAGTGTTTAGTAATGCGTTCTGCTTCTTTTAATGCTCTTTTCAGTTGCCTACTTGGTTTAGGCTCTGAAATATTAAATGGTATACTGGAAGTCTTTACACATTGTGTTAAAAACATATTAATCGCAGTACTCATATTTAAACCCAAATCTTTAAATAACATATCTGATTCTTTCTTTAAGGTTGAATCCACTCTAACATTTAAATTAGTAGTATTAGAAGTATTATCCATAATTCACACTTCCTTTCTTAGTATAATTTATAGTCAATACATTTTAATTACATTGTCATTACATAATATAAAAAGAAAGAAAGAATATTAAACTATTCTTCCATATACTATTTAGTTTTTTCTAGTTCTTCATAGAACCTATCAGTAAGTTCTGGATACAATTCAAAGAAATTTCCTATTTTTAATCCTTTCTTTGACCATCTAATTACTTTAGGTATTAAATCACTATTATCTAAAGGAATATAACTAGGTCTGTTAGGATATAAATATAATTTAATTTTTCCCTCATCATTAAATTTTATTAGTTCTTCATAAACATCTGTTATTTTTTCTTCTTCAAGCACTTGCTCTTCTCTATTACTTACAACTTCCATAGACCAACCAGTAATACCATTAAGAAAGTTTTTAGAACTAAGTTTATAAATAGAACCAGATACATTAAATATATCCTTAAACATACCTTTTTTTCTTTCTACGAGAACAAGATTGTTATCTTCGTCATTACCACCTAAGTAATAATATAAATCACTATGTTTGTTACTTAAGAAAATGGTGGCAACTGCTTTTGAAGATGTGGCATATACCCAGTTTTGCAAGTGTGTACTCTTATGTGGTTTGATTACTTTTAAATCAGGTATATGACTTCCATGATATACATACTTGTTTTCACTCATATTTATTCTCCTTTTAAACTATTCTTCCATATACTTTTAAATCTTCTACTTTTTCTATTTTAACATCTACTATAGTTCCCTCTTCTACTACATCATTAATAATTACTGGTATAAAGTTAGAAGTATGAACAATAGTAGTACCATTAGAATGAACCTCTACTACACCATCATAGATTTTGCCTATCTTACTTTCATAGAAATTATGTTCATACTTATTAGATAAGTCTAATATTCTATGTACTCTCTTTTTCTTTTCTTCTGGAGATACTTGATTATCCATTGTGGCTGCTGGTGTACCCTTTCTTTTTGAATATGGAAAAGTATGAATCTTAGTAAAACCTATTTCTTTTAGCGTATCTATTGTTTCATTAAATTCTTCTTCACCTTCATTTGGAAAACCGACGATTAAATCAGTAGTTAAAGATATATCAGGTATATCTCTTAAATTATCTACCATAGACAAGAATTCTTCTTTGTTATATCTTCTATTCATAAGTTTTAATATTTTATTAGATCCTGATTGTAATGGTATATGTAAATGTTTAGCCATCACTTTATTTTCTTTTAATAATTTTTTTATACCAGGAGTTATTTCATTTATTTCTATTGAAGATAATCTTATACGATATATATTTGGTATATTTACTAATTTATTTAATAGTTCTTCCAGGGTAGTATTTATATCAGTTCCATATCTACCGGTATGAATACCTGTTAGTACTATTTCTTTATAGCCTTTTTCTACTAGGACTGTCACTTCATTAATAACATCTTCAGGATCTTTACTTCTTACTCTACCTCTTACATAAGGTATTATGCAGTAAGAACAGAAGGCATTACATCCATCTTGTATTTTAACAAAAGCTCTAGTATGACTATCAAAGTTAGTTATTTCCATCTTTTCAAAATCTACTTTGGTTAAATCATATATTATTTTTTTCTTTTGTTTTGTTTTTATATATTCTTCAATTATTTCTACTATTTTAGATTTATCTCTATTTCCTAAGACAATATCAACATCGATATCTTCAGCATTAACCTGGCTATAACACCCCATTACTATAATAATAGCATCTGGATTATTTTTTTTAGCTCTATTTATCATCTTTCTACTTTTTTTATCACTTTCATTAGTTACACTACAAGTATTTATTATGTATATATCTGCTTTATCTTCAAAATCCACGACTGTATAATTATTATTTTTTAATATATTAGTAACTAATTCGCTTTCATATATGTTAACTTTACATCCTAATGAACATATTCCTACTTTCATACTTCTTCCTTCTTTCTTTTAGTATTTTAGCACATTATTTTAATAAAATAAAGCATTTATAAAGAAAAGGAATATTAAAATATTCCTATAGTTACACCATCTATAATATCTATATTCTCGCTATTTGGTACTTTTGGTAATCCTGGCATAGTCATTATATCTCCAGTTAAGACTACGATAAATTCTGCTCCAGCCTTTAATACTAGGTCTGTAACATGAATATTATAGTCTTCTTTAGGATCTAAATTCTTAGGATCATCAGATAATGAATACTGTGTTTTAGCAATACATATTGGTATATTATTATATTTTTCTTCTAGTAATGATAATTTTTCTAGAGCTACTTCTGAATACTCTACATCTTTAGCACCATATATTTTTGTCGATACCTTATATATTTTTTCTTTAATACTATCATTTATATCATAAGCATAATTAAAGTTATTAGGTTTATTAATATTATCTAAAACTTTTCTAGCTAAGTCTATACTTCCATCACTACCTAATGAATAACCATTAGTAACGGCATAATCTACATCTATTTTATTTAATTTTTCCTCAAGAAAGTTAATTTCTTTATCAGTATCATTACTAAATTTATTAATAGCTACGACTACATTAAGTCCATATACCTCTTTTAAATTATGGATATGTCTATATAGATTATTCATGCCTTTTTCTAAGTAATCAATACTTTCTTTTGCAATATCTTCTTTAGGCATTCCTCCATGATATTTAAGTGATCTAATTGTAGCCACTAGTACCACTGCATCAGGATGTGTATTAATATTTCGGCATTTTATATCTAAGAACTTTTCTGCTCCTAAATCTGCTCCAAAGCCAGCTTCAGTTATAGTTATATCTCCTAGTGACATAGCAATATTGGTAGCTATTACACTATTACATCCATGAGCAATATTAGCAAATGGTCCACCATGCACGATACATGGATTTCCTTCAAGAGTTTGAACTAAATTAGGCTTTATAGCATCTTTTAGTAAAACAGTCATTGCTCCATCAACTTTTAACGTTCTAGCAGTTATCTCTTTTTCTTTAGTATCATAACCAATTACAATATTACCAAGTCTTCTCTTTAAATCGTTTAAATCTTTACTTAAACATAAAATAGCCATTATTTCAGAAGCTGCTGTTATATCAAAACCATCTATTCTCTCTTTAGTATTTTTTTCTCCAGATAAACCAGTGTTTATTACTCTTAGCTGTCTATCATTTAAATCTAAGCATCTTTTAAATACTACTTTGTCAATATTTAAGGCATTACCTTGATAAATATGATTATCTATTACTGAACATAATAAATTATTAGCAGTCGTTATAGCATGAAAATCTCCAGTAAAATGAAGATTAATATCTTCCATTGGTATTACCTGGGCATATCCTCCACCAGTAGCCCCACCTTTTATACCAAATACTGGTCCTAGTGATGGTTCTCTTAGAGTTAATATGCTTTTTTTACCTAATTTACATAATGCATCATTTAAAGATATTGATACAGTAGTTTTTCCTTCACCCATTGGAGTGGGATTAATTGCAGTTACTAAAACTAATTTACTATTTCTTTTTTTATTTAATAAATCTAAAGATATTTTAGCCTTATCATTACCATATAATTCTATTTTATCTTCGATACCAAGTTCTTTGGCTACTTCAGTTACATTTTTAGGATTTATACTTCTTGCTATTTCTATATCAGTCATTTTATCATCTCTTTCTTTAATATAATAATTCTTAAATATTATAGCATAAATATATAGATTTAAAAAGATAGTATTTTTTTACTATCTTAGTTTATTACCACAGTTTGTACAGAAGTTTCCTCCGTTAGCGGGAGTTCCACAATTAGGGCAAAAGTTAGGGCCTACGCTACTTTCTTCTGACTTTACTTCCTCTATTGGTTCTTCTTTAACTACTTCTGCAGGTTCTTCTTTTGGCTCTTGTTCTTCTTTCTTGAATAGGCTTCCTGGTTCTGGCATTTCTCTTTCTTCTTTTGAAATAGTTCCGCCTTGAGGAATTGCTCCCATCATTGTTGCACCACTATTTTGAGCCATATTCATTCCCATGAATCCCATCATTGCTCCGTTACTATTAGAAGCTGCACTCTTCATTGCTTCAGCACTTGCTTCGGCCATTAATCCTGACTGAAGAGAACCATTTGAGAATATTGTAGCATCGTCAATTTTTGATACTCTTTCCATTGATTTATCAGTTAAATTAATGTCAGCGATTGCTATATCAGATATTTTAACGCCATATTTTTCTACTAAATCACTTTGTAATAGATTATTCATTTCTGTTACCATATCAGTGTTATACATACCAATATCACCAAATGGTATTTTGTGTTTTCTCATTACAACAGTTATAGCTTGTGTTAATTTTTCAACGAACTTAGTTTTAAATTGATCTTCAAGAATATCACTATAATATATTGTATCTTTAGCATTAGAACCAATTACATTTTGAACTAGTATAGTTGGATCATCTATTTTTATAGCGTATTCACCAAAGAATGTTACCTCAAGCATTCCATATTTATCGTCAGTTATCTTTCTTGGCTGTGGAGAACCAAATTTATTACCTGTTATTGCAAGTAAGTTTATATAATAAACTCTTTGGTCATTAGCGGTTTGACCACCAAATGTTGTTCTCTTACCCATCTTTTTGATAGCTTCAACTAAGCCTTTACCAAAGCCACCTTCAAAGACACTAGTCTCTGTTCCTTTATCAAAAGTGTATGTTCCTGGTTCAGCAGAGAATTCTAAAATTGCTCCATTTTCTACAACCATCATTGCGGTTCCTTCTGGTACTGCAATGACACTTCCATTAGATATTATGTTTTCTGAAGGATTTTTATTTCCCTTGCCATGTTCTACTATTCCTCTTTGAACTAGTACCCCTTTCTCCATTGTTGGACAAGTTACATACTCCTTAAATTGATCTCCTAAAACAGAAGACTTTGAAGTACTAAATGCTTTTATTAATCCCATATTATTTCCTCCTCTTATTTAATTTAGCATTTTGTTTTAATTACTAATTTGTGCTTATTGATACTAGAATATAATCATAATCGTCTAGGTTAAATATTGTATCACAATACTCACACTTACCAGTATTATTAACATCAATACTAGCACCACATCCTGGACACTTACGTACAATACCAAAATCTTTAGCATTTAATTTTTTCTCGAATCTTAACATATTTCTTTTTTCTATTCTTCTTGTATCATCTCCAGATGTAAGATCACCAGTATTTATGTCAATTATATAATCCATATATCTTGATATTAGTTCTACATCAACAATTTCTTTATCCTCTAAAATTTTTCTACTTATAACCCTGGTGTTTTTAACATTAATTTCGTCATACATTTGTCTTTTGTTATGACCAGTTAATTCGTTTATTTTAGCTATATAATTATTATATAGTTCATTACTTATAAAATGTCTAACATCAGTTAAATCACCTTTCATGATACAAGTATATAATTTTACAAAGATATTATCGACTTTTGTCTTAAACATTGCCTCGTTAAAATCTTCCATAGTCCTACCTTTCTAAAGTTTGTCCTAAAGATACTTTTTTACTCATTACATAGTCACTAGCATCTTTTACTAGAATGCTATCACAGTATTCGCAAGTAGCAGAACCTACGATATTAACTGGAGCACCACAGTTAGGACATTTCTCAATAGTTTTACTATTTGATGCTGATTTAATAAATGATAATTTATATTTTATATTCATTTTAGCCTTATCTGTTCCACGAGTTACTTCTCCAGTTGCATCTTTTATAACATAATCATAACATCTTACATTTAAATATGCATCTACTGTAATAACATCATTTTCTTTATGAATATCTATTATTTTGACATCAATTAGTTCTATGTCTTTCATGATATTTCTTTGTTTCTTTAATTTTAATGTTTCTAATTGACTACTATACATGTTATATATTTCGTCAGTAGTTAGTTTTCTTATGGTATCTGTATCAAAATTCATCCATGCTGTTTGAATATCTTTATATGTTCTAAATACTTTTGTTTTGAATTCATTTATATTTAAATCTTTATCAATACTCTTTATTTTTTCTGAATCAATATCTTTATAATTACTTGTATTATTAGAACTATTTATACTACTTGATATGCTAGAACTTCCACCGCTACTGTTTCCTCCATTATTGTTTTTAGAAACTATTATAATTACTATTACAATTATGATAATGGTTATCAATAATGATATACCACTGACAGGACCGCCGCTAGAACTATATGAACTACCACTGTAGCTCCAATCACTACCTGAGTCCCAGTCACTACCGGAATCCCAATCACTACCAGAATCCCAACTACTTCCTGAATCATAATCTGAATCCCAGCCTGAATCTGCAAGTGCTGGTCTATATAATGTACCAAAACCAACTAATATTACTGCTAATATTAATAATATTTTCTTTTTAATAATAATCACTCCTCTCCCTAATAAGATTATATCATCCCTAATTTAAAATAAGAAGTTTTTTATTATCTTTTTACAAAGTATTCTTCATACCATTTTAAGAAACTATATACAGCCCATATCCTACGATAATTATCTTTTTCTCTATTTTTATGTTCATCTAATATTTTCATTAGATAATCATTATTGAATAACTCTTTAGAAATATCGGTATTAAATGTATTTTTTATTTCATTATAAAAGTCGTCTTCTCTTATCCATTCTCTGATTGGTACTGGAAAGCCTAGTTTTTTCTTTTTATAAGCATCATTTGGTATTACCTTTTTAGCAGCCTCTCTTAAAGCTACTTTAGTAGTACCATCACTTACTTTATATTTCTTTGGTAATATACTAGATATTTTAAAGACATCTATATCAGTAAATGGTACTCTAGATTCTATAGAGTGAGCCATAGTCATTCTATCTACGATAGTAAGAATATTATTACTTAACCAATATCTTATATCTACTGCAAGCATTTTATTTAATTTATCATAGTCTTTATACTCTTCATATACTTCTTTAGTTATATCTTTATTCTTTATATAATCTTTATATTTAAGTACATCTTTTAATTCGTCATCATAATAAGTTCTATTTATACTAACATAAGATTCTTCAAGTGACATACCTCTTCTTATTATATATCTAGTTATTTTATTTTTAGGAAGTACTTTACAAATAGCCGCAAGGGTCTTTCTTATAAATAATGGTAGTTTGGTATAGAAGTTATCGTCATAACTATTATATCCACCGAAGAACTCATCAGCGCCTTCACCTGATAATACTACTTTTACATCTTTACTAGCAAGTCTTGATAAGAAGTATACCGCTATTGCACAGCCGTCTGCTGTTGGTTCATCCATGTGGTAGTAGACATCAGGAATAGCTTTCATATATTCTTCTTTAGATATTTTTTCACTAATATTCTTTATTTTTAATTTATCTGTTAAGTCTTTGGCATATTCTATTTCACTATATTTAGCTAAATCAAAACCAATAGTATAAGTTTTATCAGGTCTTGCTAGACTTACCAAGTAAGAAGAATCAACACCACTAGAAAGGAAAGATCCTACTTCAACATCACTTATTAAATGATGTTTTACTGAATCGTCCATTACTTTGGAGATCTCCTCTACTACCTCATCAAAACTTTCTTTAGTATTAGAAAACTCTACTTTAAAATATCTTTCTATTTTTATTTTCTTAGTTTTAACATTAATAGTCATAGAGTGACCGCCAGGTAATCTATAGACATCTTTAAAAAATGTTTCATCTGTTGGAGTAAAACTGAATGTTAGATATGGTCCTATTAATGCTTTATTTAATTCTTTTTTAAATTTAGGATGGGCTAAAAAACTTTTTATTTCTGAACCAAATAATATTACATCTTTATTTTGATAATAATATAATGGCTTAATACCAAAATGATCTCTAGATATAAATATTTCATTTTTATTTTTATCATAGATAGCATAGGCAAACATACCTCTTAATTTTTTTGGCAATTCTTTACCCCACTTTTCATATCCGTGTAATATTACTTCAGTATCAGAGTTTGTTTGAAATTCATATTCAGTTAGTTCTTCTTTTAATTCTTTATAATTATATACTTCACCATTATATATTATTAAGATGCTTTTATCTTTATTGTATATAGGCTGATTACCACCAGCAAGATCGATTATTGATAGTCTTCTTTGACCTAAGGCAACATTATCGTCTACATATATGCCTTCGGCATCGGGTCCACGATGAACTATTCTTTTATTCATTTCTTTTATTAATTTATCTTTATTTTTTTCTTTACTTATTATTCCATTTATTCCACACATATTGTACCTCACTTATATTTAGTATACCACAAAAGAAAAAAAGTAAAAAGTTTTTACTAACTATTTACTTTTTATTTACAAATTTATCATACTATTTTTTATCAAATCTTTCTTTATATGAACAATGTTTACATATATCTAAATATACTTTATGATCGTTAAAACCTTTTAGTATATTTTGATATTTATCACTACCTAGTATATCTTCCATAGTATTTAAATAAATATTACCTAGATTTGATACTCCTTCACTATCTAGACAGCAGATACTAACTGTACCATCAGATAATATGGCTAGCTGAGTTTTGGCTCCTAGACAAGTACCTCTTTCATTATAATAATCATTATTTATACTTGGCCAAATAAACTTATTATCTAAACTTAAATATACTTTATCTTTTAATTTTATACCATCATATATTTCTTCTTTATTATAGACTTCTTTTAACACTTTGATATATTCTTTGGTTTTATTATCCATCTTATTATTATCTAATGTCCAAAAGCGATAACTTATATATGAAGATAATTCATTTACTGAAGATATGATATCTTCAAGATAATTCTTTTTATTATTTTCACTATGTAAAGATATATTTATTTGATAAATATTATCATATTCTTTTAATATGGGTAATTTATCTTTTAGAAATACACCATTGGTAGTAATACATACTTTTTTATTATATTCTTTAGTTATATCTAATATTTTATCTAAGTTATGGTGCGTAAGTGGTTCTCCTTTTACATGAAGATATATATAATCTGTATAGTTATTTATTTTACTTAGTACTTCTTTAAATTCTTCAGGAGTCATTTCTCTTTTTACTTTATTTGAACTATTACAAAAAGAACAATTTAAATTGCATACATTAGTTATTTCTATATATATTCTTTTAAATTTTACTGTTTTCTTATCATTTAACTTATTATTCATAATTTGTTACCTTCTTTTTAATTTAGTATCCACCCCGAATATAATGGATATGGCTGATATTTATTTATAGACTGAGAAGCAGGCTATAAATAACACTCTAAGACCTTGGCTTAGAGTGAACGGAATAATATTTACATATATCTTTTAATTTACAATCAGTACAGATAGGACTGATACTCTTACATTTATATCTACCAAAGAAAACTAACTGATGGTGAACTTTATTCCATTTATCTTTAGGTATCTTCTTCATAAGTTTCTTTTCTACTTCAAGAACATCATCACTATCTTTGGCTAGTTTAAGTCTTTTACTTACTCTATTTACATGAGTATCTACCGCTATTAAAGGTTCATTGTAAATAACTGACAAAAAGACATTTATCGTTTTTCTACCTACTCCAGGAAAAGTATTTAAATATTCTCTATCATTTGGAATAACTTTAATATTATCATTTATTAATTTAGTAGCTATTTCTTTAATAAATACAGCCTTCTTTTTATAAGTACCTATGGGTTTAATTATTTTTTCAATATCTTCAAGACTAGCCTCGGATAACTCTTTAACACTCTGATATTCCTTAAATAAAACTTTGTTTACCATATTAACTCTTTTATCAGTAGTTTGAGCACTCATTACTATAGCTATTAATAATTCATAGTCTTTAGTATATTCTAGTTCACACTTAGGATTAGGATATAATTCATCTAAATAATCTAATATTTTATTAATCATCATTTATCCAATCATAAAAGAAATAGTCTTTAGTTTCTTTTTTACTTTCACGGTACTTTTCTTTAGCTTCTTGTATATCTTTTTTATTCTTATATCCTTTTTTACGCCATTCATATAATATCTTTTCAATATATCTAAGACTTGTTACACCATTATATATAGCCTCTTTTAGGCCTTCCATTATTAATTCATGAGAAAAGCCATCATCTATCCAACCTTTAATTATCTGACATTCCATTGATGATATTGTTCTACCAAACTCTTTTTCAAATATAGAGAATATATCACTATTATCTAGTGTCTTATCTTCTTTTTTATCTATTAATATATTGGCTATCTTTTTATAAAGTAATTCTAATGATATATATTCTTCACTCTTATTATTTTCTTTTTCTACAGTAATAGATATAATCTTTTTTTCATTTAAACTATTTAATAGTTCCATTACTTTGAATTTATCCATTCCTAGTTCTTCACTTAATTCTAAAGGATTATATATCACTTTATTACCTTTATCCATAATAAATATTAAAATTATTAATTCTTCAGGAGTAATACCTAGTCTAAGATAGTAATTAAATAAATATCTTGGTAATACAATTGGTTTTTCTTTTAATATATTTTCTATCTCATTCATTGGAACCTCCTAGTACACTGGTAAATACTTCTTCATTTGTTTTTATATCATAATATTTGTATGTTAATTTATTATTTTTTCTTATTCTTTCTTTATAGTATAAACTATTTCTTGTATAAGATAAATCTAGATTACTCTTCTTTATTTCACTAGTACTTATACTATATACTTCTTCATGGTTTAAATCTAAAACTATTACTTTATCTTTTGTTTTTATTATGAAGTAATTATTATCTTTATTTAGATATTTTATATCTTTTAGATTAGTGTTTTCATAAATATTATTTAGTAATTTCTTTTGATAGTTATTATTTTTTATTATGGGATATAGAATTATACTAAATATGAGAAGAATTACAGTTATTAAAATGGTTATTAATACTTTTTTATTCATACTACTTCTCCTTCATATAATAGATTGTATCATTTTTTTTATTTTTTGTGAATAGTTTTACCTCTTATTTTATATGAAGAAACATGGAAATTATCTTCATAGATAGTTAATGTGGTATAGCTATCATTACTTATGGTATATGAATCTATCCATACTTTAGATAATTCATACATAAATTTATAATTAAACTTAGTATAAGCATCATAAAAGAGTACTAAAAGGTTACTATCTATTGTTATATAGAAGTCTTTATCAATATCATATAAATATATAAAATCACATTCTAAAAAATTATCTTTATTTAATCTATCTAGGTATATACAAAATGTCTTATTATTTAGTATTATTTCTATTTTATCATTTATTTTGAATATAATATCTTGTAGTACTAAAGTATCTTTTAGTAGGTATTCTTCAGTATAGTTAATGTTATACTTAGTATTATCTATTTTTATTAGGTAGTCAGTATCAGTAATAGTAGTTCCATTTATCACTAGAAGATAAAAAGTATTATCTTTATTTATTAAGAAAGATATACTGGTATCACTCTTGATAAATCTAATAGAATTATCCTCAAGAATGTTATAGTCTTCTTTGTAATCTTCTTTAGTACTACAACTAGTCATTATAAAAAATAATATTATTATATATAGATATTTCATAGTAATAATTATGTACTTTTTATTATATTTAGTACCTAAAAGTGTTCAAAAGAAAGACTTTACTTAAGGCTTTCTTTTGCCCCGAAAGACTACAGGCTTAAGGGGATAATATAAAAAAAATACCTATATTTCTATAAGTATTTATCTTTAATATATTTAGTTATTTCTTCTTTATCATTACTAATACTACTATTTAATATATTTACCTCTATATCATCAAGTATATCTTTAATATATTTACCAGGAGGTTTATTTAATATCATAGATATTTCTTCACCAGTTACATTTATATCTCTTCTTGTAAGTATTGGTAATTTAGAATACATAGTATTTATTTTTCTTCTTGGAATACCTTTTATTTCAGCATAGACAGTACATAGATACAAACCATATTTATATAGTAGATAGTTATCTATTTTATCATACTTTAATAGTTCTCTTAACTTAGACATTTGCTCCTTTTCTACTTTAGTAAATGGATAGATATCATCTACTTCTAGCTGACACCAAATACCTGTAAGATCAGTACACATAGTAATTGTGGCTAATTTATCTAAATCTAATGCATTAGTAAGATTTAGTTCTAACAAAAGTCTTCTTCCTCTTTCTTTATTCTTAGATAGGAATATTTTATCTAGTTCTTCTTTCTTTCTATTTATAGATAATGATTTTAAGAGATAATTATATTTAGTTAAGAAGTGCTTAGTCTTTTTTTCTATATCAAAATCTAGGATAGTAGCAAATCTTATACATCTAAGTATTCTAAGAGAGTCCTCTTTGATACGATATCTAGGATTACCTACTGTTTTAAGTAGTTTATTATCTAAATCACTTCTTACATTTAGTATATCTAGTAGATTACCATCTTTATCAATACATAAAGTGTTGATAGTAAAGTCTCTTCGTAAGAGGTCTTTTTTGATATCTTTGATATATTTTATTTTTACTGGTTTACGATTACTTTCATACTTTATTTCTTTTCTAAATGTAGTAGTATCAAACTTACAGCCTTTATATACAATTACGACAGATCCATATTGCATATCTGATACAATAACATCATCAAATATTTCTAATATTTCTTTAGGAGTGGCACTTGTACAAATATCTATGTCATTAGTTTTTCTTCCTAATATTAGATCTCTTGGATAACCTCCGACTAGGTAGGATTCATAGTTGTGTTCAGATAATTTTTTTAATACTTCAAGTGCTTTTTCTTTCATATTACCTCCACTTATATTATAGCAAATAGATAGAAAAAATGCAAAGTAATTAGTATACTTTAACACTTTTATATTTCTTATCTATGTTTTGGTTTTGATACTTCTTCAGTAACTGTGTTATTTTGTAGTAGAAACTGAACTTCTTCTGTTACAAATCTACCTGTTTGAACATCAAAATAGAATTCATTAGCGGGAAGTATAGGATTCTTTAGAAGTGCTCTTTGTGGGATTTTACTTTCACTGAATGGTGCATTAAATAATATATTAAACCTTATACTTTTAATAATTCTTTCTTTGGTATGATAAAATTCTGCTCCTTCTTTGTAATAACCATCAAATACTTTATATTTGAAACTGGCAAATTCTAACTTATTTTCTTTAATAAGTTTAATTACTTCTTGCATGGCTACATTGGGATCTCCAGATGTTGTATGGGCGACGATAGCTATTTTGTCTTGTTCGTCATATAGAAGTACTCCTAGACAAGTGGATAATGAGCGAGTACCTATAATTGGTTTATCTATGGTTGTAATACCTGCATGATTCATACCCACTATTGTTAATTTTTGTAATAGTTCTTCTTTTGTCATAAACTCTCCTTTTATAGAGAAAATGTAAAGTAATTACTACTTTACACTCTCATGTTATTTATATTCTTTTATTTGCTTTTCAATCATAGTAATAAATTCTTCTGTATTCATGGTAGTAGTAGATTCTTCACCATACTTACGATATGTTATGGTATTGTTATCTCTTTCATTATTACCTAGGACTAGAGTATATGGTATCTTTCTAGTTTGAGCCTCTCTTATTTTATAACCCATCTTTTCATCACGAGAATCTAGTTCTACGCGAAACTCTTTTTCTCTTAGTTTATTTAATAAGTTAGTAGCGTACTCTAGGTGGTATTCATTGTTTACTGGGATAATGTTTATTTGGACCGGAGATAACCATAATGGAAGAGCTCCTTTTGTTTCTTCAAGAATGAAGGCAGTGAATCTATCAAATGTTCCAAATATAGCTCTATGTAGGACTACCGGTACTTTCTTTTCGCCATCTTTATCTATGTATGATAAGTTAAATCTTCTTGGTAATAGGAAGTCTAGTTGACAAGTTGATAGAGTTACTTCAGGACCTACGGCTGGTTTTACTTCAACATCTAATTTAGGTCCGTAGAAGGCTGCCTCGCCGATGGCTTCATGATATGGTACTCCGATTTCATTAAGAACTTCTCTTAATTCGTTTTCAGCATTATTCCACATTTCGTCGTCATCAAAGTATTTATGTTTATCTTCTGGATCTCTAAGGGATAATCTGAAAGTATAGTTTTTTAAGCCAAAGTCCTTGTAGACATCTAGTATTAGGCTTACTACTTCTTTGAACTGATCTTTTATTTGATCAGGTCTTACGAATAGATGGGCATCATTTTGACACATGCATCTTACTCTTTCTAGTCCTTTTACTGCTCCTGATGCTTCATATCTAAAGTCTGTAGCAAACTCTCCTATTTTGATTGGTAATTCACGATATGAATGGATAGTATTTCCATAGATTAACATATGGTGTGGACAATTCATTGGTCTTAGTACAAACTCTTCATCATCTACTTTCATTGATGGAAACATATTTTCTTGATAGTGGTCCCAGTGACCAGAAGTTTTATATAAGTCTACTGTTCCAACACATGGTGTATATACATGAGAATAACCTAACTTCTGCTCTTTATGATAGATATAGTTTTCTAGTTCTTTTCTTACTATTGAACCATTTGGTAACCATAAAGGCATTCCTTTACCTACTAGATCATGATTCATAAAGATATCTAAGTCTTTACCTATCTTTCTATGATCTCTTGCTTTACGATCTTCAAGTTCTTTGATGTAATCATTTAGATCTTCTTCATTTCTAAAGCATACACCATATATTCTTTGAAGCATCTTGTTATTTGAGTCAGCTTTCCAATAGGCTCCCGATACTTTGATTAGTTTGAAGTATTTTAATTCTTTTACTGTATCAACATGAGGGCCACGGCAAAGATCAGTGAAATCTCCTTGGGTATAACAAGATATTACCTGTTCGTTTTCATCCATTCTACTAATTAAATCTATTTTATATGGATCATCATGGAACATTTCTAAGGCTTCGTCTTTGGTTAATTCATGTCTTACTATTCTCTTACCATCTTTGGCTATTTTTTTCATTTCTTTTTCTATTTTTGGTAAGTCTTCGTCTTTTACTACTTCGTCTCCTAGATCGATATCGTAATAGAAGCCTTCAGTGGTTACTGGTCCTACCCAAAATTTAGCATTTGGATATAAATGCTTTATAGCTTGTGCAAGTAAATGAGCACAAGAGTGATTTAATTTACTTAAATCTTCATTTTCTTTGATATTTATCATATTATCTATCTCCTTATCTTCTTCTTATTTTCTTTTGATATCTTCTTTTTCCTTCTTGCTTTTTTTCAGCACGCATTTGATGCATAAAGGCTGAAGAGCAAGTTCTATCATAAATAACAGCATCTAAGCATTCTGTGGACATTCCGTCTAATTCTTTCTTTAGTGTTATTAATTCTTCGATAGCTGAATTTGTTACATCTAAATACCATGTTCTTAGTTTATTGTCTTCATGTACCTTGATTGGTATGTAAGTTTTTTTCATTTTCAAAACCTCCCTTTAATGAAAAAAAGACCTTCTGAAGGAGAGAGCATTATCTCGGTACCATCCTTCTTGGGTCTTAATTTTGATAACGGCTATTAACCGGAAATGTTTGCATTTCACTCTGAGGTAGTAATTATATACTTTTATTATTAGTTTACACCAGCCACTAACTCTCTATGAATAAAATATATATAATCGTGTCCTCGTCATTGCATTAATATGATTTAATTATATGACTAAATGTTTGATTTGTCAACTGTTATTGTGTTATTTTCTTCCTCTTAAACCTGTAGTTTTAAGAGGCTTTAGTGAGCCTATGGTCTCCCTAAAAAATGCTTTTGGTAATTTATTATATAAAGTGTTTTAACCATAGAGATTACAAGTTCTATGGTTCCTATGAAGACCTTAGGCTTCATAGGTTATATATTAATAATTATTTCTTTATTTCATTAATTAATTTAATTACTTCGTCATATGTTTCGTCAAGTAATTCTAGTCTAAATGATCTAATACCAATATCTTTGTAGTAGTCTATATTGTCTATATAATTTATTTTTTTATAGTGCATAATATGGGTTAAGCAATTGTTATGAAGGATTCTGTATTTATTTTTGTTTATATCCTCTAGAAAATAGATATCTTCTTTCTTACATGGACACATCTGTAGTTCTTTGATCGGACAGGACTTGGTAAGCATATTTTCAATGGTACCATAAATAATAATTTCTACTTTGTCTTTGATGTAATCGTCTAGATAGTTATAATTTATTTCTGGGGATAATGTTACTCTTTTAACACCATTATCAAGAAGGAACTTGATACTATAGTTATTTACTACATTTAGGTAGTAGTCACTAATTAGATTACTATTTTTATACTTATTTATGGCTCCTAACTCAGTGGCTAGTATGTTACTGCTGGCACTAGGATAAGTACTATTTACTCTTTCTAGTCTTAAATATACTTTATCGTTATTTTTGTATTCTTCATATAAATCGCTATCTAAATATATTCTATCAACATTCATGGCAAGAGAAGCCTCTACTTGGTCTTTATTTCGGGCAAGAACAGATATTTCGTTATGATAGTTTGTTTCTTTTTGGTAATCTAATGGATATTCATTAATGATAAGGTCTCTCTTGATAGTGGTTCTTGCTTCTGTTAGGTTGTCTATAAGTAATCTTCTTATGTTATTTAAATCTTTCATATTAACAAAGATATCTTTATTTATATTTATGTTTATTTTACTACATATAAATGGGGTATTTCCTAGTTTGGTTAGTTTTTCTTTTATCTCTTCACTGGTTGTAGGTCTTTTCTGTGGGATTTCTGTTTTTACTTTAGCACTAACTTTATTATCACTGGCATCTTTGAATGTTATTTCTAGGTAACCCTCTATTTGAGATACATCGATGGTTATGATTATTTTCTTTTCACTTGTAGATAGTATTTCTTCGTCTAGATGACCGCTGGAAGTTTTGATAAGAGTATCTTTTTCTTTTAGATTTATTTTATTATCTAGATAGACTATGTCTCCTTTATTAGCGGTATTTACAAGTAAGTCTTTTTCGTTATATATGAAGTTAGCTATCATACCTAGGTTACTATTTTTAAATCTAATACCATCTTCTTGATATAGTTTGTTTGTTAATTTTACTTTTATTTTTTTAGGAGTCACTTCAAGTACTTTGCCTATTTCTAGTCCTTGATGGTTGGAAGTACTAGTATTCATTACTTTATCATTAAATAAATAACCGCTGGTGAAGTCTCTGTTAAACAGTATTTTTAGATTATTTTCTTCTTCACTTGTTACTTTGCTTGTATGATTATCTATTAGTTTTCGATATAGTCTTGTTACATAGGCAACATAACTTGGTGATTTCATTCTTCCTTCTATTTTGAAACTTGTGATATCTGAATCTAGTAATTTATCAAAATTGTTAATGGTATTTAGTTCTTTGGTGCTAAGTAAGTATTTATTTGGAGTGTCTATGTATTTACCATTTTTTATTAATTTGAATGGTAACCTGCAAACTTGGGTGCATTCTCCTCTGTTACCACTTCTTCCACCATTCATAAAACTGAATAGACAGCATCCGGAATATGAATTACATAAGGCACCATGTATGAAGACTTCTTTTTCGATATCTATATTGATGTCCTCTATTTCTTTTAGTGACATTTCTCTATCAAGTACTACTCTTGTTACTCCAAGTGATTTTAATAATTTGATACCTTCATTATTGTGGTTATGACACTGGGTTGAAGCATGAACTTCTATATTGGGAAACATTTTTCTTACTAAGGATATCATACCTATGTCTTGCATTATTAGGGCATCTACCCCTATTTGATATAGATATTTTATATATTCTAGGAAATCTTCTACTTCGTTATTGTAAATAATGGTATTAGCGGTTACATATATTTTTACGCCATATAAATGAGCATAACGAACAGCCTCTTTTAATTCCTCATTGGTAAAATTACCTGCGAAGGCACGGGCTCCGAAGGATTTACCTCCTAGATAGATGGCATCTGCGCCATTATGAATGGCTGCTTTTAGGCATTCCATATTTCCCGCAGGACTTAATAGTTCTTTCATAGTTATCACTTCTTTCGCAAATAGTATAGCATAATTTATGATAAAAGAAAAGAACATACTATCTGACAAATAGTACATTCTCAAGTTTACGAATAGTTAAATTATATTAATGTCAGTTAATACAAATAACTTCTTATCTAACGAGTTTCTTCTCTCATACATATATGCATATCTAATAGTAAGATAAGAAATTAAAGTCTCTACTTTAACACCCATAATTACACACATATTAATTATTCTAAATAAAACTTCTATTTAGTTAGATATATAAAACAAACTTCGTTTTATATGTTTCTACATTTAATATGTCTCTGTGCTTATCTATTAGATGATATAAGTATATAATATTCCTTTATACTTGTCAACTATTTTTTGACATTTTATTCATTTTTTTCATAAGAAAGACCTTAGGCTTTCTTATGCCTCTTAAGACTACAGGCTTAAGAGGGAATATATAATAATATTACTTACTCTTCTCTTTTTCTTTAAGATAATTATCTAGTATTTCTTTAATTTTTCTAAATCTATGATTTAGTCCAGACTTAGTTATCTCTACTCCAGTCTCTAAGGATATAATGTTTGCTAGTTCACTTAATGAACTTTCTTTATACTTCATACGATACTCTATTACTTCTTTTAACTTATCGTCTAGAGTATCTACCATGTCTAGTTTGTATAATTTTTCAATATCTTTTACTTGTTTTGAGGCTGTTAAAAATATTTTATCTATGTTAGCCTGCTCGCAATTGTTAAGACGATTGGTCATATTTTTGTGATCACGATATATTCTTATGTCTTCAAAATACATAACTGCAGAAAAAGCTTTGATTACTCTTAAGAAGTCGCTTATTTTTTCGGCTTCTTTGATATAGACAGTATAGTTTCTTTCTCTTTTTATTATTCTACTATTAAGGTTGTAACTGTTTAGTAATTTGTTTATGAACTCAGAGTATTCTTTGGTATCTAAAACAAATTCCAAGTGATATCTTGACGTTTTGGGATCGTTTACAGAACCTGATACTAGGAATACTCCGCGTAAATAGGCTCTTAGACTATCTTCATCGGATACTATGTATTCTTTGGGTACTGATAAGTATTTGTTGTTATCTAGAATTGATAAGTCTTCGAGTAATTCTTTAGTATTATTGTTTATTGTTAATATGTAAGTAAAACCTTTGCCTAGTTTTTTATTTCTAACTGTAATACTTGGCGTAATATTGTAAATGTTTTTTATTAGTTTAAAACACCTTCTGGCAACGGCATTGTTTTCTAATGATAAAACAATGTTGTTATTTATGTTGGCACTTATTCTAAATATGGCTGATAACTCGGATATATCCTCTAGTCTAGTGGTGTCTAATCTAGTTACTTCTTCTTTTACTGTACTGGTAAAACTCATAGTATTCCTTCTTTCTTCTTAATTATATAATATTTTAAAGAAAAAGGAAAGAAATTATTGGGAATCTCTTTCTTCTATTAGGCTATTTACCGCTAGAACGAACTTTTTAGGCATGGTTTTGGCAAGTAAGTAGTTTAATTTCATATTAGGTGGTATTATTATTAGTTTGTTTTTAAACATGTGGTCTATAGCGTATCTGCTGGCGAATTCACTAGTAAGTGATGATATGTTAAATTTTACATTGGCAACATTGTTAAAGTTTGTCGTTACCGGGCCGGGACAGAATATGGATATTTTTACGTTTGATTTGTCTTTTTTTAGTTCTTCATAGATGGCTAGTGATAGACTTACTATGTAGTTTTTGGTGGCATAGTATGTGGCCATGTATGGTCCTGGCATGAAACCAGCCATGGAAGCAACGTTTAGAATTCGACCATAGTCTCTTTTGACAAAGTCTCTTAGAAATAGTTTGGTAAGGATATGATAGGCTTTGATGTTTAAATCTATCATATTCATTTCTTTATCTAGGCTTGTTTCGGTAAAATTGCCGGCGTCGCCAAAGCCAGCGTTGTTGATTAATATGTCAATGTTTTCATTTCTTACTTCCTTGTAGAGTTTTATGCACTCTTCTTCATTTGATAGGTCATAGCCATAGGTTTTTATTTTGTTTTTGGAATCTTTGAATTCTTTGTCTAATTCTTTTTTGTCTTTGGCTACGAGGAATAGGTCAAAATTATATGTGCTTAAATATCTAGCCATGTCGCGGCCCATTCCGGAAGAGGCTCCTGTTATTAGTACTTTCATTTTATTGTCCTTTCTAGAAAAAGAATAATCACTACTGACTATTCTCCTCTTTCTAATTTATTAATTACTTCTGTGCATACGCAAATTACTTTGTGCTTTAAATCTTCTGCAATGCCCTCAAGTACTGGTGTCCCTTTTTCTTTGGCTAGGTCCACTAGGTCTTCTGCTTTCCTTTGTAATTCTTTAGCTTTTTTCTTAGCTATTTTTTCTACTTTTTCTTTATCTAAATCATCTAGTTCTTTTTTGATGTCTTCTACTTTTTCAGTGAAGCTTTCTTTGATGTCTTCTACTTCGATTTTATCAACATCAGTCATAAACTCATCAAATTTTCTTTTGATGTCACGTCTTAGGTCACTTCCTTTTTTTGGTGCAAATAATAAGGCTAAGCCCGCACCAATGCCTGCGCCTAAGGCAAATTTTCCAAATCCATTTTTACTCATTTTTCATTCTTCCTTTCTCTTTGTTATTCTTTCTATTAATGAATAAATTATGTCAACTACTTTATCTGTTATGAATGTAAACTTGTTACTTACTGCATTGACAACGGAAAATACTCCATCTAAGGCAGTAACTTTCTCAGTAATATTATCAACAACTTTATCTATTTTATGTATTGTTATTGTTAACTTTACAGTTAATACTATTAATGCCACTAATAAAATAGCACCTAATATATACAAAATTACTGGTAAAACTTCACTTGCAGTCACTATTATTCATCCCCTTCGTACATTGAATCTATTAAATTAAAGATGTCGTTATCTTCATCGGTACTTATATCTTTATTTCCATTAAGTACTTCATCTATGGTCTTCTCTTCTGGTGATATTTTTTCGAATTCTTTGGTATCTTCTAATTTTTCTTCTGGAACTACTCTGGCTGTTCTTTTTGGTAATTCTTCTTTTACTTCTATTTTTTCAGCTGGACTTTCAAGGCCATTGTGATTTACAATTTTTACATCGCTATTGTTTACTTCTACTTCTTTGGCGCTTATTATTACATTTGGTTTTTCTTCTTTTCTTGGTATTTCATAATCTACGCCGAAATCGTAGTAGTTATCTGCAGCTTCTTCAATGGTTACGTCTTTAGCGGAATCTTTTGTATATTCTATTGGGTAGTCTTTGGTCATATCTGCTAAAAGATTATCGTCGTCATTAAGCATTTGTTGTTTATCAGCATTTTTGGTTATTTTTACTTCTTTGTATAGTTCACAATTCTCACATAGGTTGTTTCTTATATCATCTGTTAGGCTACCAAAGGCTTTATTTCTTACTGTTTCGAAATCTACTTTTCTAGATGGTCTTTTTATTTCATATGAATCTTCATCTTGGACTTTTACTTCGTCTTTAGTATAGTTTTTATCAAGTACACCATATACAGGAGATATTACGGGAGTTGGTTTAAATTTTCTGGGCTTTGGTTCTTCCTTTTTAGCATATAGTTCTGATACTTTCTTTTCTTTATCTAAAACGTTTTTATTGCCGCTGTAGGCAGTATTATAATTATTTGAAGAAGTATTTACAAATGTTCTTGGAATTGGGTCATCATCTATATCCATAGGAAATGAGAAGTTACTACTCCTTGTTTTTACTATTTCTCTATCGCTAATGATATCTTCTTTTGGTTGTTCTTCACGCTGTCTTCTTATTTCTTCTCTCTTCTCTTCTTGTTCGATTTTGTTTCTCATGAATGTAGGAAGTTTATGTTCTTCTTCTTCTTTTTCTTCCTTTTCCAATTCTATTTCTTTTGTTTCTACCACTTCTTCTTCATCAGTGAATAAATCTTTTAATTTATCAATAAATTTCATAGTCATATCTCCCTTTTGCTAATATTCTGGTAAATCAGGAATTACTGTTTCCTCATCTACTACATATTCACTTAAATACTCTGAGAATTTACTCGTCGTATTATCTGGTTTTCTTATTTTATATTCTTCAGCAGTACTTGAATAGTATTCATCCTCAAGAATCTTTTTTATTAGATTGTCATTATAATCTATACTGTTTATTATTATCATACTGTTGGCCATCACTTCGTTTAACTTTTCTTTAGAAACTTGGGCCTCTATCTTGGCATAGTTATATATTATTTTAAGAAAGTATCCATCTGTATTTTTTTCTACAACTACGTATCCTATTTTTTCGCCATTACTTATTTTATAATAGAATTCACTACCTGATTCTTCTTTAAAGTTTAATGGATTACGATAATAGTAACTAACAGCATCTACATATAAATAAATATTTATATTCTCATATTTGAACTTCTGATTGTAATCTTTGTCGTATACTTTTTTAACTCCAACGGGCAAGTAGTATTTGTATCCCATTGAAGCTGTATTAGTACTTATGTTATTTTCTTCTACTATATTGTCTATTATTACTTTGTAATCTGTAACTGTATCTATTCTAGTACAACCAATGCATAATATTAATAATGCGCTTAGTATTAATACTTTTTTCATATCATACCTCTTCTACATTATAACAAAAAATAAAATAAAAAGGAATACTTTTTTATTATTTTAAAGAAAAAATATAGTTTTTGGCTATATTTCTTGCATTACTGTAATAATCATTGGTTTGTTACCTGTTTCTTTAATTAAATATTTTGATAATTCATCTCTAATAGAATTTTTTACTTTGTTATATTCTATATATCTTGAATTGCTTGTATTTAATAATATTATTTCGGTAGATATTCTCTTTATTTCTTCTATTAACTTATAGGAATCTCTTACATAGACGAAACCTCTGGTAAGTACTTCTGGGCCGGATATTATTTCTTTTGTTTGCTTATTTAAAGTAACTGATATGATCATAATACCATTATCTGATAGTATCTCACGATCTTTTAGAACCATTTCACCAATGTCATCTGATGAATTACCATCTATTAGGATGGAACCCGCTGGTACTTTTTCGAAATTTTCTTTTAGAACACCGTTTTCTATTAGGACAACATCGCCATTTTCTTTTAATAAGATATTTTCTTTTGGTATTCCTGATAACTCTCCTATTTCGGCATTTAATACCTGGTCCTTATATTCTCCACGTATTGGGAAATAATATTTTGGATTCATTAGATTTATCATTATCATTAAATCTTCTTTAGCAGCATGATGTGATAAGTATTTATGTGAAGATAATGTTACTACTTTAGAACCTATCTTGGATATTTCATCTAATAAATGATAGAATGTTTTTTCTCTGTTTTCAAACACTGGTGTTGCTAGAAAAATTGTATCGTCTTCAGTTAACTTTATAAACTTATCATAGCCATTTACTATTTTCATTATGTTGTAATATGGTTTTTCTTTTTCATTGGCATTTAATATTACTACATTTTTATCGTTTATATTTGATAAATCTCCTATTATTTTTTTGTTTACATTTAAATAATGGTTTTCAATAGCGGAATCTATTACTGATTTTAGTCTTTTACCCATTATTACTACTTTTCGATCTGTTTTTTCTAGTTCACTAAATAATTCTTGAATACGATATAAATGTGAATCTAAAACATTGAATATTATTCTTCCGTCAGTAGTATTTAATGTTTCTTTTATTAAATCTGCTATTCTATGTCTTGGTGATGTAAATCCTTCAACGCTGGCATAATTGGACTCGGTAAGTAAGCATAATACATTTTGTTTTCCTATATATGCTAGTTTTCCTATATCTGTTTTATAGGCTCCTTTCATTAATGGATCTACAACAAAATCCGATGCATAAAAAATTACTCCATCTTTTGTATATATGGCATATCCAAAATTGTCGGGAGCTGAATGTGATAGATTTATAGGAAATATTTTGATTTTTCCTACTTCAAGCGGAATGTTGGCCTTTATTTCTTTTAGGCTACTGGTATCTATATTGTATGTTTCAAACTCTTTTTTTACGATATCTAAAGTATACTTTGAAGCAAATACTGGTATACCTTCTAAATCCGGCATTAAGTCTGGTAATGCACCAATATTTTCTTCATGTCCATGCGTTAAAAATATTCCTTTTATTCTTTTCTTATTTTCTTTTAAATAGCTTATATTTGGTATTATGTAATCTATTCCTAAAGTAAACTCATCGGCATATTTAAGGCCTGCTTCAAATACAAATATTTCTTTATCTACTTCGATAACAAACATATTTTTTCCATTTTCATCTAGTCCTCCTAGTGAAAATAATTTTATTTTACTCAAATTAATTTCTCCTTTCTTTTTTTCTTAAGTAAAAGACTTAATAATTATAACAAAAAATAAGTAAAAATGCAAATATTAATTATTTAATCACCAAATGTGTTTAACAGAGAAGACCTCGGGCTTCTCTGTTCCTCTTAAGACCTGAGGCTTAAGAGGTGAAAAAGACTTCACTGATAATTTGAGTGAAATCTTTGTATTTTATAATTCTTTTATTTTTTCTTTGATACTCATAAGTAAGGCTGCTATATTTGTTCCATCTGTTCCGCCGCCTTGAGCGAATACCTTAGAACCTCCGCCGTTACCTTTACATGATGTTGATAATTCTTTAATAATCGCACCACAATCTACTCTATTTGATGTTGACTTGGCTATGAAGTTAACACTATTATCCTGGTTTTGATTAGCTAGTAAGATAAAACTATTATCTAACTGGTTACTTAAAGTGGATACTATTTGTTTTAATGTTGATATATCATAGTCGTTGGTAATGCTTATTATTGTTGTGATACCATTTATTTCTTCTTTGATGCTTAAGAAGCTTGATAAATCGCTTACGGACTTCTCGTTCTTTTTAATGGTAAACTCTTTTTCTAGTTCTTTTAGATTTTCTTTTAAACTCTCTAATTCGTTCTTATTTATTACGATATCTTTATAACTAGAAGGTGCATCGTTGGCTATATTAAAGTCAAATTTTAGGTCTATATTTAGTTCTTTAGCTGCTAATACGATTTTTTTGGCTTTATCTAATAGTTTTAACATCTGTTCGTTATATTTTGAGACTTCTTCTCCTAATACCTCTTCAATATTTGTATCAGTAGCAGCGGTTACTCTAAATGTGTCTGAGCCTTTGTTTTCGACGCTTGCTATGGCAAATTTATTTATGTCTTTTGAATTAGTTACATGGGTTCCTGCACAAAGTTCTACGGAATCGCCAATTGTTACTACTCTTACAACACTTCCATATTTGTCACTAAATAGAGCCATAGCGCCTTTTTTCTTAGCTTCATCTAAACTCATGTATTCTATTTTTGTTTCGTATGCTGCTTGTATTTTTTGATTTACTAAATCTTCTATTTTTAGTATTAGTTCGTCTGATAGTCTGCCATGATAGTTAAAATCAAATCTTAGCATTTTGTCGTCTACTTTTGAACCTGCTTGATGAACGGAATCTCCTAGTAGTTCTTGTATTGATTTTTGTAATAGATGAACTGAAGAATGGTTCTTCATGGTATTTAGTCTTTTTTCTTTGGATACATGAGTTAGGATTTTATCTCCTTTGGTTACTGTTCCTTCAAGAACTTTGACATATACCATGTGCTGTCCATTTGGTGCTTTGATAACATCTAATACTTCTAGTTTACATTTGTCATTTTTTAGATATCCTGAATCTGCTACTTGGCCACCGCTTTCGGCATAGAATGGATTTTCTTTTAGAAAAATGTAGCATTCGTCACTGGAACTATCAACAAACTGGTTATCTTTCATGATAGCAGTTACTTCTGTTTCTAATCCTAGTTTATCGTATCCAACAAATTTGCTTTCTTCTTTATAATTTATTAGTGCATCATTTTGAATGTTCATGCTGCTCTCTACTTTTCTGCTATTTCTTGCTAATGTTTTTTGAGCATTCATATATGACTTGAAGCCTTCGGTGTCTACTGTGAAGTCTTTTTCTTCAGCAGCTTCCATAGTAAGTTCTATTGGGTAACCATAAGTGTCATATAATTTGAAGGCATCTTTACCGTTGATAACTTTGTTACTACTTTGGAATAGTTCTTCTAGATGTTTTTCACCTGATAGAAGGGTCTTTTGGAATAGTAGTTCTTCCTTGGTAATTAAATCTTTTACTTTAGGAGCCTCTCCTACTAAATATGGATATATTTCTTTGTAATTTTCTACAACGATATCTACTAAATCACTTAGAAATTCTCTATTTATATTTAGTTTTCTTCCCATACGTGCAGCTCTTCTTAATAATCTTCTTAAAACATAGCCTCTTCCAACATTTTCAAATACGGCTCCATCTGCTAAAGCAAATGTTAGAGTTCTTATATGATCTGCTATTACTTTGAATTCCATTTGGCCTGTATAAGGTAAATGAGCTATTTTTTCAATTCCCTTCATTATTGGAATAAATAAATCTGTTTCATAGTTTGTTTCTGTCTCTTGAAGAATACATGCCATTCTTTCAACGCCCATACCGGTATCAATATTCTTACTAGGTAATTCTGGGTAGTCTTCTCGTTTTAGGCCTTCTGTAGCGTTGAACTGGCTTAAAACGTTATTCCATATTTCTATGTAACGATCATTTTCTTCTTCATTTTGTAATAGGCTGATACCTTTATGTTCTTTATCATATTTTTCTCCTCTGTCATAGAAGATTTCGGTATCTGGTCCTGATGGACCTGGGCCTATTTCCCAAAAGTTACCATCTAATCTTATTAGGTGATCTTTTTTTATTCCTAGTTTTAACCATAGATTGTAAGTGTCATCATCGTGAGTGTATACTGTTACGTATAATTTGTCTTTATCAATATCAAAGTATTTGGGACTAGTTAGTAGTTCATAAGCCCAAGTAATAGCTTCTTCCCTAAAGTAGTCTCCTATACTAAAGTTTCCTAGCATTTGGAAAAAAGTATGATGTCTTGCCGTACGTCCTACTGATTCAATATCTCCAGTTCTGATACATTTTTGACAACTGGTTAATCTTTTGTTTTTGGGTACTATTGTTCCATCAAAATATTTTTTTAATGGAGTTACTCCGGCATTTATCCAAAGTACTGTTGGATCATCTTTGGGAATAAGTGAGGCTGATTCTATTATTGTATGTCCTCTTTCTCCAAAGAAATTTAAATACATATTTATTATTTCATTACCTTTTAACTTTTTCATTTGGTTTCCTCCTGGTATATCTTATATACGTCTTCCTTTAATTTTTCTAGTGTATCATTTGTTATTTCGTAATCAAAATTTTTGTAACTATCCATAGCGGTCTCTGTACTATGTTTTTGTTCTTTACCTGATAAACTGGTTTCAAAGTTAATTCTTTCTACTTTGATGGTTACCACGTTGTCGAATTTTTCCTTGATACTATCTATTTCTCTTGGCAATCTGATGTCAGGGACAATGATGGCATCATAAAAATATGAGTATATTTCTATGTCATCTATCTGTCTATCTATAAACATTTCTGCTTTGTTTAGCTTGTTTCTTATTACATCTGTGCCTAATTCTTGAAGTAATGTTCTTGGCTT
Source organism: uncultured Bacilli bacterium (assembly GCA_934096555.1). Taxonomy (GTDB): domain Bacteria; phylum Bacillota_I; class Bacilli_A; order RF39; family UBA660; genus CAG-302. The sequence goes on along the minus strand of CAKOMD010000005.1, from coordinate 10,178 downwards.
GGTTTCTTCACTACCATCCCAACCGGTCATCTCCATAGCATAGAACTTTATATATTTACCCGCTCGTGAAAAAATAACCTTTTTGCCATCTTTCTCGTAAAATTCTTTTAAGTATCCAGCTATTGTGTCTTTACCATGTCTAGCTTTTCCGCTTAATAAGTATATTTTTGGGTTTCTATAAATTACTTCCATGTTAATACCTCCGTATTTCTTTATAATTATACCAAATAATGAATAATAAGTATAGATAATTTAGTACAAAAAACAATATAATTACCACGTCGCTTACAGTTTACTTCGCAGTAATGCGATTTCTGCTCCTTAAACTCTGTAATCAGAGTCTTCCACAGACATAAATTTCGGTACGAACCACCGTACATTTTTTGTTTAAGCGTTTAAATACTATAAATTATATCACTATAGTGTCACTATAGTATCTAATATATTATGGTACTCCATCTAATTTTTCATTTGGTAAATTAATTACATTTACATTATACACAAGTTTTTTACACTTTTCAAGGTCTACATTGCAAAACGTATTTATTAGGTTTTTTATATTTAATTTTTCTTTTATCATTTTTTCTTTCAACTTTCCTTTCTTTGTTAGATTTCTTTGATTTTGAAATAGCGGCATTTTTTATCCTCTCATACTTATATACAAGAATTGAAAACCGATTTTGCCATTATTTTGAAAGTTTTTTGAAAATATTTTGAAATTATTTTTTGTTACCAACAATTTTTGAATATGCAACAAATATTTACTTGGTGATTAATGATAAAATTTTAAACAAGGAAGACTATTTAGGCTTCCTTGTTCCACTTAAGACTACAGGCTTAAGTGGGAATGTGGAAAGTTGTTAAAATATTTTGAAAAAGTATTATTTTTAACTTTACCACATAGTTTTTAAATGGTATAATGATTTTAAGAGAGGTGAATAGATGAAAAAAGAAAAAAAAGGTGGTAAATTAATTATTGCAGTTGGCACGGTGGCTATTTGTACAGTTACTGTGGGAGCTTTTTTTAGAAAAGATATTATTTATAAGTACTATGAATATTCGGTAAATAAGAATTATTCTAGTACTAATATTAAAGTTAATGATTATTATCTTGAGGATAATTTTGAATATGTTAATAATTATACTGATACTGGTATAAAAAACAAAAAGGATCTAATTGACTTTGTGTATTTCGCAATCAATAGTGGTTCTGATTATTTGGAAAGATATATTGATAAAGATTATACATCTTATAGTAGTGATATTAATAGTCTTACTAGTAATGATGGGGAGGAATTTAAAGATGTTATTTCGGTTTTGAATAACTTTGTTCATCCTTATAATAGTTCTAATAATATTAAACTTACTTATGGTGGTGATTATAAAATTGGTATTAATGTTAACAAGGCTTATACTGATAAGGAAATTGAGGAAATTAATAAAATAGTTGATAAGGTTATTAATGAAAAAATTACTAATAGTACTCCTACTAGAGAAAAGATTAAGATTATTCATGATTATATTATTGATAATGCTGAGTATGATAAACTTAAATATAATGATAGAAATGATACTACTTATAAATCTAATACGGCTTATGGGGTATTGATACAAGGGTATGGTACTTGTAATGGTTATGCTGATGCAATGGCTATTTTTCTTGATAAGCTTAATATTATTAATTATAAGATTAGCAATGATGAGCATATTTGGAATTTAGTTTACTTGGATGGTAAATGGTATCATTTGGATTTGACTTGGGATGATCCTATTAGTGAGACTAATATTAATAGAGATACTTATTTCTTGATAACTACGAAAACATTAGAGGAACTTAATGATGGTACTCATAATTTTGATAAAAAAATATATAGCGAAGCTTAATTTGAAGCTCCGCTATTTTCTATGTTATCCACTAGTTTTGGTAGTGAACTGAAATTATTTATTAACATTGTGAAATCGTCTTTGTATATTACTTTGTCACTGGATACATCGATAGTCATATAGTCTGTTTCTACTAGTACTGAGCTGTTTGTGTTATTTAATTCTATTATTTCGTATGTATCGGATTCTTTATCATAGTATGATAATAGGTTTAGATATGAGCAATCTAGATATGACATTGGACTTAGGGTTATTTCTTTATCGCCTACTTTTAGTGTTATGGTATCGATGAAGAAATATAGATCTTTACCGTCATATAAGAACATATAATCGAATGACTTGTTTATTCCTTTTTGATTTAGGTAATATAAGTCATTTTTTTTGTATATTTCTGTTAGGGCATTTACTGCGTACTGTCTATCTTTTATTGGAAAGAAAGCACTCATTTCTTTAGGAAATATTACTTTATCACTATCTTTTATGTATATTGGTGTGCTATCTAGACTGACGTTAAAGTCTTTGCTTTTGATGTCTAACACGACATCTTTTCTATTTCTACTGATAGTGGCTTTGTATTCTATTTTGTTTTTTGAGAAGTACTGGTAAACATCTTGTTCTTTTTCATAGGCATATCTATTATTTCGATATTCTCTTCCGTATAGGAATAGTGCTATTAGTATTACTACTCCTAGAAAGATTGGGATTAAGATATTATATTTTTCTTTTATGAACTGTTTCATGGTACCTCCCTAATATATGAATTTATCACTAGCGGTAATGCCTTTAATGATGGTATCGACTGATTTGACATTTATTAATTTTAATTCAATGATGTCGCCGGCTGTCATTTTGTTTAGTTTGACTATGTTACTTGTATTATTACTAATTGATATAGTACTTGTCTCTTTTCTTGTTTCACCTGTTTTGCTATCTGTTATGGTAACTACTAGGTCTGCTGATGTTAATGTGTAACTATTATCGGTTGTTACGACGTATGTTATTTCGCCCGCTCTTGTTTTGGTTACTTTTAGTGATAGTTTTGGTTTTTGTGTAGAGATGGTAGTGTTAGCAAATTCTTTTATGATGCTCTCTCCATCTTCAGTAGCGGTATATTTGAATTTTAGATTGTATTTGGTATTTGGTAATATGTCTTTTAATTCATATCTTGTATTGTTTGTATTTAGGTATATTACTTCTACTTTATCGGAATCTTCTTTTTGTACTTCCATGTAGACTGAGGTGTATTCTTTATATGGATCGTAGATTACATAGTCTATAATGATTTTATTTACTGTAGATGTTACGGATACTACTGATGTTTGTTTAGCGGCTTTTTTTATTTCTTCAATGGCTGTTCCGCTATTATTGCTACCATTTCCATTTACTTGGTTATTACCATTGGTGTTGTTATTATTTCCTTGATTACCATTGATGTCAATATTGGTAACATTATCGTTGATATTCTTGTTTTCGTCTGGAATTAAGTCTTCTTTGGTGTAATTGTTAGTTGAACCGATAATCTTTTTTAAGTCAATTTTGTCACTTCCGTAAGTTAATATTTCATTTGCTATATCAAATGTATAATTGGAAGTAACTATTTCTGTTTCAGAAAATGTTTTTAGATTTACTTTGTGATTTGTAAGAGTTGCATTTCCGGCTTTGTCTAGTTCTACTAGTAGGAAGTCGGTTGTTGATAAAAGGTTATCTGCAGATTTTATTTCTTTATCGACGATAAGATATTTGCGGTCGGCTAGCTTGTAGAACTTGGTAAGTAATGAATTTTTTATTACTGTTTCATTACTTGTTATGTTTATTTCACTACCGCTTGATATCTCATAATATCTTCCATATAGTTTTATTTCGGTTGTTTCTTCATTGAAGGCAATGGCGGTATTACCTAACTCATAGTCTTTGCCATCGTATGTTAGGTAATACTCTCCTTTCCATTTTGTTTTTATCTTGCCATCACTATCTAATTTTATGATGGCTTTGTCTTTATCGAAGACAATATTTCCCTTTGCTACAATATATTCTTCTTTATTTAATGATAAGAAGAATTTTATAACTAGAGAAAACATGATAATAATTATAATTGAAATTCCTATAATTATTCCTATGTTTCTCTTATTTTTTATATCATATTTTCTCATAATTACTTCCTTTCTTAACCAACATCTTTAACATAGTATTGTTGAATTGTCTTTCCATTTATAGATAGTTTTACAAGATTACCATTATCTTCATAATAATATGTTATTGTTATGAAGTTGGTTTTTCCTAATTTCTTTCCTTCTGGTATTGGTATTTCAATATATGGATAATTATCTTTATCTAATTTATATGTAATGTTTCCATAGTTCGTGGCATCTTTTATTAGTGTTGAAGATGTGCTAGGTATTAATCCCATCATACCTGATGATACTTTTCCAGCACCTTCTTCGTTGACATTGTATTCGATACCTTTAATTGAATCTTGAACATTGGTTGAACCAACAAATGTCATTATTAATTTGTTTCCGGTAGCGGTTAATGTTGGTGATCCAAGTGAGAAGTTTAATCTACTTCTTGTGTACTGGCCTTTTCTTACATATACAACTTCTTCTTTAGTATCTAAAGATAGGTTATTACGATAAATATTGGCATAGGCATATATGAAGTAGTTAGTATCCGGTTCTAAAGAACCATATCTTATTTTTAGAGTAAAGGTATTATTAACTGTATTTTCTGTTACTGAACATGATTTTACTCTGCTGTTTTTTCCATTTGAGTTACAAGTTAATTTGTATAAATCTACTTCTACCTTGCAATCTTCTCCATTTGGACAAGCATTTGTATATGTTGAATCTTCTAGTTCTACATAGAATTTGCCATCTGTTATTACTCTATCAGTATCTTCAATATTCATGCTGTAATCAATGTAGTAGTTATAATTACTGGATACTTCGTCTATTCCTGTGCTTTGGTAAAGTGTTACAGCAGGTATCTTTAACTCGCCAAACAATGTCGTTGCTTTTAATGTATCATTATATAGTTCTAATTCTTTTGGCTCTGCATCTGTTGTTACGGCCTTTACTACTAATCTATGATAATTTCCTCCGAAAACGAAATCATTACCTGTAATATCGGTAGTAAATATTGCACTTCCCCTATCTGTTATGTCTTTATTTAAGACTATTCCTTCTTTTTCTTTAACATCATTGATATCATATAATTCATATTTAACATTAAAGTTTTCTTTTGATTTTAATCCAGTATTAATTTTTAGTATTCTTTCACTATATACTGTTTCTCCTTTTTGTGATTTGTGAGAATATTCAATATTTTTGAATATATCATCTTTTCCTAATGTTTTTAGTGTATTTATATATTCAATATAACCATTTTTCCCTTGAGCGAATAATGGTGTTTTTACTTTAGTTCCATTTTTATTCATGTCTGATGAAATTTTATAGTAGTATGTACTATCTGGATTTAGTCCTGCAAAGGAAATACCAGTTAAGTGTTCATAGTCTGTTGGTACTGATTTTACAGATACTAGGTTATCCTTTTCATCTTTACTATAAATATCTATATAAAACATATATTTTTCGTTTGTTTTTACATAGTCTGTTTCTAATGTGTCTGTGTCTATTGATAAGTCTATGTCTAATACTCCACCATTTATTAAAGGTGTCAATGTTGTTTTTACCTTTGGTATGATACTGGTAAATTTGAATTTGTTATTTGATGTTTGTACTTCTACTTTATCTAGTACCTTTGGAGCAAGAAACATATTATGACTCTTTAATTTGATACCATTTGTTAGAAGATCTATATCTGAGTTTAACGATACATCTCCATAATTTATAAAGTTATTGTTTATTATATCTATGATATTTGTGGTAAAGAGACTTGATTGTTTATAACTTTCTTCATATATTGTTGGTGAGATTCCTAAGATTCCTCTTGGAACTTCACTTATTACTGATTCTACTTTGTTACTTGAATTTTTATATATGTAATAGTATTTTCCTGGTGTAGTACCTATTTCTTGATATACAAAACCTAACTTATTGGCATTTTTATCATCTACTAATCCGTGAGACGTAAAATATTCTCCAAGTAATGATTTACTACCAAAGCCTACATAACCCGTGTCATAGAAGGCTTCTAGTTTTACTGTTATGTCTTTTCCTTTGAAGTCTTTGATATTGGCATAATCTATTTTTATACATTTGCTTGGTTCTTCTTCAGTACCACATTCTAATGGTGTCGTTATTATTTCTTCATATTTTAGTGATCCTGATGTTAAAGTGACTAGATATGCTGAAACTCTATTTAAGAAATCATTATTATTTAAATTTAATGTTATTTCGTTATCAAAATCTTTGTATTCTAATGTGTATCCTAGGCCATATTCGTTAGCGTTATGGTAACCATCAAAGTAGTATTTGAAACTGATGGCACTTGGTTTTTCTTTCTTAGTTAGAGCTTTATTATAATATAGACTATATGTTGTATTGCTTGCTAGATTTGATAAAGTGAATGTTTCCATACTAGCGGTATTTGATATTTCGGTAATATATTCTTCTTCTGATTCCCCTACCATATAATGAATTAGATATTTATCTTCTTCTTTTACTAGGGCATTATCGTAATCTACTACTACATATTTATATGTTATAGAGGTAGCAGTACTACTATCAATATACATTCTTATTTTGGGTTCTTCTTTACTACTTGTTATAATGTCGCTAGTTGGTTTTTTTGTTGGATAGTTAGTATCTATTTCTTTATCGTTATTTGTATCTAAGCTTAAATCTATTGTAAATGTGTAAGTATTACCTCTTCTTAGTTCGGTATCTGTTATGTTGTAATCTGTTCCATCTTTTAGGAAGAAGTATGTTGTATATGTTTCTTCTTCAGAGAAATCTATGGTTTTCTTTTCGATTACTTTTCCGTCCATGTTAGCATAGAAGTTTAATTCTTTGATTGGATTGTCACCTTGAAAATATGATTCTACCTTTTTCTTGTCAAATTTAGCAGTTACTTTATAACCTACTACTGTATTTGATGAAAGATTGCTATTTATTCCTAAGTCTTTAAAATCACCATATTCGCCTGATAGGGCTTGTTTTTTAGTTATTTCTTCCACTATTACTTCAGGAGATGATACTTCTTCTTCTAATAAAAGTATTGCTGGTATCTCATATATGAAGACATTATCTTGAATCTTGAATTTGTTTGTTTCGTCTGCATCATATGCTTCAGTTACTTCAATAGTGTAGTATCTGCTTAGTTTTCCACCAGATACTTCTCTTAGATTATTTATATCTGTTATACCGAACTGACTTGAATTAATATTGAATGATTTATTGTAATAATTTGATTTGATGTTGTTGTTTCCCTCAATATCACGGCTACCTAAAAGATTTTCTTCTTTAGTTTCACTGCCTTTATAAAGTTTTATTTTGAAGGAGTCTAGTTTATCGATTATTGTACTACTTGGTTTGGTTACAGTTAATTTTGTATTTACTGATATTGGTAACTCATTAGAATAGTTATTTAGAGTCCATTCTGACATAGTAAGATTTTCTATACCGGCGGTAGTTATTATTGCAGATCCTAATGGTTTATTTACTTGTAATCCTTTGCCATTGTATAAATCATAATTTCCCCATACTTCAAACTTATAATCTTTATTTTCTGTTAATCCTGATACTCTTAAATCATAAGTTAATGTTTCTGGATCGAATGTAATGTTGTTTATGTATTTGCTTTCTTTGTCATTGGCTCCTTTATAAGTTATGTAGATATCACTTGTATCAGAAGGATCTCCTTGGTAGCAGTTTCTTCCTGGTATTGTGCAGCCTTCATCTTTTAATGTTAGTAATAAATGTATTGAGTTAAAGTCTACTTCTTTCTCTTCAAAAGTTACTGAAGGTAAACCGGCAATAATGAATGGACTACTTAATACTGAATCTATTTCATTTTCTTTATAATTATCATAGTATCTTACTGTTACTTTATAAACATAATTTTTGTTTGAGGTCAAATTGTTTTCACCTAATTTTAATATTTCATTTTTTAAATTTACTGTACTAAATGTGTATACTGGGGTTAATGTATCTACATTTTCTTCAGTTATAGTATCTAAATCATATATTTTATAAATATAATTTGAGATACTTTCATCTTCGTCAACTGGTTTTTCCATTGAAAGTTCAAATGTTTTGCTTTCTTCGTTTGCTTTTACATTTACTGCTCCAAGTGATGGTTTCTCTTTTAAGGTTTGAACTGAGGTGTTTATGGTATATACTTTTGAATAATTGGTATTTTTGAATAATACTTCATCTAAAACTACTTTATAAGAAGTATTTTTTGTTAATCCTGTGAATTCAAAACTTTCATTTTCTTCACTTATAAATGTATGACTATTTATTAGTTTGTCTAGTTTGTCGCTACTATCGTATAATGATACTTTAGCTGATTTTATATTATCATCACTGCTAAAATCTACGGAATATGTCACTGAGTTTGTAGTTACCATTTCTCTTTTTAAACTTAATTCTAAGTTATCTGTTCTAAAGTTTCTTGATAAGTATTCATAGTTATCTGAATCTTTTATTGACATATAATAGTTAGTATTTGGTGATAGTGAGGTAACTGCTACTTCTTGAATATCTGATGATGTTAGTAATATTTTTGTGTATACTGTTTTAGCATTATCTACATCATATAATGTTAAAATTAAGTTCCCTTTTATTTGATTTGCTGTGTCAATAACTTGAATTGTGGCATTTAGACTATTGATATCTAATAGTGCTTTTACTAAGTCTACTGATACTTCTTTTCTTATTTCAGCGGTGTTGTTATTTTTACCATCTGTGCCATTACCAGTATTACCACTAGGATTGTCGGTATTATTTCCTGGATTATCATTTTTATTAAGATTATTGTTATCATTAGGTGGATTGTTATCTGTACCATTTCCATCTTTATTATCTTTTACTTTTGATGTATCTAAATTAATGTTTTCATTACCATCAATAGTCATTTCATCAAGAGTTAGTTTTTCTTCTTCGTCATAGAAGACTTTTTTGCTACCTAATTCTATTTTTATTTTATCTCCAACAAAGATTGTTGTTCCCTCGGTAGTGGTTTGATAACTTCCTTCATTGTTTTCTACTTTGACAATACCATCTTCAACAAATAATAGTTCAAAGTATTTTCCTTTTACTGGTTCTTCGTTACCTGCTAGTTTTATTCTTATATCGTTACCAATAACTATATACTTATTATCTGTTATTCTGCCTAGTAGATTTCCAAATATTAAAGTTTTATCTGCTGTTTCTACTATATAACCGCCATTACTATATTTTAGGATTACTTTATCTGTAACATTATAGTATGGTACTAGTTTTTGATTAAAGTTATCTAAATCTAGAATTACTCCATTTTTCATAAATGATAATGATTCATCTAAATAGTGAATGAAGTTTTCTTTGCTAGTGGTTACTTCTTTGTTGTCTACATCTTTGAATGTATATTCATTAAATACATTTTCTTTATAGACTGTATTATCGTTAAAGTAATATTTGTCGCTTTTGGTGGCAGTACTATTTATAATGTATCCTGCACTATAAAATTCTTTAGAGGATTTTCTTGTTAAAAATATTACTCCTACTGTTAAGATTATTAAAGTTACTATACTTAGGCTTAGAATTAGCCAAAAACTTTTGTCTCCAATTTTTTTCATTTTATCACCATTACCTATCATATAAATTATAGCAAATACATATTTAAAAGTCAATTTTATTACTATAATTTATAAAATAAAATACTATTCTATTTCACTCTATGCCTAATGCCTTAGAGTGTTAAATTAAGCCACTTAAAAGTGTCTTAATTTAAATGCTTAACGCATCTATTATATATAAGCAAATGATAAATATTTAAAATAGGCAATAAAAAATAGAGATTTCTCTCTAAAATACATATTTGGTTAAAAAGTATATTGCCAATATTGTAAGAGTACCCGCAAGTCCTATGTAAATACAAAGCATTACTAAATTTTTATCTTCCTGCTTTAATTTTAATTCATTTTTCATACATTTTACCTTCCTTATACTTAGATAATATCATAAAGAGTTATTTTTTTCAATAAATTTTGTTTTATTTATTTACAAATTAAAAATATATGGTATAATATTGAATGTGTTCAGGTTATTGACACATTGTTGGGGCGTTAGCTCAGTTGGTAGAGCAACTGACTCTTAATCAGTGGGTCTAGGGTTCGAATCCCTAACGCCCCA
>CAKOMD010000004.1:0-78471 GCA_934096555.1 uncultured Bacilli bacterium | reverse complement strand
ATAAAAGCTAAAATAGGTCGTTGCCAATATTTTTTTATGTCCAATTACTTTAAACATAAGTAATTGGACTTTTTGTTATTTAATAAATTATAATATTTAAAATTAATTAAATATGTGCTATTATATTTATGGTGATTGTATATGGCCTTTAATATTAGAGAGAGATTTAAAGAGAGAAAATTTTCATTTCTTTATAAAAAAAAGAAAGAAAAAGAAAAAAAGCAAAAAGCACATTTAGATAAACAAAAAGAAGATGAAAATATATTTAAAATCATTTTATTTTCACCATTAATTTTTTTTGGTTACATTAAGAACATTATAGATTACTTTTCTAATAATGATCACAATAATGTATCTAATAAAAACAACAGCTTAAATGATGTTGATACAACAGACATTTCATTAAAACAGAACAATGTAGATAACATAAATCATTATAAAAAACCAACTTTAGAAGAAAAGACAATTAAAAAAAATGTAGCATCAAAGAGTAATAATCAAACAGTTATAGAAAAAGAAATAAAGTTAAAAAATAATTATCCCATAGCTCCAGAAGATGATACACTACATACTGTAAATATGCAAAATAATATGGAGGCTGCAATAATATTAAAAATAAAAAAGAATATTAATAAATTAAATAATCAATGTGATTTAATAGAAAGCGAAGCCTACTTAATAAAAAAATATGGTAATGATAAAAATCTTTTAAATAAAGCAACAGCTATAAGAAAAGAAGTAGAATCGCTAGAAGAAAAATTAAATACTATTAATGTGGAGTTTGATAATATAGAAAAGAGGTTATTAACAGAGCCACAGCTCATAAAAGATGAAAAACTAGTAGATAGTATAATAAAGTATAAAGATACAATTGCTGATATTGAAGAAAGCAAATTGTCAAATGATATTAAATTACTTGATGGATATAAAAATATAACAATTAAATTAGAAGAATTAAATATAAAAACAAAAAAACTCGAAGTAGAAACAAAGGCAAGAGAAAAAGAATTATCAGAAAGAGACATAAGATATAAAAATGCTAAAGAAAAAATGCTAGATTTAGACGAAGTCAACAATAAATGCAATGATATTCTAAAATCAAACCAAAAATATATAGATGAATTATCATTAAAAGTTGGTACAATAACAAAAGAAAAATATACAAGGTATAAATTACATGGATTAAATCAATTACTATCAACATCATTAAAATATATAGGTCTTCTTTCATTAACACCTTTACGTGGTCTTCTTCCTGGAATAGCCGTCAAAACATATGCTACAAGAAAACTAGTAGGAAGCATGTATCACAGCTTACATTATGAAAAACAAGAAAAAATAGTTTATTCATTTGAAAACTATTATTCAGAATTAAATAGTAAAATTTGTAGCATAAGTTCAGTAGAAAAAAACATAGATTTAGCACTTCAAGACATTGAAAATTTAAAGTGTGAATTTAAAGATAAATTTTTAAAATATAATCTTCCTGAATATACTGAAGCATATAAAAAAATAGAATTACTAGAGGATGATATTCTTAACAGCAGGCAAAAAGTATACCTAATGAAAAATACATTGATAGAAAATCAAAAAGTAAACAAAGAAACTTTAACAAAAGTTCGCAAATTAAATTCAAATAGCGAATAAAAAAGAAAGATAATTTATTTTTATTCTTTATCTTTCTTTTCTTCTTTTTTATCTTCTTTTACTTCTTTTATTTCTTTTTTACCTTTAGATAACTTATCGTTAATTTCAGTAGTGTTCTTGCAGATTGTTAATAATAATAATGAAAATTCAAATCCGATTCTTGCAAGTAGATTTCCCAATGTTAATTGAAGTAAGAAACCAATAAAACTTATAGATATTAATGAGAATGAAGACAATGTAATATATATAGCTACAATCATATATAATATCTTAAGCAAAGTTTCTAACAACATTTTTTTAAATGTGAAGAAATCATACACCCAAGCCATAGTGCCAGTAAACTTATGATCATTTTGTTTTGTGAAGACAACAAAGTATAAAACAATACCTCCAATTATAGCAAGTACAACTGAAACAATCATCCATACCCCAGCGGCAGCTACACCTCCGAAATTACTAGAAAAACTATCATTACTTCCTAATAAACCATTTAATTCCATAATTTACCTCCTCTTAAATAAGTATAACATTAAATAATAAAAAAAAGAACTATTTTTTTCATAATTTATAAATTTTAACATATTCTTTATTGAAAGGAAGAGTGATTATGAAACAGATAATACCATTCAAAAAAGAATTACCATTTAAAACAAAAGTTAGTGAAATTACTTCTATATCGCTAGAAAGGGACTTAGAAGTAACCGAAGAAAAAGTAGTATCTGGAGTTTTCCACATAACAGGAGACTATAAAATGAACGAAGGCTCTATTAGTAGAGAAAAATTTTCCTTCGATTTACCATTTGACATTACTTTAGATCCTAGATATGACATAAGTACAGTTAATGCTGATATTGAAGACTTTTATTATGATGTAATTAATGAAGATACTCTAAAAGTAAATATAGATTTATTCATTGAAGCAGAATATTTACCAGAAGAGCCAGCAAAAGACGAACCAGAAGAGATGCTTAATGTCCAAGAAGAATTACCAGAAGAAGAGTTAAGAACACCAAGTGTGCCAATTAATGTCCCAGAAGATACATTGGTTCAGAATAAAAATGAAGAAACAAAATCACCGAAAGTAAATACAAAAGAAGAATCAAGAGAGGAATCAGTAAATATTGAAACAGACTTATTTTCAAATCTAGATAGCACAGAGACTTACGCAACTTATTATGTCTACATTGTAAAAGAAGAAGATACCATCGAGAAGATACTTACTAAGTATGAAATATCCAAAGAAGACTTCGAAAACTATAACGACATAAACAATATTAAACCAGGAGAAAAAGTAATAATTCCCAAAAAAGGTGAATAACAATCTACGTGAAATACTTACTAAGTATAACATTCCCATAAATAAAATTACCATTCTATCAAATGCCAAAATAATAGATGACAAATTCGTAGTTAAAGAAAGAAAAAAAGATGATATAGAAAGAACATATAGCTATTTAAAATCCCGTTCCTTTGACTATTTTCCCGAACCAGTTGCTCTTGATAAAAAATACGAACTATATCCATACATCAAAAATAGTTATGAACCAAAAGAACAAAAAGCTATGGACCTAATATATCTTCTTAGTCTCCTTCATAGCAAAACCACCTTTTATAGAGAAGTAGACATCGACCACAACAAAGAAATATACGAAACCACTATAAACAACTTAGACTACCTAAATAACTATTACACAGATCTAATCACATCAATAGAAAAAGAAGTATATATGTCACCATCATCATATTTAATAGCTAGAAATATAAATATAATATTTGAAAGCATCTATTATTCCCGAGACAAAATAGAAGCCTGGTATAAAAAAGTAGAAGATAGCAAAAATGAGCGAGTGGTCAATATTCACAACAACATCACTCTCGATCATTATATAAAAAGTGAGAAGCCCTACCTTATTAGTTGGAATAAAAGTAAAATAGATAGTCCAATATATGATTTATTGTCCTTCTATAAGAATCACTATCTAGAATTAGATTTTGACGACCTATTTCATTATTACGAGAGTAGTTATCCATTAAAAGAGGAAGAAAGACTACTATTATTCAGCCAGCTAGCTATTCCTAGTAAGATAGAGTTAGAAAATGACGAATATAAAATATGTATAAAAATAAACAAAATGATTGATTATTTGTATAAAACTAGTAAATTAATAATGAACTATCAAAAAAGTAAATGATAGTTCTTTTTCATTTCACGAATATGATTGATTTCTCTAGAGTTTTTTTTATTAATAACCATTCTTTTTTATTTACTTTACCTTCCCAAATTGATATAATTATTAAGAAGAAAGGATGTATCAAATGGAAGAAAATTTTGTCAAAGGAATGCTATATAAAGAAATATATCGTAATGAAATAAATAGCTACATGGTAGGACTATTCAAGGTAAAAGAAAGTACATTTTCCGAGTTTGAAGAAGGAGATGTAATAAATATTACTGGAACTCTTCCAAGACTTAGCGATAAAAAAGAATATATATTATATGGAGAAGTAGCCAATCACCCTAAATACGGCCTTCAAATGAATGTAAATAGTTTTAACGTAAATGTTCCTACCAAAGAAGAAGAACTAATAACATTCCTATCAAGTGATATATTTCCCATCGGCGAAAAAACAGCAGAAAAAATAGTAGCTACTCTAAAAGAAGATGTCATAAACAAAATACTCGAAGATAAATCTTGCCTCGTAGGAATACCAAGACTAACAGATAAAAAAATAGACAAAATATATGAAGTCCTAAAAGACTATCAAGATACATCCAGTGTTGTAATAGAACTAACCAAGTTAGGCTTTGAAATGAAAGAGTCCCTAAGTTTTTTAAACAAATACAATAATAAAATATTAGATACAGTAAATACTAATATATATGAACTAATCGAAACAGATGAAATGCCTTTTACCAAAATAGATGAAATAGCCATAGGAATGGGTATTGAAGAGGAGGATGACCGCAGGGTAAAAGCACTAATAATATATGTCATGAAAAATCTTTGCTTTAACAATGGTGACACATATCTAACCGAAGAAGAAATATCATTTAATCTATCAAACTATGTCAGCATTACCCCAGAAAAGTTTGATTACCTAATTTTGCAGTTAGTCCGCGAAGGCAAAATAGTTATAGAAGAAAAAAGATATTATCTAAAACATTTTTACGAAGCCGAAAAATACATCTGTGAAAGAATCTGCTTCCTAAACGATATGCCAATTATAACAAATACCAGTATAATGAAATATATTGATAACGATAAATTTAATAAAATAACATATGATGATATCCAGCTAAAGGCCATCGAAAGTGGTGTAAACAATAACATCACCATCATCACTGGAGGACCAGGTACAGGAAAAACAACCATAATCAAAGCCATTGTCAGTATCATCATGGATAGTAAGAAAGCTCACGACACCGATATAGCACTCCTTGCTCCCACTGGACGAGCGGCCAAAAAAATGATGGAAACAACAAATCTTCCCGCCTATACCATACATAAATATCTAGGCTGGGATAAAGATACCAACACCTTTGCCACAGATGAATATAATCCCAATAAAGAAAAATACATCATCGTAGATGAGGTAAGTATGATTGATACTCTTCTTATGGAAGCCCTTCTAAAAGGAACAAAGAGAGCTATCCATCTTATCCTCGTCGGAGACTACTATCAGCTTCCAAGTGTTAGCGAAGGTCAAATACTAAAAGATTTAATAGATAGCGACTGCCTTCCAGTAATAAGTCTAAACAAAATATATCGTCAAACTGAAGGCTCATATATATTAAATCTAGCTTATGACATAAAAAGCAAAAACATTAGCGAAGACTTATTCATAAAAAAAGATGATTACCTATTCATAAATAGTGACAATGATAATACCTTATCCTACATCAAAGAAGTAGTAACCAAAGCTATCAAAAAAGGTTATTCCGATATGGATATCCAAGTACTAGCTCCGATGTACAAGAGCATAAATGGCATAGATAGCCTAAATATCATGCTCCAGGAGTTATTTAATCCCAAAGCCAAAAACAAAAAAGAAATAGTCTTCAAAGATGTCATCTATAGAGAATACGACAAAGTCCTTCAACTAGTTAATGACCCCGACAACAATGTCTACAATGGTGATATTGGATATATCGAAGAAATCATTGTATCAGATGGTAAAAAAATACCAAATCAAATAAATATAAATTATGATGGCAATATCGTAGAATACACCCCTGATAAATTTATTAACTTTAGACATGGATATGCCATTAGTATTCATAAAGCCCAAGGTAGTGAATTCGATACGGTTATCATGCCAATAACTTCAAACTTTAAAAGAATGCTATACAACAAACTAGTCTACACTGGAGTTACTAGAGCTAAAAAAAGTCTCATCATTGTTGGAGAGCCAAACTCCTTTATCTATGGTATAAACAATGACTATGTAGATAATAGAAAAACCACCCTAAAAGATTTAATAATAAATAAATACAATATCTAGTATAATTATAATAATTTAGTCAATAATATTATTGGTATTTAATAATACTTAAATACCTGTCATATTTTAAAGGGGTGATAAAATAATGAAATCCAAAGTAGGTATGGCTTTAATGGGTATGGGTATAGGAGTAGGTAGTGCCGCTCTATATCAAAACATTAAAAATGGTAATATTAAGAAGTTAGCTAGAAAAATGAATTCTGCTAAAACAAAAGCTATAGATAACCTAGAAAATATGATATAGGAAGAGATTTAATTCTCTTTCTTTTTATATTTCTCGTAAGCCTGTAGTCTTCCGAGGCAATTTGAAGCCTAAGGTCTTCAAATTGAAGTATTTATTTTATTGCATAAAAAAAGAAGTAATTACTTTACTTCCATAGTATTTACTTTTTTAGTTAATCTAGATTTTTCTCTATCAACTTTATTTTTATGTACTAAACCTTTTACTTTAGCGTTGTCTAAAGATTTGATAGCTAATTTTAATCTATCTTCAGCTCTTTCTTTGTTACCAGCGACTACTGCTTTATCAGTTTCTTTAATAGCGTTTTTAACAGTAGATTTTAGTTGTTGGTTTGCTAAAGTTACTTTGTTAATTTGCTTAATTTTCTTCTTTGCATTTTTAACGTTTGCCATAAATTTCATCTCCTCCCAAAACTAATTATAATTTTACCAAAAAAATGCTAAAAAAGCAAATATTTTCGGTACTTTTTGTAAAAAATATTACTGGTGATAACAATGAATCATGAAATTGACCTAAAAAAGTATGATATACATACTGATTTAGTATTAGATACCATAGAAAATAGTAGTTTAAGTATTAAAAGTGATACCTATAATATTGATGATATTAAAGTAACAAAAGTAAATGTTGATGAAGAGACAAGTAAAATATTAAATAAGAAAAAAGGTAACTATATTACTATCGAATTTGCAGATGTTACAGATACCACTAATAGAGAGAAAGTAACCAAAGTATTTGAAGATGAACTAAAAACTATTTTATCAGACTATGATAAATCTTCTATACTAATTGTGGGTCTAGGTAATGCCAAGAGTACTCCAGATAGTCTAGGTCCAAAAGCACTTGAAAATATTATTGTAACAAGGCATCTATTTCTTCTTGAAAGCCCAGAAGAAAATATTTTAAAAATATCCAAAATGGCTCCAGGTGTAATGGCAGACACAGGTATTGAAACGCAAGATATAATATCGTCAATAGCAAAAAAAATAAAACCAAGTCTTATCATAGTAATAGATGCCCTAGCGGCCTCTACAATAAGTAGAATAAATAAAAGTATTCAAATAACTGATACAGGTATCCATCCAGGAAGTGGCATAGGTAATATGCGCAAAGAGATAAGTAATGATACCATTGGTATACCAGTTATTGCCATAGGTATTCCCACAGTAGTAGGCTCTTCCATTATTGTATATGATACAATAAATTATTTATTCAAACATATCTCTTATATCAAAGACAATTCATCAAAAAATAAACTAGTATTTAATAGATATAACTATTTAGATAAAATAAAAGATAAAAATCTAAGTATTGAAGAGAAGAAAGAAGTACTAGGTTTAATAGGAGAACTATCCGATACCGATAGGATAAGTTTAATTGAGGAGGTACTAAATTCACTTAACTATAATTTTATTGTAACTCCAAAAGAAATAGATTTCCAAATAGATAAATTATCACTAGTACTATCAAGTGGTATAAATAACATAATTTATGACAAAAAAAGTGTCAAGTAATAGTAAAAATTCTTTTAATTTAATTTTATATAATATATAATTATATTAGGAGAGTGATAGACATGAGATATGTAGGAACTACCGCGAGAGGTATAAGAACAGGAATAATTAAAGAAGGAGATAATCTCGAAGAGATTGTTGTAAATTCAGTCCTTAGAGCCAGTGAAAGTGAAAACTTTAAAATACGCGACCGTGATATAATTGGAGTAACTGAAGCAGTTGTCGGTATTGCCAGTGGTAACTATGTCACAGTAGATGATATAGCGGAAGATATAAAAAGTAAATTTCCAAATAAAGAAGTTGGTCTAGTATTTCCAATATTAAGTAGAAATAGATTTTCTATGATACTAAAAGGTATTGCCAGAGGAGTAGATAAGATATATATGTTACTTTCTTATCCAGCAGATGAAGTAGGTAATCATTTATTTAGTGAAGACTTATTAGATAAATATAATATTAATCCATATAGTGATTCGTTTGGTATTGAGAAGTATAATGAATATTTTAGGGGTATCGTTCATGAGTTCACCGGAGTAAATTATATAGATGTATATACTGAAATATGTGAAAAAGAAAATTGTAAAATAGAATTCATTTTTTCTAATAATCCCAAAGAAATATTAAAATATACTAAAGATGTTCTAGCCTGTGATATCCATACTAGAGAAAGAACTAAGATGTCATTAAAAGAAGCTAATATTATACTAGGATTAGATAACATAATGACTCATAGTATCCATAGTAGCGGTTACAATGCTGAATATGGACTACTAGGTTCAAACAAGAGTACTGATGAAAAATTAAAACTATTTCCTAAAGATGGCTTAGATTTAGTTTTAGGTATTCAAAAAAGAATATTTGAAAAAACAGGTAAAAAAGTAGAAGTATTAATATATGGTGATGGTGCATTTAAAGATCCAGTAGGTAAAATATGGGAATTAGCGGATCCTGTAGTATCACCAGCATACACAGAAGGATTAAAAGGTACTCCCAATGAGATAAAACTAAAATATGTATCTGATAATACTTTAGCAAATCTAAGAGGCGATGCTCTTAACGAAGCCATGAAAGAAGAGATAAAGAAAAAAGAATCAAATCTAGTAGGCCAAAACAAGAGTTTAGGAACAACCCCAAGAAGAATAGTAGACCTAGTGGGTTCATTATGCGACCTTACCAGTGGCTCAGGAGATAAAGGAACACCAGTAATATTAATACAAGGATACTTTGATAATTATGCTAATGACTAAGAAAGAGGAGAAGATTATGAAAATAGCAATTAATGGTTTTGGAAGAATAGGAAGACTAGTATTTAGATTAATGGAAGAAGATAATTATTTTGATGTAGTAGCTATTAATGACTTAAGTACACCAGAAGAATTAGCTTATCTTCTTAAGTATGATACAAATCATCGTAATTATAATAAAGAAATAACTTATGATGAAGAAAACATTATAATAGAGGGTAAAAAAGTAAGAGTATACAAAGAAATAGATCCAACAAATTTACCTTGGAAAGAACTAGGAATAGATTTAGTGTTTGAATGTACTGGAAAATTTACTAAAGAAGAAGATGCTATGAAGCATATTACTGCAGGTGCTAAAAAAGTACTAGTAAGTGCTCCATGTAAAGGAAATGTAAAGACTGTTGTCTATAATGTAAATGATGATATCTTAGATGATAGTGATAAAATAGTAAGTGCAGCTTCATGTACTACTAACTGTCTTGCACCCGTACTAAAATTAGTAGATGATAACTTTGGTATCATAAAAGGCTTTATGACTACAATTCATGCTTATACTAACGATCAAGTAACACTAGATGTAAGTCATAAGAAAGGTAGTCATTCCAGAAGAGGAAGAGCATGTGCTATGAATATTGTTCCAACTTCAACAGGAGCCGCTACTGCTATTGGAAAAGTTATACCAAGCCTTGAGGGTAAACTATCAGGAGGAGCAATTAGAGTACCAGTATCAGATGGTTCATTAATAGATTTATCATTAGAATTAGAAGAAAAGACTACTGAAGATGAAATAAATAGCATGTTTTTAAATAATGAAAGTGAAACTATTAAAGGTACTTTTGATCCAATAGTATCCTCTGATATAATTAGTTCTACTTATGGAGCCGTAGTGGATTTATCATTAACAAAAGTACTTGAAGTAGATGGTAAACAATTAGTTAAAATTATTGCTTGGTATGATAATGAAATGGGATATTCAGCACAAATGGTTAGAACTGCTAAAAAGTTACTAGAAGAATAAATACTTACCTTAAGTGGTAAGTTTTTTCTTGCGTTCACTCCAAGCCTTACTATGTAAGTCTTATGAGTGTTAAATTAAGCCTCATTTAAAGAGTCTTAATTTAATATGTCAGTGCATTTATTATATATAAGCAGTAACTATATATTTAAATATATTTTAGTATAAATATTTAAACATATATCAAGGGCCATTTCTCTTTTGATAAAAGCACTTGACAAGAGAAAAAATCTAAGATAAAATTAACTTGTATAGTTTAAATTAATATTTAATGATTTTTTCTATAAAATATATTAAGAATGGAGGTATATATATGGACAAAACTGTTCTCTCCATTTTGTTATTTGTTCTTGGATTGGGAATAGGACTTGCTTTAGTAATTTTATTTAATTTTTTAAAAAATAAAAAAGATGGTAATAAAGCCGATACTATAATAGATAAAGCTAAAAAAGAAGCTGAAAAAATTAAAAGAGATTCTTTATTTGAAACAAAAGAAGAAATTCATAAATTAAAATTAGAAGCTGATAAAGAAATTAAAGAAAAGAAAAGTGAAGTAAAGCAGCAGGAAGATAGGCTTCTTCAAAGAGAAAATAATATTGACAGAAGGGATACTGCCCTTCAAAATAGAGAAACTGCTCTTGAAGAAAGAGAAAATAATTTACTTGATAAACAACAAAAAATTCAAGAAATTAAAGAAGAAATGGAAGAAACAAAAAGAAAAGAACTTGAAGAATTAGAAAGAATAAGCAAATATACAAAAGAACAGGCTCGTGACGCAGTTATGAAAATGGTTGAGACTAAAATGTCAAAAGAAATAGCAGCGTACATTAAAGAAATGGAATCCGAAGCCAAACTAGAAGTTGACGAAAGAGCCAAAGAATTACTTGTGGGTACTATGCAAAAATATGCAGCAGATATTACAAGTGAGCAGACAGTATCAGTTATAACGCTACCTAATGATGAAATGAAAGGTAGATTAATTGGTAGAGAAGGAAGAAATATTAGAACTATAGAATCAGTAACCGGAGTTGACTTAATTATTGATGATACTCCAGAAGCTATTGTAATATCTAGTTTTGATCCTTTAAGAAGAGAGATAGCAAGGCTTACATTAGAGACATTAATTAAAGATGGAAGAATTCATCCTGCTAGAATAGAAGAATTATATGCTAAGACTTGTGCAGATGTTAAGCAAACTATAAAAGAGTATGGTAAAAATGCTCTATACGAATTAGGGCTATCAAAAATGGATCCTGAATTAGTTGAAATAGTAGGTAAACTACATTTTAGAAGTAGTTATGGACAAAATGCTTTAACTCATTCAATGGAAGTAGCTAACCTAGCGGGTATTATGGCTAGTGAACTAGGAGAAAATGTAAATCTTGCTAAGAGAGCTGGACTATTACATGATATAGGTAAAGCAATTGATTTTGAGATGGAAGGTTCTCATGTTAAAATAGGTGTAGATTTAGCTAAGAAATATGGTGAAGATGAAGTTGTTATAAATGCGATTGCTTCCCACCATGGAGAAGTAGCTCCTACTAGTATTATAGCTTCAATTGTTGCGATAGCAGACGCTGTATCAGCATCACGTCCTGGAGCTAGAAATGACTCTAGTGAAAACTATGTTCAAAGATTAGAGCAGCTTGAAGAAATTGGTAACAAGATGCAAGGCGTAGAAAAAGCCTATGCTATTCAAGCAGGAAGAGAACTTAGAGTAATGGTTAAACCTGATGAAGTAGATGATTTAACAGCTCATCAAATAGCTAGAGAAATAAAAGAAAAAATAGAAAACGAGTTAAAATATCCTGGAACTATTAAAGTTACAGTAATAAGAGAAACTAGAGCCCAAGAAGAAGCAAAATAGTTTCTTTTTTATTTACAATTTTATTTAAAAATGTTATACTTTAGAAGTAAGGAAGTAAGGTTATGGATATTAATTGTAAAGATAGTGACAATTTTGAATTTGATAGAAGAGTAAAGCACGGATGTGGATTTAATTTTGAATTATCTCCTAATCAAATCTATCAAATTTCTTATACAGATTATTTTGGAGAGGACAAAGAACAGTTCTATACTATGTGTCCGAGATGTGGCTACATAATACCACTAGATATGACTATACTTGATGATTATGAAATAAAGTCCGCTAGACTAAAAAGTATTAATGATAGTGATTTGTATCTAAAAAATGATATTCTATCAGAATATACTAATGTTGTAGAAAGAGGAAAAAATAGAAAGAGAACATTATAAGGAGGTTTATTATGGGTTTATTTAATAAAATAAAAAGCGTCTTTAGCAAAGATAAAGATGCTGTTAAGTATGATGAAGCACTTACTAAAACAAGAAAAGAGTTTTCTACTAAGATAAGTGATTTATCAAAGAAATATAAAAATATTGGCGAGGATTATTTTGAAGAGTTAGAAGATATTCTTATAATGGCGGATATTGGAATAAATACCGTTGTTAAGTTTGTTGATAAGCTAAAGAAGAGAGCTAAAGAAGAAAATATTAAAGATACTGATACACTAAAAGAAATAATCGTTGATGAAATGCTTATTATGTATGTGGATAACAAAGTACTAAATACTAAGATAAAATATAGTGAGGAAGGTCCAACAGTTCTTCTTTTTGTAGGAGTAAATGGTGTTGGTAAAACAACAAGTATTGGAAAAATAGCAAATAGAATGAAAAATGCTGGTAAGAAAGTTCTTCTAGTAGCAGGTGATACCTTTAGAGCGGGTGCTACCGAACAATTAGTGGAATGGGGTAAAAGAATAGATGTACCAGTAGTTACTACAAGTAGTAAAGACCCATCAGCAGCTGTCTATGATGGAATAGATACGGCAATTAAAGGTGAGTATGATGTTGTTCTTATAGATACCGCCGGTAGATTACAAAATAAAGTTAATCTGATGAATGAACTATCAAAAATGAATAAAGTAATAAAGAAAATGATACCAGAAGCTCCTCATGAAGTATTACTAGTTGTAGATGCTACTACCGGACAAAATGGTATCCAGCAGGCCAAAGCCTTTAAAGAAGTAACTGATGTCAGTGGAATCATTCTAACTAAACTAGATGGAAGTGCTAAAGGTGGAATAGTTCTTGCTATTAAAGAAGAAGTAGATATACCAGTAAAATTTGTTGGACTAGGAGAAGGTACTAATGATTTAGAACCATTTGATATTGAAAAATATATCTATGGCTTATTTAAAGATTTATAGAAAGGGATTGATAATATGAAAAAAGAAGTTAGTAAAAAAAATATTAAACCAAAGAAAGAAGAAAGGTACAAAGTACTTGACTCTGTAAAGTTAAAAAAGACTGAGTTTATAATAACTCTAGTCGTAGGAGTAATATTTTTAGTACTATTAATTTTAGCTATCACTAACGAAGTATTTATGCCAGCAGCACTTATTTCTTTTGCATTATTTCTATTTTGTATCTGTTACTATTACATCGATGACGAAAAAAAGAAAAAACTAGTATACACATTATTTGGAATTGGAGTATTACTTATCATAATTGAAGTAATATATACAATGGTAAAGATAAACTAATATGGAAGAAAGAAATTATTTAATAATCTTATATGATTATTATGGTGAATTATTAACAGATAAACAAAGAATGTATTTTGAAGATTACTATTTTAACAATCTTTCACTAGGAGAGATAAGTGAGAATGATGGTTATAGTAGAAATGCTATTCATAAAAATATTAAGACTGCTGAAGAAAAACTATACTTCTATGAAGAAAAATTAGGTTTATATAAAAAGAAAAAATTACTTGAAGATATCATTAAAGATATTGATAATGAAGAAATAAAGAATAAAATAAGGGAGATATTATGACGAGTAGAAAATATAAAATGTACTATGATTATAGTAAGAGAACAAATGGTGGATTTTTAGATGCTATGTTTTTATGTGGCATAATGATTAGTGCTTCCGTTTTAGTATTTCTCGCATTAATAGGAGGATAACTATGGATTCAATATTAGATCGTTTTGCAGATAACTTAACCGAAGTTACATATATTACAGACCCAGCAGTAGCTAGAGATGACGAAATAAAAAAATTAATATTAGTTCTTTTAACACCAGAAAAATCAGCCGTTCTAGTGGGTAAACCAGGTATAGGTAAAACTGCTATTGTTGAAGGACTTGCTTATCGTATTCAAAGAAATGAAGTACCAGACGCTCTTCAAGGCTACACTATATATAGAGTTAATACCACTGCGTTAATTAATAGTAATGGTGAAGAAAATAGAGTACTAAAACTAGTAAAGGAATTAAAAAATAGAGAAAAAGTAATTCTTTTCATTGATGAAATACATACTTTAATAGGTAATGGTACTTTAGATTTAGCTAATATGTTTAAAGAAGGTTTAAGTAGAGGAAGTATCAAGATAATAGGAGCAACGACTACTTATGAATATGAAAGATATATAATGCGTGATAAAGCTTTCTTAAGAAGATTTGAAAAAGTAGATGTATCTGAACCTACTGAAGAAATGACTGTGCAGATACTACTTAAGACATTACCAAAGTTAGAAAAGCAAACGGGAGTAATTCTTCCGTATACTGATTTTATTAATGAAAAAATAATGAAATTTATTGTTAATATGACAACTGAATTTAAAAGAGTATATGAAATATCATCAAGATATCCAGATATTGCTCTAGTTATATTAAGACAATGCTTTTCTAATGCTATATATGAAAATAGAAAAACTATAAATTTTAAAAATATATATGATGCTATAAAGACCACTAAGGCTGTTTATCCTGATGTTATAGCTAAAGAACTAGTGGCATTTAAAGAGCAATTTCAAGATGAATTAAAAATCGAAGGGACTATTTTAGATTAGTCCTTTTTTACTGCCTCTTAAGCTTGTATTCTTAAGAGGAACAATGAAGCCTAAGTTCTTCATTGTTTAAATTATAATTGACTTATTATTAATAATATAATATTATATATATCGTGATATATATGGAAGAAGAAATAAAAGAAATAAAGAAAATAATATTAATGATGAATAGTTTAGATAATGAAATATTTTATCTTAGTAAAATAATAACAAAATATGAAAAAGAAAGAGAAAAAATAGAAATAAGAATTGATAATTATACATTTAATATTAGAGATAGAATAAACTATCTAAATAGGCAAAAAGAAATGTTCCAAGATAAAATAAATAGTTTAAAATTATCTAAGAAAAAGTTAAAACAAAAAATAATGATAACCATGTTTATTATTCTGTGTACGACTGTAACAGTAGTTTCAAAGAATCCAGCAAGTATAATCTTTTTATTATCCTCACTAGGAGGCATTGCCTCTATAACTTGGAATGCATTATCAGATATAAAAATACAAAAAGATTTAAAGAGCTATAACTTAGAACAAATAAATAGCGAATTAGAAAAAGAAAATAATAACCTAAAGAAAAAACATAACAATACTTTTAAAAATTTAGTCGAAAGAAAACAGATCGTTACTAATGAGGAATCAATATTAAGAAGAACTATATTAGAAAAGAAAAAAGAATATATACATTTGAAAACAGAAAAAGAAAAGAAAAGCAGAGAATTACTAGAGGCTATTGAAAATGAGGCTAACCTTTCCAGCGGTGAAATAGAGGGACAATTAGAAATACCAGGTTTTAGAAGAATAAAAAATAGATAATATCATTTATTTTGTTTTTCAAAATATAAAAAATAATATATAATATTGTTAGAGGTGAATCAATTATGAAATTAGAAAGAGTATTAGAAAAAGTAGAATATAGTATTATTAATGGTAATACAGATATAGAGATAACTGATATCTGTTATGATTCTCGAAAAATAAAAGAAGGCTGCCTATTTATATGTCTCGTAGGTTCTTCATTTGATGGTCATGACTATGTAGATAGTGCCATAGAAAAAGGAGCTAAAGCCGTACTTGTAGAAAAAGATATTACTAGAAAAGATATCACTATTATAAAAGTAAATAATACAAGAAGAGTATTATCACAAGTATCAATAAACTATTTTAATAATCCTGGTAGTAAATTAACTACTATTGCTATTACTGGTACTAAGGGTAAAACCACAACTTCCTTTATGATAAAAAATATTCTTGAAGAAGATAATAAAAAAGTAGGAGTTATAGGTACTATGGGTGTATTTTTTGAAGATAAACATTATAGTACAGTAAATACAACCCCTGAAAGTTATGATATTCAAAAGTATCTAAATGAAATGGTAAATGATGGCGTAGAATATCTAGTAATGGAAGTATCCTCACAAGCTTTAAAAGTAGGAAGAGTAGATGGTATGACATTTGATTATGGAATATTTACTAACCTAAGTGAAGATCATATTGGAGAAAATGAACATAAAGATATGGAAGAATATATATACTGTAAAAGTTTATTATTTAAAATGTGTAAAAATGGAATCTTTAATATAGATGATACATATTACAATAATATGATTAAAAATAGCACATGTAATATTTATACTTTTGGTCATAACAAAGAAGCAAACCTAGTAATAGATAAAGTAGAATTACTTAGAAAAGAACATTTTATTGGTTTAGAAATGACTACCAGTGGTATTGTAAATGATAAATTTTTAGTAAATACACCAGGAGAGTTTTCGGCCTACAATAGTGCCTGTGCAATTCTTACTACCAGTTTACTTGGATGCAATATTGCCAGTATAAAAAATGCTTTAGCAAAAGTTGCAGTAAGGGGTAGAGTAGAAATAGTACCAGTCAGCAATAAATATACCGTTATTATTGATTATGCACATAATGGAGTATCTACTGAAAGTATTCTTACAACGATGCGAAAATATAATCCCAAAAGAATTGTAAGTTTATTTGGCTGTGGTGGTAACAGAAGTAAAGAACGAAGATATGATATGGGTGAAGTATCAGGTAAATATGCCGATTTATCTATTATAACTGAAGATAATTCTAGGTATGAAGATGTTAATGATATTATGAATGATATTGAAGTTGGTATAAAGAAAACTAATGGTAAGTATATCAAAATACCTGATCGTAAAGAAGCAATTAAATATGCCATTGATAACGCAATGGAAGGAGATATAATTTTAATATTAGGAAAGGGTCATGAAACATACCAAGAAAAAAATGGCGAAAGAACTCATTTTGATGATCGTGAGGAAGTACTAAAATTATTCAAATAATCTTGACGTTAAAACAAAAACTTTAGAAGTTAAACAAATTAACTTCTTTTTTTATATGTTTTATGATATATTTATATCAGGAATGGTGATAGTGTGAAAAAATCAAATATAATATGTATTGTCATGGGAGTAATATGTTTTTTATTAGCAGGTTATATTGTTTACAATAAGTTTTTAGAGGAGAAAAATATTAATTTTGACAAAGCCGAAGAAATAAAACTATTAGATGATGAACTTGCTAAAATAGGAACACCATTAGGTTGGCTTATTATTACTGATGGAATTGATCATCAAACTAAAAATGGTACTAAATACAATATTAGTTACGATACTAATTTTCTAAAAGATTCTACTAATAGACAGTTATTTACAATGGAATACATATTATCTACTAAGAATGAAAATAATAAATTTACTGTTTTAAGTGGTTTTGATAATACTCAAATTGATGGTGAACCAACGGACGATTATACATTAGCTTATCTAGATTATGATACATTTAATAAATATTATAAAGAGTTTTTTGGTGAAAATTTTGATTTAAAAAACCAAGACAAAGGAAATACAACTTATGACGAAGAATATGTCTACTACAGAAATAGAAGATCAGGTAGTAACAATGTATATGTATCTATGATTAAAGCTACTAATGTAGAATATAAAAATAATAAATACACTGCAAATATTGAAATTACTTATAGTACTAGGGCTGCTGATCTAATAGGAGTATTTAAAAGTAATGGAACAATAATTTATACTAAAAATATTAATAATAATATATTGCTAGAGGCCTTTACTATTAATAAATAAAAGCAATCATTTCATAATTAGCATACAAATATTTGACAAAAATAGCAAATTGTGCTAAAATATGTATCACTTTGAAAGGAGCGAAGGCTATTATGAAAGATTATTCATTAACTGAAGAAGAAAGAAAATATTTCGTTTTAAACTATGATAAAAATGACGAAGTTATAACAGTAAATTATGCTGATGGTGAAAGTCGTAGCATTCCAAATACTGAAAAGAATGAAAATATACTAGAGAGTACAATGGTTGACCAAGTAACAAAAAGTAAAGCAAAAAGGGATAAAGTGTTAAAATTAAGAGGAATAAGTATATCTGTAATGTTAACATTTGCTGTAGTATCACTAGTGGCTACAACCAAACTTTTAAATTTATCAGCAATTGAGGAAATAGCTATTGGATTAGGAGTAGCCACAGTAGCTAATATACCTATGTTTACAGAATTAGCAAAAAGTAACAGAATTTTAAAAGATATGCAAAAAAATAGATATTTTGTTAAAAATCAAGAAGTAATTAATAGGGGTATAGAAAATACCAATGTACTTGTTAATTCAAATGTACAAGGGAAAAAAATGATAACTATTAATGATATTGATAGTGCTTATAGTTATAACGAATTAAAAAGAATTGTTGAAAACACAGAAATACAAGATAGATTTGCTTTTGATACTTTTTCAGAAGATGTAGTACAAGAACAAGCAAAAGTAAGAGCTAGAAGAAAATAGTTTCTTCTTTTTCTTTTTGCCCCTTAAGCCATATGTCTTAAGGCGTTATTTTAAACATTTTCAAAGTTTTAAAATAAAATCATTATATATAAGCCATACATCAAGACTTAAAAAAATACAAAAAGCAAAAATATTTTTTCTTTAATACTTGTAACTATTAAAAAAATATGATATACTTACAGCAGAATAGAAAATAGTTTAATGGAGGAAAAATTATGAATAATAAGTTTATACTTAATGCCAATGGCATAAAAAAAGAAGCAGAAATTATAGTAAAATTTAATTTAGAAAACAAAGACTATTTAATTTATTGTACTGATGAGAATGAAAGTAATAAACAAGTATTTGTTTCAAGATTAACTTTAAATTCAGAAGGAAGATATTTTATAGATGATATTACTTCTGAAGAAAAAAACAAATTAAGTGGAGTTGTATATAACATTGTTATATTAACACCAAATGAAGCTAAAAAAGGAATAGAAGCAAAATCATTGATTGATAAATTAACTAATGAAAATAAAGTTATGTTATCAATAGAAATGCCAATGCTTAATGAACAGAACTATTATAGTAACTGCTCAATAGCAATAACAAGCAAATTATTAGTGGAGGAAGCAATAAATTTCTTTAAAGCAAATTTAGTAACCAAAGTAGAAGAACCAGCGCCAACAATTCCAACTTGGTCAGTTCCTACAATGGAAGTAACTAAGCCTGTAGCGAATGCCCCTGCTGAACCAGTAGTAGCACCTATTACCAGCGTACCAATAACTCCAAATCGTCAAGTTTCTGCTGAACAAATATTTAATACATCACCTCAAGCACCAACTCAACCAGTGCCAAATACTATTCCAGTAATGCCAAGTAATTCTACTATAAATGAACCTAATCCACAAGCAGAAAAACTAGCAGTTGTTTCAGATCCTAGTTTAAATAATGCTGGATTAAATCTTCAACCAAATGTTGCTAGAAAAGGTAGTGCTGGAAATGCCAATACAAAATATATTATCATTGGAACAATATGCCTAGTGCTAGCAATAACAGTGGTAGTAGTAGCATATTTCTTAATTAAAAACATGAAATAAAAAAATTACTGTGGTTTTGAATATATACATCCACAGTAATTTTGTCTATATAGATTATATTTTTGTGATAACAAGATGGATTTTTTATAGCCATCTTTTTTCTTAAAGTCAGAGTATAGCCATTTAACTTTATATTTTTCTTCAAGTTCTTTACCAATTTCATTGATCCAAAGAGAATTTTTATATGGGCTAACAGATAAAGTAGTGCAAAAATAATCATAATTATTATCTTTAGCTATTTTAGCAGTCTTTTCCATTCGCATCCTATAGCATACTAGGCATCTTTTACCTCTTTCAGGTTCTTTTTCTAATCCTTTAATTAATTTTTCATAAGCATCATTATCATAATCACAATCTAATATATCAACTTTATTAGTTTTATCAATTTCCTTAATAAGCTTAATTTGTTCTTCTTTTCTTTTTAAATATTCTTCATAAGGATATATATTAGGATTATAATACAAGATAGTAATATCAAAATAATTAGTAAGATAACTAATAACATAACTACTACATGGACCGCAGCAGCTATGAAGTAAAAGCTTTTTTTTACCATCCAAATTATTTAAGATTTCTTCGCACATAACACTATAATTATCTTTCATAGTTCACCTCAAAAACACCAATATTATAACATTCATTATCGTAAAAGTAAACTAAAAATTAACTATGTGTTATCAACATAATAAATGTATAAAACAAATGTAAAATCATATAATTTTCTTGAAAAAACAATTATAAATTGTTACAATATAAAAGGAGGTATCAAATTATGGAAAAAAATAGAAATATACCATTTAAAAACTATATTTTACTTGCTATAACTCTTATATTAACAGTAATAGTGGTAATATATTTCTTTATTTGGCATAGTAGTAATGAAGAAAATAATTTAAAAGCACCAATAATGGATAAATATTTACGAGTAATTAATTATAATGAGTTAGATAACTTTCTTGTAGAAAATAAAGATTCAGTTATTTATGTTTCAGAATTAAATAATAAAGAAATAAGAGAATTTGAAAAAAAATTAAAACTATTAGTTAATGATTATTCACTAAACAATACAATACTTTATTTAGATTTAACAGATAAAGATACAAACAAACTTAAGATAGAAAATAAAACTATTAGTTATCCAGCTATAATTATATACAAAAATGGTGAAATAATAAGTTACTTTAATGTAAAAAAGAATAATTATAATATAAAATTATTAAAAGAATACTTAATAGAAGAAGGAATAATAAATAATGATTAATATAGTTTTATACGAACCAGAAATACCAGAAAACACTGGAAATATAATGCGAACTTGTGCAGGCACCAATAGTAAGTTACATTTAATAGAGCCATTAGGTTTTGTCCTAGATGAAAAAAGAATTAAAAGAAGTGGAGTAAATTATATAGATAAAGTAGAATATAGAAGATACCTAGACTATGAAGATTTTAAAAATAATAATGAAGGAGAATACTATTATTTTACTAGATATGGTACAAAAGCATATGATGAAATAGATTTTAGTGATAAGAATAAAAATTACTATTTAATCTTTGGAAAAGAAAGCACAGGCATCCCCAAAGAAATATTATATAATAATTTAGATAGATGTTATAGGATACCAACTAGTGATAATATAAGAGCTTTGAATCTATCTAATTGTGTAGCATTAGTAACTTATGAAGCTTTAAGACAGCAAAAGTTTCATAACTTACTAAGAAGTGATCCATTTAAAGGAGAAGATTACTTAGAAAAAGAATGACTTATTTAATAAAGCCATTCTTTTTAAATTTATCTATAGTTCTTTCTATTGATATATCTCCTTCAATTCTAGTGGCAGTAGTTTTTTCTTCACCATCTTTAAAGAATATAGTTGTAGGAGTACCACCATCAAAACTAAATTTATTTTTAAATTCGGTATAGTCTTCATCGCTAAATTTATCAACATCAGTATAATATATTTTAATATTATAATCATTAGATATTTTCTTTAATTTAGGTTTATAAGACTTACAATGAGCACATTCACTAGCGGATACGCATAATATAAAGCTTTCATTATTATTCACTTTTTCCAATACGTCATTATAACTAAGCTTAATAAAGTTTTTATTATCCATGTGTATGCTATACCAAATAATACATCCAATAATAGCCATTATTAGTATAATGCCACCAATAATTAAATAATTTTTCTTTTTCATTTTATAATCACCAATATAATAATATCACTTTTTATAAAAAAAAGCAAAAACTACTTTTTTTTTAATTCAAAAAATGATATTATTATATATATAGTAGAGTAGTGAGAAGGGAGCATTAAATATGAAAAAAATAAGTTATATAATATTTACATTTTTAATGCTTTTATTAAGTACTTTATCAGTATCAGCATCTTGTACCAAAGAAGAACTTGACACATTAAAAGAGGAAGCAAATAAAGTAAAAGTCACATATAAGCATTTAGGAAGCAATGCTAATGATGATGGTGTAATTGTAGACTATATGTTTGATTTAACATTTAGTAATATCAGTACTGATATGTATATTAGAATAGATGATTATAATGAAGAGTGGAAAGAAGTAAATGATAATAAAATAATTATAAATAAAATTGCTACTGGTAAATATAGATTTTCAATATATTCAAATAGTTGCCAGGAAAAGATAGGGGATATAAGTGTTAAATTACCAAAGTTTAATTCATATTCTTTAGATCCATTGTGTGAAGGAATAAATACCGACGAATTTCCGTTATGTTCAAAATACTTAGAATATCAGCCAAGTTATGAAACATTTGTAAAAAAACTAGAAGAATATAAAAAAGCAAAAGATATAAAGCCAGAAGATAATACTCCAAAAAAAGGTAATTATTTTACAGAAATATTAGACAAAGCTATATCACTTATAACTAAATATCAACTGTATATAGTATCCGTTTTAGCAGTAGTATTAATAATATTGATAATTATAATTATTGTTAATAAGAGAAAGAAAAGAGGTGTATTAGAATGAGAAAAAGATACATCTTTGTAGCTATCATATTGTTCGTATTAATGATAGGAAAAGTAAATGCAGTAGTAGGAGAATTAAGATATGATGTAACCGATCTTAAAATAACCCCAGATGGTACAATTAATTTTAAAGGATGGGCTTTCTTACATCAAACTCACAACTTTGTAACAGTTAATAAAATGGATAGTAATGGTAATGAAACTGATAAAATACTTAATGTAACATTTTCAGATAATAGTACATCTACAAATGGTGGTCAAAGAATATTTATTAGAGCTTATTATTTGAAAAATGGTAGAAAGACCATAATAGAGACAAAAGAGATTGAAGGTCAAAAAAATGTAAATGGGAAAAAATATAATTTTTATCAGCAAATGTATTACAATTTAAATAGTAAAGATGAAGCCAAAACATTATATAATGAAACAACATATACATTTCCGGTAGGATTAGTTTGGGATAACAAATGTAATACTAATAAAGATGGTAGTAACTGTTACTATGAGGATTTAGGATTTGATATAAGCTTTAACGTTCGTCAAGGAGAATGGCTTAATGTCCCTGAAGAAAGTGATGTCTATTTTGAAATAGCCGCTACAAATACAGATTATCAAAAAAAGACTGGAAACAGGACAGCTGCATATGAATCATTGTTTATAAGAAAAGGTTTGCTTAAAGGTAATAGTGGAAATGATTATATTCAAATAGATAAAACAAGTTTTTCAAAAACAGTAAAGTTTATAGCAACAACTGCTTGGATAAGCAATGAAAATCTAGAAACAGAAAATGGTAAAGAAATAAAAGAATGTATAGGAGCAGTAGGCTCCACTTATAGCATAGTATCAAAAAGCAATAGCATCGGATTTCAAAATGGTTATTTAGAAGCGCAAAAAAACAGTTTTCCCAATAACACATATGGCCCTGGAAGATTCTTGATAGGAACTGCTGGTATAAGTGGTAGTGATGGTACCAGAGAAATTTGCCCACCAGGTTCAAGTTCTCCAAAAGTTGCATGGTCTTCTTGGGTAATACCTACAGGTAACACATCATTTAAAATTAATGTAAAGAATGATAAAAAATGTGCTGTATCAGAGCCGGCATCTAACAAGACAATGAGTTGCAATAGTTGGACTAATTTGTCGTCAACTTGTAATGAGCTAACAGTAAGAAACAATGGAACTAGCGCAGTAGTAAAGATAGAACAAAAAGGATATATATCAAATGTATTTAAATCCAATTTGGTAAACGAAGATAAAAATTATAATGCCAATAGTTATAATGGCGGCTGGCTAAAATATGGAATCACCTACTATAATGAAGTTAGCTGGAATTATGCTACTAACAAAGTACTGACTACTGCTCAAAGAAAAGATATTGATGAAGCAATGCAAAACAAATTAAAATCATTATCAGACTTTGAAGAAAATATAACATTAACAATAACTGGATTAGATAGTTCAAGGCTTGTTAAAAAATGTACTCAGTCAGGAGCATTTACTACTGCCAATAAATTAATAACAACATGTACATTCTTTTTACCAGAATCATATCTAAAAGAACTAACTGGTAAAGTGAGTTATTCAGAATCTAATGATAATGCTAATATTAATAATAAATATTATATACCATTAGATATACAAAAGTATAACATAAACGTAACATTAGAAAACTTAAGTAGATTATCTGAGACGCAGGCAAAAAAAGATTCAACAAACAAAAATAAAGCATGGTTTGGCACTTGGACTATTGATACAAGCTGTTTATTAAAAGTAACTAACAGAATATATGAACCATCAAGTGGTGAAAAAGAAAATGGTAAAGTAAGATATAAATTTACATATAGACCAATAAATTTAAATAATCCATTTCCTAGTAGATTCCCAGGAGTTAATTGGTATACCTGGTATATAACTGAAGGAAATAAAGATAAAAAGACACTTGAAGATTCATATAAAAAGCTAGAATACTATACTGAACTAGATAATAAAACAATAAGTGAGATAAAAGAATATAATAAAAATCATAGTTACTTTAATGAAGTGGATAAAGATTTCTTTAGAAATTATATCAAAGAAGGTGGTAATTCATGAAATGGTCATTTACTAGTGTTGGATTAATAGTATTTGGATTAGTTGGCTTAACCATCATAATATTATTTCAAAATATAACTACAAATAACGAAAATGATTATTACCTACTTAAGGAAGTAACTGAAGCCTCAATGATTGATGCCATCAATATGGATTATTATAGAGAAACTGGAGAATTAAAAATAATTAAAGATAAATTTGTAGAAAGCTTTACTAGAAGATTTGCAGAATCAACAGTATTTGCAGGTAGCAATTATACAATAAATTATTTTGATATTATGGAAGAACCACCTAAGGTAACAGTGTCAATAAATACTGGAATAGGAGAGTACACGATTTATCAAGATACATCCGATTATCATGTTGCTAATACTTTAAGTGCAATATTAGAATATTATGGTAAAGATGGATCTAAAAGTGGTGAAAGTTATGTAAATGGAACACCATTAATAAATAAAGCCTTTACCAAGATTTATTACTCAATACCTTATAGTAGTTCTGGTAACTATTCAGTAAAAGAGCCAATCAATTTACCCGATGAACTAAATCATAGCAACGTTTATGATGTTAAAATATCCAAGGCTTCAAGCAAAGGAAATGTAACAGAAGAAGGAGAACTATTATATGCTCTATTAAATAGAGATATAGATTGGACTAGAAGTAGCAATGAACAAACTAACTTTGATGCTAGTAATAATATTACGAATATAAATAACATCCAAAAAAATATTACAGTAACTAGCATAAAAGGAAGAATGTGTTTAACTACTGAAGAATGTGAAGAATCAAAATATTGGATAGAATGGACAGGAACAGGAAGTCCAGGAACAACAGTGTTAAAATTAGAAATAACATGGAATTATAATGAATATGAGTATGCAAAATAAAAAAAATTATTTAAATAAAGGAGGAAAATAATATGAATAATTTAAAAGCATCAATGAAAAAATTTTTTGGTAACAAAAATACCGTTACCATACTAGGGGTAATATTATGTTTAGTAATATTATATATTGGTTATAATTATAGAATAAATTCTAAAACAGAATTAGTAGCAGTACCTGTTGCTAAACAAACAATACAACCAAGAACATACATAACAGACGATATGATAGAGATTAGAAATGTTCCTATAGAACTACTTAATACTAGTAAGTACTATACCACAGCCAAAAGTATCGTAGGAAAATATTCTAATTATAATACTATGATAGCTAAAGGAAGTTTATTCTATACAGATTTAGTGGTAGACGAAAAAGACTTACCGGATTCAGCTTTTTCAGGAGTACCAGAAGGATATACTGTAATAAACTATCCAGTAACAATAGCAACTACATACGCTAACTCAATGGCTCCAGGTAGTCATATCAATATCTATTACAAATCATTAAATGACGATGGAGAAGTAATGTTTGGTAAATTCATCAGTAATATTGAAGTACTAGATGTTAAAGATTCATCAGGTAGACATGTATTTGAAAATAGTGATGAAGCTAGAACTCCTGCATATATGCTATTTGCAGTACCAGAAGAAACACACCTATTATTAAGAAAAGCATTATATCTAACAGACTATGATGTAGAATTATTATTAATACCAAATACTGCAACATTATCTGAAGACCAAAAAGTAACAGTAAGCAGTCTTCAAATAGAAGAATTCATAAATTCTAAAACAGCATTTGTATCAGTAGACGATTTACCACAAGTAAGTGATAATGTAACTGAAGATACAACTAATACAAACAATAACTAATAAGGAGGTGTAGCATGGACAATCAATTTAATCAAATAGATTTTGGTCCATTAAAACAATTTCTTGATAATGACGATATAACCGATATATCTTACGATAATGGTGGTCAAGTATGGCTAAAGTCATTATCTAAAGGCGTATATAGAGTAGAAAATACTGGAATAGATAATGCTCTAATGGAAAAAATAGCCTTTCAGTGTGCTAATTCAATGGGCAAGTCGTTTAATATGGCTAATCCCTTTCTTGATGCCGAATCAGCAGAGTTAAGAATGAACTTTGTACATGATTCCATAGCTAGAAATGGTATAGCAGTATTAATAAGAAAGACACCTGCTAAAATAAGATTACAAAAAGATAAAATAATCGCAGAAGATTACATAAGACTAAATATTCATGATTTTCTACTTAAATGCGTTGAAGGACATTGTAACATTATGGTAAGTGGTGAAACTGGTAGTGGTAAAACAGAGTTCATAAAATATCTAGCAGCCCATACCAAAGAAAATGAAAAGATAATAACAATCGAAGATACATTAGAGTTACACTTAGATAAAATATTTCCACATAGAGATATTGTTGCCATGAAAACAAATAATATAGCATCATATTCAGATGTATTAGTTACTTGTATGAGACAGAACCCAAGATGGATATTACTATCCGAAGTAAGAAGTGCTGAAGCAGTAATGGCTGTTAGAAACTCAATATCTTCTGGACATAATATTTTATCAACAATTCATGCTGATAAAGCAGAATCAATTCCAAGTAGAATGTATAGCCTACTAGAAACAAGCCAAGATATAGATCAGTTTTTAAAAACAATTCATAGATATGTACAATTAGGAGTACACATAAAAGGATATTATAGTACTAAATATAATGCCTTTCATAGAGAAGTATCAGAGGTAGTAGAATTCTATGTTACAGACGATAATAAGGCAGAATATAAAATACTATATAAAAAGACTCCAGATGGAAAAGAAACAACTGCTAATCCGTCCAAATACTTACTTTCATATCTAGAAAGTCAAGGGGTAATAATGCCTCCAGATATTTTAGTAAAAGAAGAGTTTACTAGTAGCGAAAATAATGATATAATAAATAAAGATAAGGTAGGAGAGTTCGTAGTAGACCATAGTCTATATACTGGAGTACAAAATACAATTTATAATACTCCAGCTATCAATAATCCAGTAACAAGTACGCCAAATAATAATATGGTAAGTACCATGAATACTAGTAATGTGGTAACTCCTCCTAATAATATACCAAATATTTATGCTTCAGCACCTAGTGCACCAACAAGTATAAATGTAGCAAGTATAAATAGTGATCAAAATATAAGTTAAGGTGGTGATAGAAGTGGAAATCATCCTAATAGGTTTAATAATAATATTTATAGTATCTTATCGTACTAAGCAGGGAGAATCAGTATATAAGTTTATCTCGCAGCAGGCTATAAATACATATAAAAAAATAGAACCATACTCATTTAAAATAATGAGAGAAAAGGTAAAAGAACTAGGACTAGAGTATACTCCAAGACAATACCTATTTCAACTAATAGCCTTTGCTGGATTAGCAGGTGGCATAAGTTATTTGTACTTCTATAACATCTTGATATCATTAGTATATATCATAGTAGCGGTATCATTTATACCATACATAACATATTTAAGATGCAAAAGACAATACAGTGAATATATATTTGAACAAGTACAAGTATATTGCACCAATACCATAATGGAATTTGCTACTACTCAGGCCTTTGTAAAATCACTAGAGGGAGTAGTAGAATCAGGAATACTTGAAGAACCACTTTTATCTGATGTAAAAACAATGATAGCACTATCTTATGAAAAAGGTGATGTCTATGATTCAATAAAATATATGGATACCAAATATCCATATTATATGGTAAAAAATATGCATCAGTTATTTCTACAAGTAACTAAAGAGGGTGCCAAGGATACAGCAGAAACATTTGAAAACATGTTATCAGATATAGACATCTTAGTAGAAGGCGTATATCGAGATAGAACAGATAGAGCAAACTTCCATAAACAATTTCTAACCTTTGGAGTAGCTCTATATGGAATGGTAGCCCTTATTCAAATATTAATAGGACAAGAAACATATATATCTATGATTGATAATACATTAATTCGAATACTAATACATGGTATTGTCTTAATAAATAGTTATTTTCTTCTATCAGGAGAAAAATATTATAACGAGAATGTAGGTGCCGAATAATGTATATAGAAATGCTAATAATAGCCATAATAGTAATATATATATTTATGGTAAATGGAAAAATAGATAAAGATAGTATCTTTGGTAATAATAACAAACTATGTAATTTGTTAAAAGAAAAGGATTATGACTTTCTATTAATAGCTAAATATGGAGATAGAGTATATGACCCAAATGAAGTATTCATGAAAAGAATAAGAAACGGCGTTATTGTTGCAGCTGCATTAATATTCTTATTCCTATCACAAATGAGTTACTTAACAGTAATAGCCGCTATTGTAGTAGGATATCTAGTATATAAACAGCAATATACTTCTCTTAGAAGTTGGTATAAAAAACATCTAAATTATATAGATTCCTTATTACCATATTACTTAAAAAGTTTAGAAGTACTAGTTCATCACTATACAGTACCAGTAGCTTTAGCTAAAAGTATAGATGATGCCCCTGAAGTATTTAAACCAGGATTAAAAAGACTAGTAGCAAGAATAGAGGCTGGAGATTCTTCAATAGATCCATATATGGATTTTGCTAAAGAATATCCAGTAAGAGATTCAATGAGAATGATGAGATTATTATATAGATTAGGACTAGGAGAACAAGAAAAGAAACATCAACAATTAGTATCCTTCTCTAAATCAGTATCATCTCTTCAAGCAAAATCAAGAGAAATGAAGTATCAGGCTAGACTTGATACTATGGAGAGAAAAACCATGATTATGATGTGTGTAACAGGTTTTGGATCTCTTGGATTACTACTGATTTCAATCTTTATGATAATGAGTTTCTAAAGATTAGAAATATATAGAAAAGAATAAAAAAATAATATATGAAAGAAGGTGAAAAGTGATGAAAGAAGCAACAGGTGAAGTATCAATGACAGTAATAGTTATTGTAGCAGTAGCAGTAATTGGTGGTATTTTAGCACTTATGTGGCCAAAAATAACTGAAACTATCAATAATGCATTTGGTGGAAATGCTAACAACGTATGTCCTGAAGGACAAACTTGGAATGGAAGCAGATGCGAATAATTTAAGAATATTAAAGTAGGTGATATAAATGAGAGAGGCATTTGGTGGAACTTTTACAATAAAGTTAATGTTAATATTTTTAGCCATCTATATAGCTTTTATAGCGGTAGCCTTAAACTATGCTAAAGCCTTTAGAGTTAAAAATAGAATAATAGATATCATAGAGCAGAATGAAGGAATAAATGATTCGGATTATACAGATACCAAAGAAGGATCTGTAATTGGAAGTATTAATACATACTTAAACACAGTTAGCTATTATGTAAATTTAGCAGACATAAAAAATAGTAATACTGATAATGTACATTGTTATGATAGAGGTTACTGCATTGAAGAAACTTCAGGGTCAACAAATGATGGCGTAACAAGTAAGTATTATAAAGTAACAACATACATAAATATTAATCTTCCATTCTTTAAATTAAACTTCAATGTTCCAATAACAGGTGAAACTCGTAAAATAGAAAGGATAAATAGATAATGGATACAGTAATAGCCAACAAATATAGTGACATACTAAATACATTAAATATTGAGGTATCTAAGAAATTAGAGGGAGTCTACGAAGTAGATGAAATAATATCTACTTTTGGGAATTATTTCTTTAATAAAATGTTTTTAGATATAACTGCTATTAAAGATTATAAAGATTTAAATAACTTACAAAAATTATCAATGAGTATTAATATGGATAAAGTTATATTATTACTGGATAAAGATGATCAAATAAGTGATTCAAAAGTATTTTTATCTAAATTAGTTAGTATGGGAATATATAACTTTACTAAAGAACCAAATGATCTAATGTATCTATATACTAATCCTAATATTTATAGAGATGTAGCTCACTATCAAGATATAGATAGCCAAGTAGAAGAAACACCAAATGCTTCTCTCAGTTTGTCTGCTAAAAAAATACTTGGAGTTAAGAATGTAACTGATTCAGCAGGAGCGACAACACTAGTATACCTACTAAAAAAGACATTAAGTGATTACTATAGTACTATGGCTATAGAACTAAATAAAATGGATTTAACATACTTTCATGATAAGGATTGTTTATCAATAAAAGAAGATGCCCTTGAAGATACAATAAATAAATATAGCAGTATAAATACCTTTGTTATAGATCTAAACAGAACTAACAAGGAACATATATGTACTGATGTATTATATTTAATAGAGCCTAGTACTATTAAATTAAACAAATTATCATTAATAAATCCTAAGATATTTGGTGAGTTAAAAGGTAAGAATATAATACTAAATAAGAGTCTATTAAATAATAGTGATATAGCTAATTTTGAAGTAGAATCAGATTTAAAAGTATTTTATAATATGCCCCCATTA
Organism: uncultured Bacilli bacterium; assembly: GCA_934096555.1. GTDB lineage: Bacteria > Bacillota_I > Bacilli_A > RF39 > UBA660 > CAG-302. The sequence continues at coordinate 46,985 of CAKOMD010000004.1, read as the reverse complement.
AACGATAAAGAAGATGTAAGTAAATATATATTACCTCTTCTAGAAAAATTAGGATATATTAAAGTACAAGAAGAAACAGAAGAATCTCCTAAAAAGAGTATCTTCAGTATCTTTAAAAAAAGTAAATAGCGCATGATAAGCGTTTTTTATTTTTGATTAGACAAGATTATAAAAATTTAGTAAAATTATACTAGAAGGTGGAGCAAAATGTAATACAAGGAAGAAATAATAGAATTACTTAAAGAATATATTGATATTAAGAAAAATGACAAAAAGAGATATGAAGAACTATTATATATGAATGAAATAGAACAATATAATAGATTGTTACTTACTAAAAAGGAAGGTAATGGGATAGAGAAAAAACATGCAAAGAACTTACATGATGAAATACCTAATATAGTAAATGCTGGATATGAAATATTTACTCTTCCAAGAATAAATGATAGAAGAAGTAAGACACTAGATAAATTTGTAGATGAAGTTTTAAAAACTAAAAAGGGTAATCCTACGATGGAAGAAATTATTAACTCCTTGGAAGTACAAAAAACTCATACATTTAATGATGAAGAATATAAATATATAATTATTAAAACAATAATTGCTAGTCAAAATGAATTATATTATTTCTATGAATTATTAACAGATAAAGATAATTATCATAATATAAGGGATAGAAAAGATATGATAGAATGTTACTATAACGAGTTAAATTTCTTCTTATCAGTAAGAAAATATTAGGATGCTTTTTGTGAAAGAAAAGAAAATTCAGAAGATATCAAAGAAGAATTAGTAGAAGAAGAGCAAGAGGTTAAAAAAACACATAGATTAATATATTTAGCTTCTGAAGTTAATCCTACAAGTCAAAATTTATTGCTGACTTAGATGATATACCACAAGAGTATTATGATACCGTATATTACCTAATTAATGGCTTTAAAACAGGTACTCTATCAGCAGGTGAATATAAAGCATTAACTAATAATGCCAATATCCAAAAATGTAGAGAACTAAAAAGTGATCAAGTAAGAATAGTATTAAAACATGTAAAAGATAATATTTATGTTATACTTGGAGCAGCAACTAAGAAAGTAGATAATGATATGAAAATGTATGAAAACATGGCTAAAAGAAATATACCTAAGATAGATACTGATAACACATTAAAACTTCAACTATTATTTGCTGAACAAGTAGAAAAAGAGTTAGCAACCATTGTAGAATCAAAAGGAAGAAAAGGGAATAGATAATCAAACTAACGTTTAACTAACGTTAGTTTTTAATTAAAAATACTTGACAAATATTACCAAATTATGTAAAATAATAGGCGTTTTTCAAAGAGGGGGAAAAGAATGAAAAAAAGTCAAAAAATAGAAATGAAAATTTACGAATTGCTTGGGGTAAAGTTATTTAGAAAAGCAGCATTTAAATTAGAAAAGATTGTTCACAGAAAAGATAAAGGAAAGAATACAAATTATCATATTCAGAAAAATCAATTGAATTCATTAGAAGATTTTAAGAAATATTTATTTTATAATGGAGCAATACATACTAACAATTTAATAAGAGGTATACCATTGTTGGTATTAATGTACCTATTAAATCTTAAAACATTATCATTAATAGGACTTAGTGCATGGCTATTAAAAGATGCCTATTGTGTAATGTTGCAAAGATATAATTGGATAAGGTTATCAGCAAAAGAAGAATTACTAGAGGCAAAAAAAGCAAAAACTATTTCAAACAATTGTAGTCAATATGATAAAGAACTTTTGTGTGAATTAACAAATACAAGTTGCAAATATCAAAATAATAACATACAGACAGAAAAAATAATAAATAATTATAATAGTATGGGGATACAAGATGATAATATTGAGCCAAAAGAAAATCCAAAAACTAAAGTAAGAAAGATGGTAAGATAAAATGAAAAATGAATATATGGAAATCTTGCCTGGTTCTTACGATAGTTTATATCAAACAATAACGTTAACAGGAATGACATCTACCAGCGTAGGCTCCTTAATGGGTTTAGATAAAGCAATCATCTCAATAAACGGCGGAGAGAAAACTGCAAAACAAGATTCAGTTATCAAACTACTTGGAGTGATGTCTGCTTTTAGCATGACAGGAATGAAAGAAGGAAAACCTGGATATATTTTATATTACAAAACTAAAAATGATATATAGTATGATGCTATAGAAAAAAGAGCAAATAAAATATATGATAAATATCATAAAAATCATATTTCAAGCAATCAAAAGGGAAAAGGTATAATAATTGCTGATACACCAGAAACTGCAGTTATATGTAATGAAATGTTTAATAACACATTTGTAGATGAATATCATTTAGTATTAAATATAGAATCACTTTTACTAGCAGTATCAAATATTTTAGATACTAAAGAATTAATTGTAGAAGAAAAAGAAAGACTAGAAAAAACAAAAAAATTATTAATAGAATTAAAAGCGGCATATGCAGAAAAAAAGATAATAACATTGGGTACTAAAGATAATGAAACATTATTATTTATATTAAATAGTTTCAGAAAACATCAAGAAAATAAAAAAATAATGCAAAAAAATTAATAAAAGAAAAAAGGAGAACATATAAAATGAATAATATTTATAAAGATTATTGCTATGAGGTATTTAATATTGAAACAAAAAGAGAAAACATAGACAACGTCTCATTAAATGTGGTGTATAATCCAATGCTAAAGGAATCGGGAAGTATGCTTCCAAATGTTGGCGAAGGAAAATATAGAATAACGATAAATCTATTTAAGTTTAAAGATATGTCACATGAAGACAAATTATTTTATATATATAATACAATATGTCATGAAATAGAGCACATAAAACCATTTGAAAGTACAAAAAAACAAGATTTTTATAACTATAATCACATTATGACTATGATGGAATATATAACATATCTATCATATTTGAAGTTACCACCAGATAAAATAAATCTTGGTATTAAGGCAAAATTATTTATAGGAAAGAAGTTAAAGAATAACTACAAAGTTTCATTAAATGAAATTAATAGTTTATTAGTAGGATATAAAAAGGCAGCAAATGTTGATGCCTTTAAAAGCAAAAAGGAAACAGTGGAAAAAATAATTAGTACATTAGAGTTATTAAATGAAACATTAGAAGTTAATTATGGAAAGAATCAAATAGCTTTAGACAATTTTGGTACATATTACATTGGAACAGCTAATTATGTAAAAAAATATCCAGAAATACTAGAAGAATATAAGGTACTAAAAAATTTCTTTAATTCAAATGGAACGTTAAAAGACGTATATACATTGTACAAAGAAAAAAATAATGAAAATTATGAACTATATGATAAATTTATTACTAATATAATTATATCAATGGCAGATTATGATATAATAATTAAGGCTATGGAATGTGATCAACAATTTAGAGAATATGTAGAATATCTAATAAATAAGTATATTGAAAAAGCCATAAAGTTTATTAAAAACAAAGAAAATTGTAAAATAATAATTTCAGAAGAAGAAATATTAAGTGACAATTTAAAAATGATAATGAAAAGTATAGTTAAAATAAACAAACTAACTAATGAGAGCAGAATGAAAATTAAAACATCAATGATATTTTAAGAAAAAAGAATACGTATAAAATAAATTTTTGTTTAAAAATGCAAAAACTTTAATTAAAAAAATTAAATGATTTGTAAAAAATACAAAGAAAAAAATCAATATGAAAAAGTTGATAGTGAGAAAGGAGATATAAAATGCGTGACAATACAGATGAAGTAGTGGCTTCATCACTAGGCGTTAGTGCAATATCAGGAGTAGTTTCAACAACATTATTTCACCCTGATACAACAATTGAATTAACAGTTAATGGTACAACAGGTGGAGGACTATCAAGTTCGATAAATTCATCTGAAGGGTCAATGGAATCATTGGCAGGAGAAGATAGTGCGAAGTCTGGACTTGTAACCACAAGTTTAGCTGGATTATTAGCATCAGGAGTATATGTAATCAAAATGGAAACAAAAAATAATGTTGAATATGATTTGATAGAAAAAAGAGCAAATAAAATATATGATAAGTATCACAAAAGCCATATTCCAAGTAATCAAAAGGGAAAAGGTATAATAATTGCTTATACACCAGAGACTGCAGTTATATGCAATGAGATGTTTAATAATACATTTGTAGATGAATATCATTTAGTATTAAATATAGAATCACTTTTACTAGCAGTATCAGGTATTCTAGATAGTAAAGAATTAGTTCAAAAAGAAAAAGAACAATTAGAGAGTACTAAGGATTTACTAATAGAACTAAAAGCTGCTTATACAGAAAAAAAGATAATAACATTAAGTACCAAAGATAATGAAACCTTATCATTTATATTAAATAGTTTTAAAAAGCATCAAGAAAATAAAAAAAATAATGCCAAAAAACTAATAAAGAAAAAGGAGAAAGCATAAAATGTATGATGACGATATAAAAATGGTATCAACTTCACTTGGTGGGGCAAGCACAATAGGCGGTGTTTCAACAATAACATTGTCATACCCAGAACAAACTGCGCAATTAACATCAGGAGGAACAGCAACTTCAGCTAATTCTGCAAGTAATACTATAAATTCAGGGCTAGGCAAAGATACAACAATAATGACAGTATTAGCTGCTTTTGTTGGTGGTTCCCTTCTTGAAGATCCAAAAAAAATAATTATAGAATCAAAAAATAATATAGAATATGATTTGATAGAAAAAAGAGCTAATAAAGTATATGATAAGTATCATAAAAATCATATTCCAAGTAGTCAAAAAGGTAAGGGCATCATAATTGCAGAGACACCAGAGACTGCAGTTATATGTAATGAGATGTTTAATAACACATTTGTAGATGAATATCATTTAGTATTAAATATAGAATCACTTTTACTAGCAGTATCAGGTATTTTAGATAGTAAAGAATTAGTAGAGGAAGAAAAAGAACAATTAGAGAATACTAAAGCATTACTAATAGAACTAAAAGCAGCATATATAGAAAAAAAGATAATAACATTAAGTACCAAAGATAATGAAACATTATCATTTATCTTAAATAGTTTTAAAAAACATCAAGAAAATAAAAAAAATAATGCTAAAAAACTAATAAGAAAAAAATAATTAATAAGTAATTGTCAAATAATTGACAATTACCTATTTTTATTGTAATATATAAGTATAAGTAAGGAGGAATAACGTATGTACTTTTTAGATGGATGTGCTGCTGGATTAAAGCCACTATTTGGATTGGTTAACCTTGTTATCAATGCCATTATGATAGGTGTTCCAATAGTATTAATTGTGTTAGGAATGATAGATTTAGGTAAGGCAGTAATAGCTAGTAAAGAAGATGAAGTAAAGAAAGCTACTAAAGCTTTTGGTAAAAGATTCTTATACGCTGTTGGTGTATTTGCAGTAGTATGGTTAGTTACTTTTGTATTTGATACAGTTAGTAGTGCAACAGGAAATGAAATAAATCCTAATCAAGCCAATTGGCGTGCATGTTGGAATGAGATAAGAAATTCTTAATAAAAAAATAAAAAGAAATTGAAAAATGATTTCTTTTTTTATATTAGTATGTTATAATTTAAATGTGATAAATTAACTTTTTGAAGGAGTAGATTAAATATGAATAAAAATAAAAAAGTACTATTAATAATTATAACATTACTATTAACAACAACGTTATTTACTAGAAAAGTTAGTGCAACTTATATGTATCTTGATTGTGCATATAATGAAGAATATAATGATAAGTTCAATAGATTTGTCAGATTAACCGATGGTAGCGGTTCGAAGGTTAAAGGCATTGGACAATTCTTTCAATTAGAGGATAATTGGCAAATACCTAATACAGATGGCTGCTGGATACCAGACATAACCAAAGGCAATGAAAATTGCAAAGACGAGTGGAGAAAGTCCGGACAAGTGGAAGAAAAAATATTAAGTGGGGTTTGCCCAGCCGGAATTAGAAGTGCTAAAGATAATGCAAAAATGTTTGTGCCAATAGGTGAAGGAAGAATTAACGAGTCTTCTGAATTGAAAGATGATGAATATATATTTTATTATTTGGAAAATTCTAAAGGCCAAAAAATAGTTTATGGTGAAGGTTATAATCAAGATGGTTTATATGCAAATATAAATACAATAAGTGGTGACAATGTTGCAAAATATCAACTTCAATACATCGTTGGTAAATTTGATAAAGGACTATACAAGAACAATCTATTATCACTAGCAATATTTACTATTTGGGGAATACCGGTTCAAAATAGCACACTTTTTGGTACTACTACCGTTGAAGCACAATGGGGAGATTTTTGGAAGGTATCAACAAATAGAAAAGCCATTTTTCCTAATTATATATGTGCTGTGTATGGATATGACTCAGAAAACTATAAAGAAGGCGATTGCTATACCTACTTGGAAAAAGAAAAAGGAATTAAATTTGGATTAATAGTTGATAGTAAAGATTCAAATTCAGTTTTAAAAAATACTGCAAAAGAATGGTATGAGCAGGAAATGAAAAATTTCGAGAATACTTCAAATTCTTATGGTGAACTAAAGAAGAAAGAAAAACTAATTGATGAATCTGCAAAGATAAGAAAAAGCGTAGAAAGTGGAACAAGTTATTCTTTTCCAGACAATTATAGACCACAAGAAATGTTCGAAGATTTAAAGGACGCTTATAATAACTTAAAGAACATGGAAGACTATAATTTTACAGATTATTCAAAGTGCTATACAGGAACTAATAAAGAAATAACTCCACCTGCATCATTATATACTTATGCATGGACTAATATCTTCTCACTTGACGAAAATAGTATGGTTTGTGATTCAAAAGATTTAAATGAATATTATTCAAATAAATTCTATTCAAATAAATTTGACATTACTGATTCAGTGGAAAAACGTAGTCTTAATTCAGGAATACTAGATAGCATATTTTATAATAGTCTTAATAAAGCATTAAAAGAAATAGCACCAAATTCAGAAGATGTATTAAATATAGATAAAATGATTAAAGAATATATAAGAGATTTCACAATAATGATATCATATATAGATAGCAACTACAGAGATTTGTTAACAAGCGAGCAGGTTAAAGAACTAGACACTTGGAGAGCAAAGTATGAAAAATACGCTTCTGAAAATAACATAGTAACGGTAGTTGATTGTGCAGGATTATTGGGACAAAACCTAATAGATAAAATAAATAGCTATCTAAATATAATAAAAATAGCAGTTCCTATAATTTTAATTGCCTTAGGAATTATTGAATTCTCAAAAGCAGTTTTTGCTGGACAAGAGGATCAAATGAAGAAGGCACAAAAGAATTTTATAAAAAGATTAATAATTGCCATTATAATTTTCTTTGTTCCAACAATTGTAAATCTTATTTTACAATTAGCAAATAAAGTATGGCCAATTATTGAATCAAGTAGTTGCAAAATAGGTTAAAAGTAAGGAGGTTAATAATGATATATAATGCATTTTTGTTTAGTGATATCGGAAAAATCATTCAGCAGGCAATAAGAACATTCTTTGGAACAATTGCTGCAACAATTTATTCTATCATATCATACTTGTACGACGTTTTTATATTAATAGCAAAAGCCGAAATATTAAACAGCGATATAGTGCAAAAAATCTATAGAAGTGTCGGATTAATTTTAGGTATGTTCATGATATTTAAATTGACTTTTTCATTAATACAAGCTTTGATTGATCCTGACAAATTAACAGATAAAAAAAATGGTTTTACATCCATTATAATGCGCTGCATAATTTCTATAGTTTTACTTGGAATTACACCTTCGCTATTTAAAGAAGCTTTTAAACTACAAAATTTGCTTGTTGGTGCTAATAATTCTAATGACAATATAATATACAAGTTAATTATGCAAAACTCAATAGGGGTAAATAGCAGTAATATGGGAAGAAAGCTAGCAGCTGATTTATACTTTAGCTTTTATACGGATGAAGAATTTCCAAAGTATGACTTAGGAACAGCAGAATATGATGAAAGACTAGAAGAAAGATATCAAAGTATAAATTATACCACATTAAAAGAAAATGTTACAAATGATGCTGTGAAAGCAGATGGCAATTCAAAATGGAACTTTTATGACACAATTGGTCCACTTTCAATTAGAAGAGATAGTCAATTCGTAATAGAATTTAATGAATTGTTTATCAATATAGTAGGTTGTGCAGTGGCGTACATATTATTCGTATATTGCTTTCAAGTTGCGGCCAGAGTGTTTAAACTAGCATTTTTACAATTGGTTGCCCCAGTACCAATATTGTCTTATATTTCTGATCCAGATGGATCATTTAAAAATTGGGTTAAGCAATGTACAACAACATATCTAGATTTATTTTTAAGATTAATTATTATCTACTTTGTTATGTACTTGTCAAATGATGTTTTAGACCAATTAAACGACACTAATAGTGTTTTAATGGATAGCATTAATGGAAGCCAACTAAGCTTTCCAACAATAGCATTAATTAAAATATTCCTAATAATAGGATTATTGATATTTGCTAAAAAGGTGCCAGAGTTAATTGGTGATATTTTCCCAGGATTAAGTGGTGGAAAGGGCAGCCTAGGATTTGGTCTCGGTTTAAAGAAAAATGTTTTAGATCCAATAAAGGATACTGGAAAATACACTCCATTAGGATGGGGAATAAAAGGTGGAAAAGCATTGGGAACATATATTGATAGAAAAGCACATAATCTACCTAAACCAAGAGGAAAATTCGGACAAGCTATGGATAAGTGGCTACCAGGAAGAGGAGAAGCTATAAAGCAACGTAGACAAGCTGAAGAAGATGAGAGACAATATAACAAAAGCCTAGTAGAAGGAGAAAAAATCTACAATAAAACAGATGGCGAGTTAGTGACAACGGATAAGGATAAAAATATTACTGGGATTAAAGCAGGAATATTCAGACATCAAGAATATGCAAATTCTTTATTGGGAGTTGAAAGAGCAAAGGCAGAAAATAAAAAAGCAGAACAAGAATATCAAACAGAATATGCAAGATATCAAGCAGCTTATAATAGTGGTGATGAAGCAGCAATAGAAAGAGCCGAAAACAGAATAAAAACTGCAGAAAGAAATAAGAAAGTAGCCGCTGGAAAATTAGAACTTGCTCAAAACAAACATAATGCTAATAAGAAAATATATACAGACGATGCACATCGTGAAGAAGTATTTGACTATTATAAAAAAACTCATGGAAAAGTAAAAGAATATGAAAACGAACCAAAAACACAGAACAATCAAAGTACTTCCACTACACCTCAGAATAATCAGCAACCTCAAAGTACAAATAATCAACATCAATCAAGTTCAAATACACCACCATCTGTATTTGGCAATGTAGAAAATTATGGAGAAGATGGTAATCCATATGAAGCAGGATATGGTCAATTTACTGCAGATAATACACCTAGTGGAAATAATAATTCAACATATGGAAATGATGATGGAAATCCATATGAAACGGGACATGGCCAGTTTAATACTACTGGAGCAAATAATAGTAATGAAGACGATAATCCATACACAAACCCAAATTATTATAACAACAGCGGTCAAAATTCAAGTAGTAATAATAACGACGAGTTTGATGGTTCAAACTATTATTAATAAAAGGAGTGTGATACATAGTGAATGGATTTTTAGTACCTGCTAACGCTAAAAGAGGTACATTGATATTTAATATATTTAGACCATTTGATTTAATTATGTTTGGTACAGGAATGGCAGTAACTTTATTATTATTAATACTTGTTGATTCAAGCAATACAGCAATGATATTGTTATCATGTTTACCAGTAGGCGTAACTGGCCTACTGGTAGTACCAATACCTAATTATCATAATGTTTTATGTGCTATACAAAGTATATTTAGATTTTTTACAGAAAGAAGAAATTATATATGGAGAGGTTGGTGTTTCTATGAAAAATTTGGCGACGACAAAAAATAATTCAAAGTATACTGAAGATTGGTTACCAATTAAATCTATTGCTAATGGTACAATAATACTTGATAACAAACTAAAAGTAACAGGGGTAAAAATAAAGCCAAGAAATATCTTTATCTTGGATCAAGGTACACAAGATAATACAATAATAGCTTTAAAAAATTTCTATAATACAATAGATTTTGAGTTTTGGTTAATATCTGCAGATAGACCAGTAGATTTAAATAACTATCTTGCTAGATTACAATTATTATATAATCAAACCCCTAATCCAGCAGTTAGAAAGTTAATCAATCAAGATATAGATAAGGCCAATGATTTCATGAATAATAATATTACTGATACTGAGTATTATATATTATTTAAAGAAAAGAATGATGATTTGATACAAAAGAGACTTAGAACTCTAATTACTGGACTTGCTAATGCAGGTTTAGAGTCTAAACAAGTATCTAATGATGATTTAAGAATAATACTTGATAATTTCCTTAATAGTGGAATGACAACTAATTTTGGGACGGTGATTTCATAATGAATTTTAAAAGTGAACTAGCTCCGAAAGGATTACAATTTAATCCAGCAGATTTTGTTATTAGTGATAAATATGCAACTATATTAACAGTAATATCTTATCCTAGATTAATTGGGCCAGGCTATTTATCTAACTTAACTAATATGTCAGGTGTAAAAATGGTTATTAAGCATATTCCATTACCATTTTCTGTACTTGCCAAAATGTTAAATAAAGAAATAGCAGATTTAAAAAGTAAGTATCAACAAGAAAGAGATAGAACTATTCAAGAAAGAATTAGACAAGATGTTGACTCATTAGAATATTTTATTCAGCAGTTTACTGCTTCACAAGCAAAAACATTTGATTTTCAAATGCATATAATGATTACTGCTGATACTAGAGAAGAACTGGAAAACAAGAAAGTTAGTATTAAAAATTATCTTGATGCCATGGAAATGAGAGCAATACCTCTTAGATTTGAACAAGAAAGAGTATTGAAATCTATCCTTCCTATATTTGACAAACAAATAATAGAAAGTAGAATTGGTACGCCAATGCCATCTCCAACAATGGCAGCAATGTATCCATTCATCTTTGATAGCATCAAAGATGATGGATTATCAACACTTCTTGGTGTGGATTTCTCTGGTGGTGTTGTACTATTTAATCAGTTCTTATATCAAATAAGAAAAGAAAGCAATAGAAATAATGCTAATATGATTATATTAGGTACTTCAGGATCAGGTAAATCAACAGCAGCTAAATTAATACTTCGTAGTCATATAAGAAATGGCTATCAAATAGTAGCAGTCGACCCTGAGGGTGAAATAAGTGAAATGACAAAAATGTATGGTGGCGATGTAGTAGACTTAGGTAAGGGTGGAGAATACGGAATGGTAAATCCACTTGAAATAATAATGGATGCTGATGAAAATGAAATAAGGTCAGGATTAGGTTACACTGTACTTAATAAAACTTTGCAATCATTAAAAGCATTCATGAAGTATTATGCGCCAGATATTGAAGATGATGTACTAACACTATTTAGTGAAGTCGTACAAGATACGTATGCTAGATTTGGAATAACATTTACTTCAGATTTTACTAAGTTTACATCAAGTCAATTTCCAACATTTAGTGATGTATATGTAACAGTAACAAGCAAGCTAACATCAATGACTGAGAAAACTCATGAAAGAGATGTTATGGAAAGACTAGAGTTAAAATTAAGACCGTTTGTAAGAGAATTACAATATTACTTTAATGGTCATACTTCAATAAATACTGATAGTGATTTCCTAGTATTCAATATAAAAGAATTAATGAATTCAGATGTTAACATAAGAAATGCACTATTATTTAATGTACTTAAGTTTGCTTGGGGACTATGTTTAGATCCAAGTAAAAACACAGTATTATCAGTAGATGAAGCCCATGTATTATTAGGAGCTAAAAACGAACTAGGTGCAGAATTCTTAGCTCAAGTTCAAAGAAGAGCAAGAAAATACAATACAGGAACAATAATAATTACTCAGCAGCCATCAGACTTTGTAGCAGATGGAATATTAATGCATGGTAAGGCAATATTTGATAACTCTTCATATTATTTAGTTATGGGATTAAAGAAACAATCAGTTGAAGACTTATCAATGTTAATAGATTTAAATGAAAATGAAAAAGAAGGTATAAAGAGATTTAGCCAAGGTGAAGCATTATTTGTATGTGGTAATAGAAGAATGCAAATAAATGTAACAGTAACAGAAGATGAGTTAGAGTCATTTGGTTCAGGTGGAGGCTTATAATAATCTCCATTAGGTGGTGATATTAATGTGGAAAATTTTATTAAATAAGTGGAAAAGTTTGTCATTAAAAGAAAAAATGATAATACTATCAATAGGATTAGTAATAACTTTTTTACCGGTAATATTTATTGTAATATTAACGACACCACTTTGGGTTGATAGCATAGGTCTAGAAGATAGCATTATAAATGGATCTTATGCATATGGAGATTATACCAATATAAAAGAAAAAAATACATATTGGTGGCCAGTAGGAAGTTCAGAGACAAGAACTGAAAATGGTGTAACATATGCTGATGGTGAACCTGTAAGTATTACCATTACATCAGAGTTTGGTGGCGATGATGGCTTTAGAACAAGCAATCATAATGGCCTAGATATATCTCCAGGAACAGGTGGAATAGGAACAGTAAATGTAATTGCCGCTGAAGAAGGAGAAGTTGTATATCCGTCATCAGATAGTGATGTACAATATAATGATAATGGTTATTATGGAAATACTGATGGTGGTGGCTTTGGAAACTTCGTTAAAATTCTTCATGCTGATGGTACTTATACAGTGTATGCTCATATGGCTAAGAATAGTATTACAGTTCGTTCTGGAGATAAAGTAAAACAAGGTCAAGTCATTGGAAAAATAGGAAATAGTGGTTCTTCGACAGGGGCACATCTACATTTTGGAGTTATGGTCAATGGTAGTTATGTTGATCCAAGCAACTATATATCTGCAACTAATCCTAGACCAAAGAGCAAATATGGTGGTTCTGTTGATGGTGATTCTAATAAGCAAAGTGTTTGCTTAACATTAAGAGCAAATGGAATATCAGAAAATGGAATAATTGCATTAATGACTAATATCAATCATGAAAGTTCATTTGATTATAACGCATATGGTGATTATGAAAATGGTGTACCAACCAGTTATGGATTATGCCAATGGCATAATGAAAGATGGAATAATCTGAAGACAACTTTTCCTAATAACTACGATACAATAGGGGGACAAATAAGTTTTCTATTATATGAATTAGAAAATAACTATCCAACACTTTATAAAGGAGTTTCCGAAGGAACATCCTCAAGTAAAGAGCTAACATATGATTTTTGCTATAATTTTGAAAGACCTAATGATACAAAAAATACTTGTACTAAAAGAGGAGAAAGTAGCAGTGAATTCGTTAACTATGTAAAAAATGGTTGTAAATAAAAGGTGATACATATGAAAAAAGATGATATAAAAACACTAATTGTAGTAATACTTGTTTGCGTAATACCACTAGCAATTGTTTTAATATTAAATATAAAAAGTAATAGTGATAAACTAGCAGCAGTAAGTGAATATAATGATTATTTTTCAATAGTTAGTAGTGTAAATAAATATGTTAACTATGCTAGTAGTAATAATAAAGAAGCTATCTATTCTTTACTAGATGAAGATTATATATCAAATAATGAAATAACCATAGACAATGTATTGGATAAAATAATAACATATCCAAAAAATACATCAGCAAAGGCAAGTACAATAACTTCAGTAAATGTTATGAATAATTATATTTATTACTTAAAAGGAAGTATTATTCAGAATAATTATGATAGTACTAAAGAAATTGATGATGGTTTTCAAATAATAATATTAAAGGATTTAAACAATTTAACTGTATCATTTTATCCAATTGACAATAAAACAGATTATACAAAAATAATTAACAAAATAAAAAAAATAAGTATCAATAGTAATGATTATAATAAAGTAAATAATCCTAGTATAGTTACTAAAGAGGAAATATGCTCTTTATACTTATCTGACTATATTGAAAAGGTAAGAAATGATATAACTTCATCATATTCCTTACTTAGTGATAGTATGAAGAAACAGGCTGAATTTGATACTATTGATTCTTATAAACAATATATGAATAGTAATATCAAACAAATATCAACTTCAGCGGATAAATGTTTAATGGAAAAAATAAAGAATAATAGAGTATATTCTGTTATTGACAAAAATGGTAACAAGTTTGTATTCAATGAAGAATCTATTATGAATTATAAAGTAGATATATATTTAAAAAGTTAAGAAATAAATACTCAAAGAAAGGGCAGGACCATCTTTTAAGGAATGCCTTTTCTTTTATATTAAACTTATTTACAATTCAAATTATTAATGCTATAATATTGGTAGTTAATTGGAAGGAAAGATTTTTATATGAAAATAAAAGTAGAAAAGAAAGATTTAATTATATTTATAATTTTTTGCGTATTTCTATTATATTTATGTGCTATAGGAGTATTAAATGTAAGTAGTTTAGCTTCAACTAATAAGTTTTATGGATTTTTACCATTTAAAGCCTTTACTTCTAGATATATAGGTATGACATTATTCTTATTTATAGCATCTCTAGTAGGACTTTTTCTAGCAGTTAAATCATATATTTTTGATCGTGAAAAGGGCTTTGGTTTTAGTATAGGTTCAAAGAAAGAAAAAGGCTATTCGAGATGGGCAACTGATGCTGAATTTAAAAAAGGTCTTGAAGTAGTTAACATTAAAGATCAAACAATACCAGCAGCTGGTATAGCCTTATATAGTAAGAAAGGTAAAATGTGGGTTGATAATGGTGAAGACCACTGGTTAGTTATGGGTGCTACTGGTTCTGGTAAAACTGTAATAGTAGCTAAACCAATGATAAAATTATTAGCTAAGCATAACGAGTCAATGATACTAACTGACCCTAAAGGTGAGTTGTATGAGGAGACAGCAGCATTACTAAAAGATGAAGGTTATAATATAGTTACATTAAATTTTAGGGACCCACAACATGGAAATGCATGGAATCCTATGAGTCTACCTTACCAATTATATAAAGATGGCAATACCGATAAAGCCATAGAGTTACTTGATGACTTAGCATTAAATATATTATATGAAGAAAAAAGTAGCGGCGATCCATTCTGGGAAAAAACAGCTGCAGACTATTTTACAGGTCTTGCATTAGGATTATTTGAAGATGCATCACCAGCCCAAGTAAATTTAAATAGTATAAACTTAATGAGTAGCTTAGGTGAAGAAAGATTTGGCGGTCCAAACAATAACTATATAAAAGAATACTTTAATGCCAAAGATCCATCTAAACCTGCATATATTAATGCCTCAGGTACTGTTTTCACTGCGGATGAAACAAAACAGGGTATCATAGCAACTTTTAAACAAAAAATAAAATTATTCTCATCAAGAGAAAATTTATCAGAAATGCTATCTTATAGCGATTTTGATATGCGTGATATTGGTAGAAAGAAAACAGCAGTTTTCTTAATAGTTCAAGATGAAAAGAAAACATTACATCCCCTTGCTACAATATTCATTAAACAATGTTATGAAACATTGATAGATGTTGCTCAAGAAAGTGGTGGAAAGTTACCATATAGAACTAACTTTATTCTAGATGAGTTTGCCAATATGCCACCTTTAAAAGATGTTACAACAATGGTTACTGCCGCTAGAAGTAGATTAATTAGATTTACCTTTATTATTCAAAACTTCGCACAGTTAACCCAAGTGTATGGTAAAGAGAATGGTGATACTATTCGCGGTAACTGTAATTTACTATATTTGATAAGTAGCGAAATAGCAGCTCTTGAAGAAATAAGTAAAATGTGTGGTGAAGTAAAATCAAAAGAAAAAGATAAAACTGCTTCAACACCTTTAGTAACAGTAAGTGATTTACAAAGACTAAATCAGTTTGAAATAATTGTTTTAAGAAGAAGAATGTTTCCATATAAAACAAAATTTCAAACAGACTTCCAAGTTGATTGGGGTAGAACATATCCAAAAAGTACTCCAGAAGCAAGACCAAAGAGAGAGTTACAATTATTTGATATAAGAGAATTTGTTAAAGCAAAGAAGCAAGAAAAGATGGCCGCAATGGGAGAATTTAATCCTAATATGTCTAATCCATTTACTTCTTCATCTAATCCATTTATGAGTAACCCATTTGGTGGTTCAAATCCATTTGCTAGTCCTTCTCCAAATCCATTTGGTAGCGGTATGCCTAGCTTCTTAGGTAATCAAGAAAGACAAGAACCTGAAGAAGATAGTTTCAACATAGACGATTTAGTTAAGAAGATCGATGCTAAAATAGCGGAAATTGAAAGAGAAGAAGAACAAACTAAGGAACAAGAAAAAGAGCAAAAACCAGTAGATGTAATTTCGGAGCCAGCTAAACCAATAGCAGATAAAGAAAACATATCATTTAATGATTTAACACAAAGTGATGAAAAAGCATCAGTACCTAAAGAAGATAATACAGCAGAAGAAAAACTACAAAATATGTATACAGATAATACAAGTGATGACGATTTCTTTGATGACTTTTTCTCAGATGATTAATATAAAGCCTTTAATTTTAATTATTAAAGGCTTTTTGCTTGCAAATATCCTACCATCTTAATCTAAATATATAGATTATGCTTATATATAATAGCCCTTTGTTTAAGACCTAAGGCTTAAGCAAACACTTCAGGACCTTAGGCCTGAAGTGAAAAACAAATAAAATAAGAAATTATTGTGTTTATTAACTTTTCACCATAATAAAAATTTAATATATTATAGTGAGGTGCAAGTATGAATACAATATCATTAAATGAATTAAAAAAAATTTCTAACCCAATTATAATTGATATTAGAGATAACTATTCATATAGTATTTCACATATAAAGAATTCAATAAATATACCTTACTATAACTTATTAAATAATTTTTCACATTATTTAAATAAAAATAATATATATTATCTTTATTGTGAAGAAGGAAAACAAAGCCTCGAAATAAGTAAAAGATTAAATGAATTTGGTTACAATACAAAATCAATAAAAGGTGGATTAAATGCTTTAAAATAATTTAAATATCATATATTTTAGTATGAGAATGATATTAAAGAAAAAAAATAAAAAACATAATATTCTGCTAATAATTTTATTAATATTAACATCTGTTATAATACTATCACTTACATTTATAAATTATTATTCTAAAAAAGCATATCCAATATTAAAATCTTATGCCGAAGCTGAGACAAAAAAATTAACTGTCTTGATTATAAATAAAGCCGTAACAAAGCAGTTATATAATATGGATGTTGAGGAATTATTTAAAATAACATATAATAAAGAAGGAGAAATAATTTTAATAGATTTTGATACTAAAAAAACATCCAAAGTATTAAGCGCAATGACAAGCCTTGTTGAATTAAACCTTCGTGCGGTTGAAGAAGGTAAAATAGATATGTTAGAATTACCAGATAATAGTCTAAGCAATTACAACATGGACTTACTATCAAAAAGAATAATATGTGAAATACCCTTTGGACTAACCACAGGTTCTAGCCTATTATCTAACATAGGTCCTAAAATACCGGTAAAAATGTCTTTAATAGGAGATGTATCAACAAACTTTAGTACAGAAGTAGTAGAGTATGGTATAAATAATGCCTTATTAAAAGTATTGATAAACATATCAGTAACAACTAGAGTAATCTTACCAATATCCACTGAAGATTTAAATATAAGTGCCAGTATTCCCATTGGAATGAAAGTAATACAAGGAAAAATACCAAATTATTATTTAAATGGTTTTGAAGCAAAATCAAATATAGTTGAGTGAAAGTAAAAAAACTGTCTATCCATGTAAATAGGCCGTTTTTTTCTTTACATAAAATATATTTTCATTTATAATAATGGTAGAAACAAGGTGAAAAAATGAAGTTAACAAAAGAAGTAGTAAAACAAATATCTGAAATAAAAAAAGAACCATCTTGGATGTTAGATTTTAGATTAACATCCCTAGATGCCTTTGATAAAAGTAGTAATCCAAGCTTTGGTCCAAAACTAGACATAGATTATGATAGTATAAATTATTATAAACAAAGAGAGGATAATTTAACTGATAATTGGAATAATATATCATGTGAAGTAAGAAATCTATTTGATGATTTAGGAGTAATATCCGCTGAAAAGAAATATCTAGATGGAGTAGGAGCACAGTATGATAGTGAAGTAATATATCACAATATGAATGAAGAATTAAAAAAGAAAAATGTTATTTTCTGTGACACAGATACTGCTCTAAGAGAACATCCTGATATCTTTAAAAAATATTTTAATACTCTAGTTAAATATAATGAAAACAAGTTTACTGCTTTAAATGGTGCTGTCTGGTCAGGAGGAACATTTATCTATATTCCACCACATACTCACTTAGATAGACCACTCCAAAGTTACTTTAGAATAAATAGTAAAAATATGGGGCAGTTTGAAAGAACCCTAATAATTGTTGATGATGATAGTGAACTGCACTATATAGAGGGCTGTACTGCTCCAACATACACAGAAGATTCTCTTCATGCTGCTGTAGTAGAAATATTTGTTGGTAAGAATTCCAAATGTCGTTATACTACCATTCAAAACTGGTCCAGTGATGTTTATAACTTAGTCACCAAAAGAGCAATTGTTGAAGAAAATGGCTTAATGGAGTGGATAGATGGAAACATCGGTTCAAAAACAAATATGAAATATCCATGTTGTATTTTAAAAGGCGATTATTCAAGAGGAAGTTGTATCACTGTAGCAGCCGCAGGAAAAGGACAAATCCAAGATAGCGGTGCCAAAATGATTCACTTAGGTAAGAATACCAAAAGCAATATCGTATCCAAATCAATAGCATCAGGTGGTGGACTAGCAGTCTATCGTGGTACAGTAAAAATATCTAAAAATGCAATAAATTCCAAAGCCTCAGTAAAATGCGATACCCTAATACTAGATGAAATATCCAAGAGTGATACCATCCCAACCAATATAGTAAATAACAACTCATCATTTATGGAACATGAAGCCACAGTATCCAAAATATCTGAAGATAAACTCTTCTATCTAATGAGTAAAGGTATAGATAGTGAAAAAGCCAAAGAATTAATAATAATGGGCTTTATTGGAGCCTTTAGAGAAGAACTACCAATGGAATATGCTGTCGAACTAAATAGATTATTAAAATTAAATATAGGAGATTAAAAAATGAAAAAAATAATAATAACAATAGGAGTATTAATAGTATTAGGTTTTCTAGGTTACTTTATCTATGTCAATTACATAAACAAAGTTCCTAAAATAACCCCTGAACCAGAAAAAGTAGCAGTAGAGGAATACTATATGTATGGAAATCACTTCAATATTAAAGGAAGCCTAGAATTATCAGACAAAAGCTATGAAGATATAAAACTAACACTATATAATGGTAAAGATAAAGACTTTGACATAGAAGTAGATAGTGAAGACAATAAAATAAGTTTCTATACTAGCGAAGAAATAAATGAAGGATTATATTTAGATGACATACCAAGAGATATCTATTATTTATTCTTAAAATTAACGTATAAAAATGAAGAAAATAAAGACGAACCTATAGTAAAATACTATGTCCTTGATAACAAAACTGAATATAAAGAAAGTACCTACTATACACTTTCAAAATATAACAATAAAATCTTAATAAACTCAAATAATGACTACAAGACAATGATGTTTGACATAATAGAAAATAAAGATAAAGAAATATATGATATAACTATCGATCCAGGTCATGGTGGAATGGATGGCGGTGGAAAATCAGGAGACTATAAAGAAACTGACTTCACTATGGATATTAGTAAAAAAATAAAAGAAAATCTAGAAGAGAAAAACATTAAAGTAAAACTAACTCATGATGAAAACGATTTAACCAAAAACGAAGTAATGGATGAATACAATAAGCATGGAAGAGCAGTAATACCAAATGAAGTAAAATCAAAATATACATTCTCTATCCATATCAACAAGAGTACATCTTCAAAAGTAAGAGGAATAGAAATATATACCGCTAAAGGAATAAACTATAATTTAGCCAAGTCACTAGTAGACAATATAACTTCTTATACCGATTTAGGATATTCAAGTAATAAATTATATAAAGAATTTAATGGCATCTATACCCATAACTTTACTGCTAAAGAAATAGAGTCATCACTTGAAGGCTATGAAGAAAAAGGATACAAACCATATAACGTAACCGAAAAATCTAACTATTTATATATGATAAGAGAAACAGGCGGTTACCTAACTGGAGCCTATGTTGACGATAGCAATCCTGATAAAGTAGGAGTAAATCCATACTACAAAAACAACATAGCCAATGAATCATATCTATTAGAATTAGGCTATTTATCAAATCAAAGTGATTTGGATATTTTAATAAATAGCAAAGATAAACTAGCCAGTGCTATATCAGATGCTATAATTAAAGAATTAGGTCTATAAAAAGTGTCAAATTTGTGTAAAGTAGCGATTTTACCCAAAAACATCTTTTAAAGACACTAAAAAAATAAAGTAAGGACTTTTAGAAATCTAAAGGTTCTTTTTCTTTACATTTTTAACCACCGAAAACCAGTTTTACCAATTTGCCGCAAAAAATATAGTGTGATATATTGTCTCTGGAAAGGAGGAAAACTATGGTTAATCAAATAGTTCTAGTAGGTAGAATAGCAAGAGCCCCTGAAACAAAAGTTACAGAAAATGGTAAAAAGATGGCCACTCTAACACTAGCGGTACCAAGAAATTATAAAAATTCCAACGGTGAATACGATACAGATTTCTTAGATTGTACTCTATGGTCTGCAGTAGCAGAATCCACTAGTGAATATTGTGAAACTGGTGATATGATTGGCATCAAAGGTCGTCTTCAGACCAGAGTAGTAGAAACACCCGAAGGAACGAAAAGAAAGAAAACCGAGATAATCGCCGAAAAAGTCACATTTCTAACATCCAACCCCCAACGTAGAAAAAGTGATACAGTGGTCGAAGAATTATCTGAAGATCAAGAAGAGAAAGTAGAAGAGTAATCTACTTTCTCTAAATTTATTTAAAAAATAATAATAAAATTAAAAATATAGAAAATAATAATAGAATAAACAGATAAATTCCCATAAAACCTATATATTTTAGTAAAATTTAGTAAATAAATATGTACTTTTTACCTATTTTGTTATAAAATAATATTAACAAGGAGATAACTAATAAAGAAAGGTAATAAATACAATGATAGGAAAAAGATTAAAAGAGTTAAGAATGAAAAGAGGTTTTTCCCAGCAGGAATTAGGAACAGCAATAGGAGTTACCAAAGTATCAATTTGTGGTTACGAAAATGGAACAAGACTTCCAACTTTAGACAATTTAGTAAAAATATCAGAAGTATTAGAAACAACTGCAGATTACTTATTAGGTAGAGAAGTAGCCGTTAAAAATGAAGAAAACAAAACATACATAGGGGCTATCTCCTACGAAGATGTTCAGTTTATTCTGGCATTAAGACATTACCCAAATCTATATAACAAGTTATTAAAAGATGTTAATAGATCTGCTAGTATCATAAATAAGAGATTACTAACAGGAAGTACAAAGTAGAAAGAAGGAATTATTATGTTAGACATTAAAGAATTATATTTAAAAGATTATATAGACCAAGAAATTACCGTAAATGGTTGGATTAAAAGTCATAGAAAGCAGGCTCACTTTGGATTCATAGACTTATCCGATGGAACTTACTTCAAAGGATTACAAGTAGTCTATGATGATAACCTAAAAGATTTTGAAGAAGTAACAAAATTAAAATTAGGTAGTGCTATTACTGTAACAGGTAAATTAATAAAGTCACCAAAAGAAGGTCAACCATTTGAATTATCTATGACTTCATTTGTTCTTGAAGGCGACTGCCCAGATGATTACCCACTTCAAGCCAAAGGTAGACCAACAAGAGAATTCTTAAGAGAAATAGCTTATTTAAGACCAAGAACAAATCTATTTAATGCTGTATTTAGAGTAAGAAGTGTAGCGGCTTATGCTATTCATAAATATTTCCAAGAGCGTAATTATGTTTATTTCCATGCTCCATTAATAACAGCATCAGACTGTGAAGGCGCAGGCCAAATGTTCCAAGTAACAACACTAGACTTAAACAAAGTAGCAGAAACAGGAAAAGTAGACTACTCAAAAGATTTCTTTGGAAAAATGGCTGCTCTTACCGTATCCGGACAACTAGAGGCTGAAACATTTGCTATGGCTTACAAAAAGACCTATACATTCGGACCAACCTTTAGAGCGGAAAACTCTAACACCAAAACCCATGCTTCAGAATTTTGGATGATAGAGCCAGAAATAGCCTTCTGTGACCTTGAAGGCGATATGGATATAATGGAAGATATGCTAAAGTATGTAGTAAAATATGTCCTAGATAATTGTTCAAACGAGATGGAATTCTTTGATAAATTCGTCGAAAAAGGCCTATTAGAAAAATTAAACAAATTAATAAATAGCCACTTCACTAGAGTAGATCACGAAGAAGTAATAAGAATACTAAAAGAAGCCAAAGTAAAATGGGAATTTGAACCAGAATATGGTGAAGATATTGCTAGAGAACACGAAAAATACATAACAGAATACTTTGGTGGCCCAGTATTCATAAAAAATTGGCCAAAAGATATCAAAGCCTTCTATATGAAACAAAACCCAGATGGTAAAACAGTAGCTGCAGTAGACCTAGAAGTTCCAGGAGCAGGAGAACTAATGGGTGGTAGTCAAAGAGAAGAAGACTATGATAAATTATTAAATAGAATGAATGAACTAGGAATGGAAGAAGAATCAATGCAGTGGTATCTAAATCTTCGAAGATTTGGTGGATGTACTCACTCAGGATTCGGTATGGGCTTTGAAAGACTACTTATCTATCTAACAGGAGTAGATAACATAAGGGACGTAATACCATATCCTAGAACTCCAGGAAACTGTGATTATTAAAATAATACCAAAGGTAGTTAGCAATAACTACCTTTTAAAATTACCAAAAAATACCAATACTATATTACTAACAATTGTCAATACTAATACTGGAAAGGAGTAATAAATATGAAGAAAGTACTACTAATAATTGCCGTAATTGCAGTTCTTTCAGGATGTACAGCCAATACCAAAACACTAACTTGTACTGGTGAAACAAAATCAGGTAATATCACATCAAAGACAAAATATATGATAGATTATGATGGTAATGATGTAAAAAAACTAACAGCAACTTATGATTATAAAGACAATCATACTGATGGAGTAGGAACGGGTACAGACGGTACAACGAGTGATAAAGATCCTGATAGCAATGGTATCGTAGATGGTGTAGTAGGAGAAGCATTAGATGATGTAGTAACAGGAGTAGCAGATACAATTCTAGATATTTCAGGTATAAAAACTAGACACAATACTAGATTTGGAAGTTATACCAATACAGAAGGGTTTACTACCAAAATAGATAATGATAACGATAATGATTATAGTGTAACATACACCTACGATTTAACAAAACTAACAGATACTGATATAACTAACTTTGGTATAAATAGAGATTTTAATACTCTAAAGAAAATATATACAGACCGTGGATTAACATGTAAATAAAATTAAAGTTCTATTACTAATAATAATAGACTTTTTTTCTATGCCTTTCACTAAAAGCCAAGGTCTTTTAGTGTTATTCTTAGCCTAATTTTAGTCTAAGAATAATGCATCAGTATGCCTATTATATATAAGCATATACTATATACTTGATTATAATTTGGTATATATGTTTGATATGTGAAAATCTTATAAATACATATAAATAAAGACTTTACAAAGATATTAAAAAAATAGTCATATTTTGCTTGACTATAGTATTTAAACTAGTATATAATGTTGGCGTGGTTAATACTTATGGTGTTCTCTTCTTTTTCTAGGGTATATTTACTTTGGAAGGAGAGGTGATTTTATGATAGAAAGTAATTTCTTAACCTTAGGGGGAGGAGGTTATTAGTACATGGAATTAGTTATAGCGTATGCTTTAACTATTCTTGTTACCATAGCATTAATAGTGCTAGGTAGCCATAGAAAATAGATAAAAAATCGGGGCACCTCAGGGGGGGTAGCTCCGATAACAACAGTTTGAAGAGAACACCTTTAGCAAATAGGTGTTAGCCATTTTTATTATGACTAATTTCTCTTTCCATATACATTATATGATAATTTTAATAAAAAAGCAATAAAATTTTTTTCTTATACATATTCAGTTGTTATTTTAATACATTTATGATAAAATTATATCGTATAGTTATAATAAGAAAAGAGTGATACATATGACTAAATATAAAGTATTAGATGCCAATGAAGCCGTAGCTAGAGTAGCCTATAAATTTATTGAACTAGCGGGAATATATCCAATTACTCCAGCTTCACCAATGGCTGAAAAAATAGATGTATTGAGTAGTAACGGAGAAATAAACTTTTTTGGAAATAGAGTAAAAGTAGTAGAAATGCAGTCAGAGGCTGGAGCGGTAGCTACAGTTCATGGTGCTTTACAAAGTGGTATTTTAGCCAGTACTTTTACAGCAAGTCAAGGTTTGTTATTAATGATACCTACATTATACAAGTTATCAGGAGAAATGTTACCCGGAGTAATCCATGTAGCTGCACGTAGTTTATCTACACATTCCTTAAGTATTTTTGGAGATCATCAAGATATTTATAGCGTAAGAAGTACCGGTGTATGTATGTTATCATCATCATCAGTAGAAGAAGCCTATCATATGGCTATGATAGCCCATTTATCAAGTATTAAAGCATCATTACCATTTGTTAATTTCTTTGATGGCTTCAGAACTAGTCATGAAATAGATAAAGTAAAAGAAGTAGACTTATCCCGCTTAGAGCCACTTATAGATAAAAAAGCCTTAAGAAATTTTAGAGAAAGAGCTTTAAGTAATGAAAATCCAAATGAAAGAGGAACAGCAGAAAATGACGATATTTACTTTCAAAATACTGAGGTAAGAAATAAATATTATGAAGATGTTGTAGATATTACCATAGATTACATGAAAAAAGTAGGTAAAATAGTAAAGAAAGATTATAAACCATTTAACTATTATGGTAGTAGCACTGCTAAAGAAGTAATTGTAGCTATGGGTTCAGTATGCGAATGTATCGAGGAGACAATAGATAAACTAAATAAAGATGGATATAATGTTGGTTTAATAAAAGTTCATTTATATAGACCATTTAGTATTAAACATTTACTTGAGGTATTACCAAGTACAGTAGAAAAAGTCACAGTACTAGATCGTACTAAAGAGCCAGGCTCTTCAGGTGAACCTCTATATCTAGATGTTGTTAATGCCTTAAAAGATACTAATATCAAAGTAATCGGAGGAAGATATGGATTGTCCTCTAAAAATACAACTCCAAGTATGATAAAAGCAGTTTATGATAACCTAAATAAAGATATGAAGAATAATTTTACTATTGGTATAAATGATGATGTAACCAATTTGAGTCTTGATGTAGATAATAATTTTAAATTAGATAATCATAATTACCAAATACTAATATATGGTTATGGTTCAGATGGAATGGTTGGAACATCAAAAGATATTCTAAAAGTAATCGGAGATGCCACTCCAAAATATGTTCAAGGATATTTTCAATATGATTCCAAAAAATCTGGAGGAGTAACTCGAAGTCATCTTCGTATTTCTGAGAGTCCAATAAAAAGCACCTATTACATCGATAATCCAGATTTCATTGTAGTATCAAAAGATACATATATTTATAAATATGATATCATAGATAACCTAAAACAAAATGGAATACTACTATTAAATACTAGTCTAAGTAAAGAAGACTTTGCAAAAACATTACCAAACAAAGTAAAGAGACTATTAAAAGATAAAAATATCAAAGTATACATAATAGATGCTTATAAAATAGCCAACTCTCTAGGATTAAAGAATAAAATAAATACTTGTATGGAAGTATGTATATTTAAAATAATGAATATCTATGATATAAATAAAGTAATAAAAATACTAAAGGAAAATAATAAACTAAGATTTGCCTCTAAAGGAGATAAAATCGTAGAAATAAATAATAAAATAATAGATAATTCTCTAGAATATCTAACTACTTTTGAAGTACCAGAAGAATGGAAAGATTTAGAATACAAAGATAATAAAAAATTAACCTTTAATGAAAGTATAAATTTACTTAAAGGAGATACATTACCAGTAAGTAGTTTTA
Source organism: uncultured Bacilli bacterium (assembly GCA_934096555.1). Classification (GTDB taxonomy): domain Bacteria; phylum Bacillota_I; class Bacilli_A; order RF39; family UBA660; genus CAG-302. The sequence goes on along the minus strand of CAKOMD010000004.1, from coordinate 20,440 downwards.
TAAAAAATAAAGAAGGTATTTTTGAAGGAACCACTACTAAAGAAGAAAAAAGAAACATTGCCGAAGAAGTTCCTTGCTGGATAAGTGAAAACTGTATAGAATGTAATCAGTGTGCATTCTCTTGTCCACATGGTGTAATAAGACCATTCCTTCTAGATAAAAAAGATAGCAAAGTAGAAAGTATACCATCATTTATACCAAAAGATAAAGAATTTACTATTGGAATAAATTATGAACAGTGTACAGGCTGTGGTGTATGTGCCTTAGCTTGTCCAGGAAAACTAGGTAAGAAAGCCTTGGAAATGGTACCAAATAAAGATAAAGAAAGTAATTTTGAATATCTACTTAAAAACAATGCTAATGATAAATATCAAAGCAATTTATTAACAGTAAAGAATGTAAGTTTCAAAGAGCCAAAATTTGAATATTCTGGAGCTTGTGCAGGCTGCGGAGAAACACCATATATAACAAATTTAACCAGAGTATTTAATGATAATCTAATAATAGCCAATGCTACAGGTTGTTCTTCAATATATTCTGGATCAGTTCCAAGTATGCCATATAGTATACCTTGGGCTAGTTCACTATTTGAAGATAATACCGAATATGGCTATGGTATTCTTCAAGGTATAAATATCAAAAGAGATAAAATAAAAAAATACATGAAAGAATATCCAAGAAATAAACTATTTAAAAAATGGATAGAAAATATGGATAACTATGATATCTGCAAAGAAGTAAAAGAAAGCATTGATTATAAAAAACATCCATATTTAAATGACATGAAAGATTATATCGTGCCTAAACAGTTATGGGTTCTAGGAGGAGATGGCTTTGCCTATGATATTGGATATGGCGGTCTAGATCATGTACTATCAAAGAAAGATAATATAAATATTCTAGTACTTGATACTGAAGTATATTCAAATACTGGAGGACAATCATCAAAATCATCAAATATCGGCTCAGTAGCATCATTTACATCAAATGGTAAAGATAATTATAAGAAAGATTTAGCTAGAATAGCAATGTGCTATCCACATGTATATGTAGCCTCAGTAAATATAGGTTATAACAAAGAACAATATCTAAAAGCTATCAAAGAAGCTAGCCTTCATAATGGTCCATCATTAATAATAGCTTATTCTCCATGTATTGAACATGGTATCAAAACAGGTATGCAACATTCACAATCAAATGGTTATCTTGCCACTAAATGTGGATATTTCTTAACATTCAGATATAATCCAGATACAAAGAAATTTAGCCTAGATTCTAAAGAACCAGAATTTGATAAATATGAGGATTATTTAATGACTGAAAACAGATTCGCTAGCCTAGTAAGAAAAGATAAAGAACGTGCCAGTCTATTATTAGAAGAGCAAAAACAGTGGGCTATAGATAGATATAATTATTACAAAAAGATAAGTGAGGAGTAAAATATGGAAGAAAGTAAAGAAAGAATAATATTTCTTGAAGACACAATAGATTTAACAGAAATTGTAAAGGAAATAAAAGACAGTGAGTAGAGGCATAGAAAGAGAAGAAATATTAAATAAATTATCTTCTATCTATCAAAATACTCCTTGTCCAGACGATAAAACAATAAGCAATTATATAAATAACCGCAATAGTACTGGTGAAAGCCTACTAGGGGCTCAAACCAAAATAAGAAACGATTACATCAAAGATGAAAAAAAGAAAAAATTAAGAGTAACACCATTTCCTAATTTTCTAGTTATAGATACTCCCAATAGCAGTGAAGAATATGAAAATATGTTTGCTATGGGAGATGGAATAAAAATATACTTACCACTAGAGACTTCAAAAGTATATAAAGTAGCAACATCAATAATAGATTTTGCCATAAAAAAGAAAATTGCTATGCAGTGTAAAGTAAGAAATTTTCATGCTAATGATACCCTAACAATTAGGACTACCAATAAAGAAGACATAAACGAAATCATAGAGTATGCAGTAAAAAAACATAAAAAAGACTTAAATACAGGTAATCCATTTATACCAGAAGTACAAGGAATAAATACATGTATTGATGGTCAAATATCATATAATCGAGTATTAGCTAAATTACTAGATAAATATTTATATGATAAAAAAATGAATGGTACATTACATCTAGTGACAACGAGAGATTTTGCTAACTTTATAAAAGAAGAATTAAGTAATTTTGAAGGAAAAAATTGGCATTATTATTACTTATTATATGATTTAAAAGATATGCGAATGTATCAAGATTTTGTACTAGTTTCAGGTATGATAAAGAAAAATATAGAAAGTGACTTATCACTAGAAGATATTGAAGAATATCAAAAAATGAAAAAGTTTAGACCTGGAGATAAGTATGAATATACTAGTGATGAATTAGTAGAAATAAAGAAAAAAGCCCTAAGAGAAATATTCGTAGCATTAAAAAATAGTTATGATGCCAGTGATAAAATAAACAACAGCATAGAATATTTACACAGAGTAATAATGGATTATATAGATAGGGATAATATAAGAGCCTTTACTATAAATAATAAAATAAGATATATGATAGATAAATATTATCCTAAAGAAGTACTACAAGAATATTTATTAGAAATGGGTTATGATGCACTAATAAATGCCGCTATTGAGACAAAAATAAAATATGGTGATAAACAAATGCATGGTGCCATAAAGAAATTTGTAGATGAGAAAGATTTATCAGGATTTACAAATACATCAGGTTACAGAAGCGAACTAGGATTTATTGTCCCATCAGAATTACTAATAAGAAAATTAAAAGAAAATGAGTCTCAAGAAGATAGTCTAATCAGCAATATTGTGGCAAATGAGGAAAAAGAACACAAAGTAAGTGGTAGAAGATAGTTTGTCTTCTATCATTTTTGATTATAAACTTCTTCTTTACAATTTAATAAATTTATTATATAATATTGCCGTAAAAAAGGGAGAGTGATTATATGAAAAAAACTACAGAACATAGAACTATAAATGATGACTATAGTTTCTCAGAAAGACATCCTATTATACCAAATCTAAGTATTTATAATGCCATCAGTTTACTTAGTACATTTTATAGAAATGTCGAAGCAATTGATTGTTTAGATTTAACAGTAAGTTATGATGAGATGTTAAAAGATGCTATAACTATGTCTAAAGCTTTAAAGGAATTAGGAATAAAAAAAGGAGATATAATATCTGTATCAATGCCTAATTACTATCAAGGGGTAATAACATTTCTTGCAGCCAACCGCATAGGAGCTATAACCACATTTATTAATTCAATGTCATCAATCGAAGAGGTACTAGGGTACTTAAATGAATTCGAATCAACATTATTTATAAACTACGATAAAGATAATGAATATAACAAGAAGATTACTACCAGTAGTAGAGTAAAAAATATTCTTACATTAAAACAAAATGAAATAAATACCAAGAATTACAAAAATATAATTACTAGTGCTAATGGATATAATAACTTTTTAACATTTAGTGATATAGGTAAAATATCAAATTATTATAAAAAGCCTATTTATACACTTTATAGTGGTAAAAATGATGCTCAAATATTATTTACAAGCGGTTCAACAGGTAATCCTAAAAGTGTTGTTCTAACAAATGAAAATATCTTAGCTTCAGGAATTTACATGAAGAATACTGGAAAAATAAAAGCGGAGCCTGGAGAAAGATGTTTAGTATGTGTACCATTTTCTTATCCATACGGCCTAGACACATCTACAGTAATGAGCTTATTATGCGGTAGAACAGGAATACTTGCTCCAAATTTAACCAAAGATAACATCAGATATTATTTGTCTAAATATCCAAATTACATTTTTGGTAGTCCAGCTCTTCTAGAACTAATAAAAAGAAATTCATTACCAGAAGATAATTTATCATCAGTTCATACTTTTGTATCAGGCGGTGACTTTTTAACTCCATCACAAAATGCTGAAGGTGTAGTCTTCTTTAAAAAACATGATGCCAATGTTATTATATGCAATGGCTCAGGAAATGCCGAAACATGTGGTACCAATACCATGGCCGTTGGTTCTATAAACAGACCTGAAACAGTAGGTAGGGTACTTGTGGGTCCTAAGTCAATTATAGTAGATCCTAATACGATGGAAGAATTGGACTATGGTAAAGAAGGAATGCTATGTCAATCTGGTAAACATGTATTTAAATGCTACTATAATGATGAAGAAAAAACTAAAGAAACAAAATTTAATTATAAAGGTAGAGAGTATTATAAAACAGGTAATATGGGAACTTTAGATGAAGATGGATATTTTAAATTAACTGGAAGAAATTCTAGATATTATATAAGATCTGATTTAAATAAAGTATATTTAGGACATATTCAAAGTTTTGTATCACTAATCGATGTAGTAGAAGCTTGCTGTGTTGTGCCAAAGCCTGATAAAGACTTACTATTTACAAATAAAGCCTATGTAGTACTAAAAGATGGTATAATGCCTACTAAAGAAATAAGTGATTATATTATGAGTGAATGTTATAAACCAATATATAATAGTGCAGCAGGAGAGACTATTCAGTTAAAACCATTTGAAGTGCCAGAAAGTATAGAATTCTTAGATGAACTACCATTAACTAAAGCAGATAAAGTAAATTATACTTTACTTGAAGAAATGGCTAAAGAAGAAGCTAATACCAAATCAAAGAAGAAAGAACTAAAATAATTTTTCTTCTTTTTCTATTGTAAAAAAGTAAAAATTTTTGTATACTAATTATAGAAAAATAAGGAGTTGGTTTTATGTATACAGGAATATATTTCTTAATCGAAGCAATATTTTATTCAGTACTACTACTTATAGTTTACTTTAGAAAACAAGTCTATAAAAGTAAAGAAAATAAAGTATATTCAATACTTGTTGGCGTTTCCTTTTTTGAACTTTTGTTAGAATTTGTTTTGGACATAGTAGGACCAATGTATCAAACTATTCCTAAAGTAAGTTATTTTGTAGCAAGATTCTATTCATTAGTAGTAGAACTTTGGATAACTATTTTACTATGTTATGTTTTATTTGTCTGTCTTAATATAAGAAAAAAAGATAAATATATTCCTATGGTAAGGAATACAGCAATAGTATTAATGATAATATTTGCTACATTAAATTTTATCTTACCACTTAATTTTAAATATGATGGTTATATAGCATATACTTATGGTCCAAGTGTTAACATTATATATATATCAGCCTTTTTGTACTCCTTTATTGGTATTTTTGCACTAATAAGAAATATCAAAAATATTAAAGATAGACGTTTCTTTCCAATATTATTATTTTTATTAGTGGGTGGTGTTGCATCTTATATTCAGTATATGAACCCTGGTTTATTACTTGCTACACCAATTCATGCTTTCATAACATTTATAATGTACTTCACTATTGAAAACCCCGATGTAAAAATGATTGAGGAATATCATAAAGCTAAAGAAATTGCCGATAACGCTAATGAAGATAAAACAATGTTTCTATATAATATGACTAACGATATAAGAGCAATTACTAAAGATATAAATAATGATGCCAATAATGCTATACTTGAATTAGATAGTAAAAAAATAGACAAAGACTATATGAGTGAATGCTTAAGAGGCATTAAAGAAAATACCGCTAGATTTACCACAATGACTAATGAAATATTAGATGTATCTAGTATAGATAATGCAAGTATCAAAGTTTATGATGAAAAGTATAATATAAAACTATTACTAAGAAGATTAGTAACATTATATAATGATAAATGCAAAGAAAAAAATCTAGCTTTCAGAAGTGATATTGATAGTACTTTGCCAGAATATCTATATGGTGATAGTCTCGGACTTAAAAATGTACTAACTAGTATTCTAGATAATAGTGTTAAATATACAAGTAATGGTTATGTAGAGTTAAATGTAAGTACCATTATAAAAAATAATATAGCAAGACTAATAATAACAGTGGAGGATTCCGGTATTGGTATAACTCCCGATAAATTAAATACCATCTTTTATAAAAATAGAGAAGAAATAGATGGAAGTAATATTAAGAGTAATTTATATACAGCAAAAAAATTAATTACCTTAATGGGTGGTACTATCATTGCCAGTAGTAATTATAATGAGGGTACCACAATGAAAATAGTTTTAGACCAGAAACTAGGAGAATCAGATAATGAAAAGCTAACTAAATATGAAAATACCTATGATAAAAAAAGAATTCTACTTGTAGATGACAATGTTTCCACTAATAAGATAATAAGTAAATTACTAAAAGACACCAATATAGAATTAGATTATGTAAGTCTAGGCAAAGAAGCCCTAGATAAAATCAGAAACAAAGAAAAATATGACCTAATCCTATTAGATGAAGTAATGAATCCACTAGATGGAAAGACAGTTATGAAAAAATTTAAAGATATCAGAGATTTCAATACCAAAGTCATATTATTAACCAGAAATAACGAATACGAATATAATGAAGAATATCTAAAATATGGTTTTGATGGTTACCTTTTAAAACCAATAAACAAAGATAAATTACTAGAAATAATAGATAAGTACCTATAAACTATGGTACTTATTTTTATTTAAAAAACTGGTAAAATTTTTCTACCATATTTTTTTGACATTATTACATATTTGTGGTAGAATTATAACTAGTTAAAAAGAACTTCTTTTTAATTGACAAATAATATTTTTTTTGAGATAATTTTATTATAGAGGTGGTTTAAATGAATGATAGAATTACTTTAACTATGCAAGATATTTTAGAGAAGGAATTCAAAATAGATGCCAGAGGATATAGACCGCAAGAAGTAGACAAATTTTTAGATATTATTATTAAAGATTATAATGAATATAATAATATTATAAAAAACCTAGAAAAAGAAAAAAGGGCCCTTGCTCTTGAAAACCAAAATCTAAAAAATGAAGCAAGAAATTTAAGATCAAGTATTGAAGCTGCTAGAATTGGCGAAAAAGAAATAACAAATGTTGATTTATTAAGAAGAATATCTCAGTTAGAGAAGATAATTTTAGGAAAATCAGAACAATAATTTATCTGGGTAAATGCTGCATATAATTATGTAGAGGAAAGTCCATGCTCGCACTATCTGTGATGATAGTAGTGTTTGTGCTTAGGGAAAAAATAACCTAAGGCAGGAAACTGACGGCGTTCGTTTTATCTAAGGGAAACTATGATAAAATGGATATAAAGTGCCACAGAAACGAGTCTATGAAGAAATTCGTAGAATGAAACGAGGTAAACCCCGCAAGCGAGAAACCCAAAATATGGTAGGGGAATCTTCCAAGGAGAACAAGAATCCAAAGAAGAATGACATTATGTCATAGATAAATATTTACCGCCTAGCAATAGGTACAGAACATGGCTTATAAGATTTATTATTATTAAGGAGAAGTATGAAAAACATTGGACTGAAACTAAAAGAAAAAAGAATACAAAATGGTTTATCTATTGATGAAGTGGCTGAAGACTTAAAACTAAGACCTTCACAAATAGAGAGTATTGAAGAAGGAAGAAAAGATGACTTCAAAGACATATTCTACCTAAAGTATTTTATTAGAGACTATGCTAAATATTTAGGCTTAGACAGTGACAAAATGTTAGATGAATTTAATGAATACTTATTTGATGAAACATCAAAGATACCAGTGGATATGATAAAAGAGGCTAAAAAAGAAAAAAGTGAAGTAGTCTCAAATGAAAAAGTATCACCATATACAAAAAGTTCCAAGAAGAAACTAGACGTACCAAAGATAATAATTGGTTTAATAGCTCTAGTAGTCCTAATTATAGTAGGTTATATTTTAGTAAGTAACTATAAAGGTAATGACTTTAGTGATAAAAATATTACATATAGTATAAGGAGATAAAATGAATAAAGCAAATAAAATAACAATGAGTAGAATTATATTGTCATTGATAATTATAACAATAATGCTATTTCCTTTTGACCAAGTTGGTTTAGAATTTCCAACATATATACTAAAAGGAAATATTGTTATAGACTTAAAATATATACTAGTGGGAGTACTATTTGTAATAGCCTCATTTACTGATTTCTTAGATGGACATGTGGCTAGAAAATATAATATGGTAACTGACTTTGGTAAGATGATAGATGCTATTAGTGACAAATTACTTACTAATTCAGTATTAATAATTCTTGCTTGTAATGGTAAAGTATCCACTATAATAGCAGTAGTAATAGTTATGCGTGATATCATAGTAGATTCCATAAAGATGGTGGTTGGCAATAAAGGTGCTGCTGTAGCGGCTATTGGAATTGCCAAAGTAAAGACAGCAACATTGATGGTAGGTATAGTTCTAACACTATTCTATAATTTGCCATTTGAATTGATACCACTTAGAGTATCGGATTTTCTATTAGCAGTAGCGGCTATACTGTCTATAATATCAGGAATAAAATATTATATAATGGCTAAACCATATTTAAAAGATAGATAATACTTAGGTATTATTTATTTTTTTATTCACTTCCAGCCTAATGTCTTCCAGTGCTATTTTTAGCCTTTATTAAAAGTCTAAAAATAGTATGCCAGTGCATCTATCATATATAAGCCATAAATACATATTTATATGTTACTTGATATTATCTTTAAAAAAAAGTTACAAAAAAACACGAACAAATGTACTAAAACATATTGACAACTAAAAAAATATATTATATAATGGTCTTGTAATTAAGGAAAGTGTAGGAAAGAGAGGAATTATGGCAAAGACAGTTGAAAAGGATTCTGCATTAGAACAAGTATTAGCAGATATAGAAAAACAATTTGGAAAAGGGGCAATTATGAAACTAGGAGAACAGGAACATAAAGAAGTTGAAGTATGTCCTAGCGGTTCATTAAGTTTAGATATAGCCTTAGGAGTAGGAGGATATCCTAAGGGAAGAATAATTGAAATATATGGGCCAGAATCTTCAGGTAAGACAACATTCGCACTACATGCAATTGCTGAAGTACAAAAGCAAGGAGGAAGAGCAGCATTTATAGATGCCGAACATTCACTAGACCCTGTATATGCTCACAATTTAGGAGTAAATACTGATGAACTATTATTATCACAACCAGATACAGGAGAGCAAGCTTTAGAAATATGCGACGCCTTAGTAAAAAGTGAAGCTGTTTCAATAATAGTAATAGACTCAGTAGCAGCTCTTGTACCACAAGCAGAAATAGATGGAGAAATGGGTGATTCACATGTTGGATTACAAGCAAGATTAATGAGCCAAGCTCTAAGAAAATTATCTGGATCAATTAACAAGACAAAGACAATCGTAATATTTATTAATCAGTTAAGAGAAAAAGTAGGAGTACTATTTGGTAATCCAGAAACCACACCAGGTGGTAAAGCATTAAAATACTATTCTTCAGTTAGACTGGATATAAGAAGAGGAGAACAATTAAAAGTAGGCTCTGATGTTGTAGGAAATAAAACTAATATTAAAGTAGTAAAAAATAAAGTGGCTCCACCATTCAAAACAGCAACAGTTGATATAATGTATGGTGAAGGTGTATCAAAAGAGGGTGAGTTACTAGATTTAGCTTCCGATGCTGGTATTGTTGAAAAAAGTGGCGCCTGGTATGCTTATAAAGGAGATAAAATCGGTCAAGGTAAAGAAAATGCCAAGATATATTTAAAGGAAAATCCAAAAACAGAAAATGAAATAGAAGAACTAGTTAGAAAACATTATAATATTTCTTTAAATAAAAAAGTAGATAAAGAGGCAAAAGAAGCCAAAACTAAAGAATCAAAATAACTAAAGGAATAAAAATAATATTCCTTTTTTCTATGACATATGATAAAATGTAAGTGGGTGAGAATTTTGAAAAAATGCATAATAATATATAATCCTAATTCAGGAAAATACAATAAAGAAAAAACATTACCAAAAATAAAAGAGGTATTAAATGATTATAACTATGAAGTTGAAATAATGGAAACAAAGAAGAAAAAACACGCCATAGCACTAGTAAAAGAAGCTCCTGATGTTGATTTACTTATTTCGATTGGTGGAGATGGAACTTTTAATGAAGTTATGACAGGTAACTTTGCCAGAAAGAAAAGATTGACATTATGCCATTTACCATCGGGAACAACTAATGACATTGGAGCTATGTGGGGATATGGTAAAGACATAGTATCCAATTTAAAATTAGCTTTAAATGGTGAGATAAAAAGAATAGATGTATGTACAATAAATGGCAAACCATTAGTATATACTGCCGGTTTTGGTAAGTTTATGAATATACCATATGAAACTCCAAGAGAATTAAAAAAGAGACTGGGCCATTTAGCTTACATAAAAGAGGGTGCTAAAGATTTCTTTAGAAAAGTAAAACTATATGATATAAGTTATGAAATAAATGGTGAAGAGTACCGTGGACTATTCTCATTTGCCATTATAACAAATGCTAATAGAGTAGCGGGTATTAATAATTTTTATAAAGATATTAAATTAAATGACAATCAGTTTGAAGTTTTAATGTGTAACATCACTAAATTAAAAGATGTAGTAAAGACATTGTATTTCTTTGCTAAATATGATGCCAGTAAAATACCGGGATTTTATTTTTATAAAACAGACAACTTCAAGTTTAAATTTAATACCCAAATAAAAAAACCACTATGCATAGATGGCGAATCATTTGATGATTTAAGTGGTGAATATAATGTTAAAATAGACAAAGATGTCTATGTATTAATGCCTCCAAAAAATATAAAAAATTTATTTGTTAAAGAAGAGAAAAACTAAAAATATAGTCTTCTCTTCTTTTCTTTTTACTTATAGCAGCCATTTCTAATCATTTGCTTTTTCCAGTTAATATTAGCCATAAATACATATAATCTTTTAGTCATTGGTCTAATTGTAGTTTCTAATATAATTTCATTACCATTATCTATACATTCTTTAAACTTTTTAATCTTAATCAAAAATGGTATAGAAATCAATTTATATAACCAAAACTTTTCACACTTACCAACAATCTCTCCAGCTCCAATATTAAAAGTCCCCATATATTTTGCTTTATTTTTCTTGGCAAAATTTTCTATAATTAATGAAGCAGTTCTATTGTGCTTAGCCTCCCAAAAACCACAATTAATAATTGTATAAATTTTTTTATTACTAATATCAATCTTATTATTCTGAATATATTCCATAAATTCGATTATCTTACATGTAGGTCCATCAACATATAAAGGAAAGCATAAAATGATAGTATCAATATTTTCAATATCCTTTAAAATATCACTAAATTTATCTCTATATGCATATTTAATTTTTTCTTTGTCTTTGATTTTATTCAGAAAATAATTAGAATTACCATTTTCTAATCTTGGACTACCATTTATATATAATTTCATATATTTATCTCCTTATAATCATTATAAAAATAAATTTCTGGATAATTAGTATTCAAATTATTCATATTAGCCTCTACAAATCTAGTGGCAATTTTTTTATCTTCTTCAGTAATATTTTCACCATAAAAATAAACTTTAAAATTGATTTTTTTATCTATTCTAACTTTATGATGTATCTCACCATTTCTAATAGTAAAGAAAGGTTCAACAAATGATATGCTTCTTTCAATAATTTTTTTAACTTTACTGCTATAAGTACCATGAGTAAACTTACTAATAATAATAAGTTCATCACTTTCTAAAAGATTTTTACCATTATAAGTAATATTATCTTTATGTATACATTCAAGCGGTTTTCTAACCCAGCAAGAAAAACATCCTATACAGCTTTTTTCTGCATCACTAACTAAAACATCAGTATCATTTAACTTCAAAAAAGAGGTATCCTCTAAATCATGTATTATTGTTCTCATAATAAAAAATATGCTAAATAAAAATATTTAGCATTAGTTTTTAAATTATAATAGATTTTAAAAAATTTATTCTTTCATTTCTAGTCATCTGATAGTCAGCATTGCTAATTTGGATGTTTGATATTTTTTTAAAATTACCAATACTAACTTTTCTTAAATCATACCAAGGTATAAAATATCTTTCATGAGTGCAAATACTTTTTGATACTTCTCTTTCATCAAAACCTTTTGAAACAGCATCTATTATAACATCTTGACCTAAATCAACACCAACCGATATTCACGCCCATCTTTCATATCTTTCAGAAGATTCGCCAGTAACATTAAATAAAACCAATACTCCAAGAGGATCCTTTTCTTTTACTTTTATTAGTGCTTCATAAAAGCAATTACTTTTTCCTGAATTTTCTATGCTTAAAATAGGATTTCTACCTTTTAAAGTATCAACTCTATTTTGACTAAAATTATTTAAAAATTTTTGATTTCCTAGATAATCTTCTTCATTTTCTACAATAGTTAAATCTTTAATAGGACTTATTTGCGGAAAAAAATATAATAGATTCAACATATCACTTGTTCTATAATATTCCATCATTTTTTGCCTATCATTTATATTGTTCATACTTAACATTCAAAATCAACACATTTCGATTTCATTATACACTATTTACTATAACTTTAAAATAGAAAATAGTATAAAAAAATCCAATTATTACCATATAATAATATTGTCATTATATAATTATGTTATTAAATTAATAAAATTAGTTATAATATGTACCTAAAATGTACCTAAACACACATAAAATATAAAAAGCCTTATAAAATAAGGCTTTATTTTCATATTGGTGGAGCTGAGGGGAGTCGAACCCCTGTCCGCAAATACAGCAGCTTAACCTTCTACAAGATTAGTAAGTTATTAGCATTCATAAGCAAGTAGATAACTTACAATCATAATTGCTTACTAGTTTATGTTTATTCATTATGAAGTCTAAACAAAAATCATAATATAGTCTGCTTTATAAGTCCTAGCTAATCCTCACAGACAAAGAATTAGTAGAACCTGTCGCTACCTATAGGTTAGGCATAAGCAACAGCGTTTGTATAGCTGTTTCCAGTTATGTTTAATTTACTCTTGTAACGTAAGAGATACTCGTCTTGCTAATTAAGCCCAAATATTTTCGTCGAAGCCAAAGAGACAGCCCCAATACATATATAATTTTACCAAACAAATGTTTCTTTGTCAAATTTTTATTCAAATTTTATTGTAATATTACAAAATTTAATGTATAATTACTATAGAATAGATATAGGGAGCGTTAGTATGGATTATAACAATGTTGAAAATAAAAATTATTTTGGAGTTAGACACTATAATGTTAAAGTCGTAAAAGAAAAAATAAAGCCTTTTAAATTCATTTCCAGTGTTATATCTTATGCGATTTTTATATGGTTATTACTAATTGGATTAACATTATTAGTATATATTGCAGACATTAAAATACGCGCGGCCAAAGGAGATAATACTCCTCCAAAATATAATGCTTATGTAGTGCTAACTGGTTCAATGATACCAGAAATAATGCCAAAAGATGTAGTAATAACAAAGAAAAGAGATGCCAAAGAATTAGAAGCTGGTGATATAATAACCTTTGTTTCATCAGATCCTAGACTTTCAAACATAATAGTAACTCATAGAATAAAACAAGTACTCATTGATTCTACCACTGGTAAGCGTGAATTCCAAACCAAAGGAGATAACAATAATGTTGAAGACTTTGCATTAGCACAGGAACAGAACATAATAGGAGAAGTAATTTACAAAATACCAAAATTAGGCTATGTACAAGCATTATTAGCCACAAAAGGTGGATTAATAATTGTAGTATTAATACCATGTTTAGCAATTTTATCTTATGATATAGTAAAATTGTTTATGAAAATGTCAACTAAAAAGAAAAGCAAATCTACCATTGTAAGAAGGTGAATATACATATGCCAAAAACAAATAGATTCCATGTTAAAAAAATAGAAAATCAAAATGTTACTGTAGAAGAAGAAAGAAAATACCATTCGCCATTCATATTATTCTTTATACGAAATGGTAAATTAATACTAACAATATCTCTTCTTTTTTCACTATCGGTATTCATAATTGCATTTTCACTTACTATGAAAAATATAAAAGATTCATCAATATTAACATATAAATCAAATGGAGTTATCGTAAAATTTAATTCAAGTGACGAATCGGTACTAAATGGTACGCCAATAACACCAGAATATGCTGATAAACTATTTGAAAATAGCGTACAAGATAGTGGTCGAGAGGGAGTAATTATTAAGACTGCTGAAATAGCATTAAAATTCGGTAAAGTAATATTTTATTCAGATAATACAGCATTAATAAAATATAATGATGGAACGTATATGCGAGTATACTCTCTTCATAATAGTTATGGAGTAGACAAGGATGGAATAATAAATTCAAATGCCGTAATGAAAAAATTGAGTGGAGAAATTAAGCAAAATGCTCTTGGAATGAATATATTATATTTGTCCGATGGCAGTGCCGAAGTAACATATGAAAACGAAACCATTTTTGTTAGAAATGGTGATATGGCAAATATAGAAAATGAATTCTATACCAATTTAAGTTTAGTATCAATAAAAATAAAAGAAGATAGCGGAAAATCATATTACTCAAAAAACATAATTAAAGAAAATAATACATTAATCATAGATGGTAAGACATATAAGCAAGTAAAAGAAGTCAAAGCAAATAATAACATTAAAATAATTTATTATGAAAACAATTACGCTGAAGTAATAAAAGATGACTTAAGTTTAATTGTTGAAAAGAGTGAACACATAAAATATGATAATAATATATTTGAGATAGTATACCAAAATAAAGAAGAAGTAAATATCAAAGATTTGATTGATATTAAAAAAATATCTCTTAGTAATACCAAAACAGAACCAATAAATTATATTGTTGTATTTGAAGAAACTAGTGATTATGCAAAATATAATTATAAAGTATTACCACAAGAGTATTTAAGATATAGCATTTATGCTAATGGAAGAATGTATAAAAATAATCTTTTAAATAATAATCTAAAAGGTAAAGAAGGATATGACTTTAATAATAATACATATCTACTATTTGAAGGAAAACTTGATAGACTAAGTACTACAGATATAAATGTAGGTATGTGGGTAGATTACGAAACCATAACTAATGAATACATGAATTCCGCATTTATAGGAACAATAAAAGTATATGTAGAATAATAAGAAAGGTGATATATTATGAAAAACAAAAATATTATTAAAATAAGTATAATAATTTTTTCCATATTACTTGTTTTAGTAGCACTGATAACAACTACTCAAGCATATTTTAATAGAGATAACTATGCTAATAATCCAACTGAATATCAAACAGGATTATTATCAATTGAAGCAGCTTCTAAATCAAATAGTATATCACTATCAAATACATTACCAATGAGCGATACTGATGGAGAAAAAAGTACACCATATGTATTTACAATAAAAAATAATGGTACTGTTGATTATAAATTTAATGTAAAACTATTATCTACTAGCGATAATACATTTTCTCCAGAATATATAAAGCTAATAGTAGATAATGAAGAAGTAAAAACACTATCAGCATTAACTGATAGTATAATAAAAAAAGATTTAGTATTACCAGCAGGTGAAACAGTAGATATAACATTAAGAGTATGGTTAAGTCTTACAACACCAAATACTCAAATAGGTAAAACTTTTAATTCAAAGATAGTCATAGATGGACAATCAGTATATACAAGCACAAACCAAGATGTACCAACATATAAAATAGAATACAATACCAAGGGAGGAGCTGAAACAATTGCCTCCCAAAAAGTCACAGTTGGTAATAAGGTTACAATCAGTAATACGAAACCAACAAAAGCAGGTTATACATTCAAAGGCTGGAGTACAAGTGATTCGGCAACAACAGCCTCATATCAGCCTGGGGATACTATTACTATAGAAAAAAACACTAAATTATATGCAGTTTGGGAGGCAATTATTTATAATTTTACATTAAATAAAGGAACTGGAGTAAACAATATTTATTATAAGAGTAGCGCCTCAGGTGGAAGACAGTTCCAGCGATCTACAACTAATATAGTATTAAAAGGAAGAACCGGATTAACTTTTTACTACTATGGTGACGCATTGACTGGTTACACGATGTCATCATGTACAGAGGCTTCGCCATGTACAGAGACAATAGGTACAAGTTCAGTAACAAGGACATTAACTGCTACTGCTAATAGTTATAATCTAACTTTAACTAAAGGAACAGGGGTGGCAACGATACATTATAAAATAAATGGAGCAAGTAGTTATCTTACTACAGCATCGACTAAGACACTTAGTGTCAAGTATGGCACAACATATTATTATTATGGAGTTCCATCTACTGGTTATACAATGACGTCATGTACAGCAACAAATCCGTGTTCCGGAACAATGGGAACAAGCGCAGTATCAAAAACACTATCAGCAACTAGTTCTTCAACATTTACAGTAACAGTCTACGAAAAACTTCCTTCTTCATTGAGTTCAACAAAGCTACAGTCAGCAACGATTGCTCCTAATAACTCATTTACATATTCTGTTGCAAATAGAGTTACATCGCTAAAGAAATCATATATATATAGTTCTATATCATGTACAAATGGGCAAACGCCAACAGTAACACTCTCTGGTACAAATAGAATAATAAAAATAAGCAAAGTTACAGCATCAACTGATTGTACTGTAACATATAAAGCTACTACCGGTGGAGCAGTAACCTCATAAAAATAGGATACATATAGATTATGTATCTTTTTTTATTATTTGTTAATACTACTATTGGTGAAACATATGAAAAAGAGTAATGTAATACTAATAAGTTTTATCATAGTAATATTAATTGCACTATGTACTATAGCAGGCACTTATGCAGTGGTAATAAACGTAACAAATGAAAATGGGGTAGATAAAATAACAAATAATATAAATATTGAAGATTTATTAACTAATGATAATGGTACTTATAATAGTACCTATTACCAGGTAAAAAATGAATTAGATGTAACTGAAGAAGAAATGAATATGTTAATGAACTCAGAACCACTAAATAATAAATTAAAATTAGTATTAGAATCTATAGTAAAATATAGACTAAGAAATAATAAAGATGCTAAGTATAGTAATGAAGAAATATATAACATGATTGTAGAAGGTATAAATTCTACTTCTAATATAAGTGAAGAATTAAAAAATAAAGTAATAATATCTTCAGATAGACATAAACAAGATATTTCAGATTTTCTTTATGATATAGAAGTATCTCTAAAAGGAGATTAATTATGTATATAGTATATTTATTAATAATATTATTAATGGTACTATTATTTATATTAGTAAAAGATAAAATATCAATACTAAAAATAATAGGAATAACATTAATATCTTCAGGAGTATTAATAACTTTATTAGCAGTCGCCATAAAAGCATTAATTAAAACAACAATTTATTATATAAACTTAAGCAAAGTAACTAGTATTATACTAAGTAATTTTCTTATCATAAGTACAATATTTATATTATCAGGATTATTTTCATATATAATGTATAAAATATTAAGACCAAAAAAATAGTAAAAGTATAACAAAAATAGTTATATTTTTTTCTTATAATTATATATTTTTTTTCTCTAATGTGATAAAATTAATATGGAGATGATAGTATGACTGTAAAAAAGAATGACATTAATAAAAAAGAGAAAAAAGAAATATCAAAAACAAATAAAAATATCAAAGAAAAAGCAAATACAAATACTAAAAAGAACACACAAGATAGTAAAAAAGATATAAAAAAAGATAATAATTTAATAGATAAAATAAAATTATCAAAAAATAAAGATAAAGATTTATATAGTGTTAAAGAAGTTGTAATAGTAATGATATTTTCTATAGGTATAGGTTTCTTAATGTGCTTTGGAATAATTAGTATTTTTACTGGTAAAAATTATTTTAAAGTAACTAGAGATTTAGATAAAGTAATAGATACATACTATGCAATCGTAGATAATTACTATGGCGATTTAGATAAAAGTACTATCATCGATGGAGCAGTAGAAGGAATGATTTCATCAGTTGGTGATACCTTTACAACATACACAAATACAAATGATACTGAAGCCTTTGACGAAACAATAAATGGAAGTTATGAAGGAATAGGATGCAGTGTAGCTACATATAATGATGGTAAAATAGTGGTAATAGAAATATTTGAAAATTCTCCAGCAGATACTGCAGGACTAAAAGTAGGAGATATAATAACTAAGGTAGATGAAGAAAGCCTTGAAGGAAAATCAGGAACTGATGTATCAAGCTACATAAAAAATAGTGGAAAAAGTAAAGTAGTACTAACAGTATTAAGAGATAATGAAGAAAAAGAAGTAACAATAAATTTAAGTAAAGTAGATATACCATATGTATCAGGTGAAGTAATAGAAAAAAACAATAAAAAGGTAGGATATATAAAAATATCATTATTTGCAAATAATTCTTATAAACAATTCAAAAATAAACTGGAAAAGTTAGAAAAAGAAAATATAGATAGCCTTATCATTGATGTTCGTGATAACAGTGGAGGTTATTTAACAGCAGTAACAGATATATGCAATTTATTCTTAGAAAAAGGAAAAGTTATTTATCAGTTACAAGATGAAAATGGTACTGTAAAGAAAAAGGATACTACTAAAGATAAAAGAACTTATGATATAGCAGTTCTAATAAATGGTTCTTCAGCCTCAGCCTCTGAAATACTAGCTTCCGCAATTAAAGAAAGTTATAAAGGAATAGTTGTAGGTCAAAATAGTTATGGAAAAGGGACTGTTCAGCAAACAAGAAAATTACTAGATGGAAGTATGATAAAATATACTACTCAAAAATGGTTAACACCTGATGGTAACTTCATAAATGAAATAGGGGTAAAGCCAACTAATGAAGTTATATTATCAGAAGATTATTATAAAAATCCAAGTATGGAAACAGATAATCAACTACAAGAAGCATTAACTTTATTGACAAAGTAAGACTTTAATAGTCTTATTTTTTTTAAGTTTAATATAATATAATGGTGATACATATGATTGTTAAATATACTGAAAAAGAAAAAGAACTGCTAGCAAGACTAATGCGTGCGGAAGCAGTAGGTGAGGGTAACTTAGGTATGCTCATGGTTGGAAATGTTGGAATAAATAGAGTATTAGCAGATTGTCTAACATTTAAAGATATAAGAAGTATATCTGAAATGATATATCAAAGTCCAGGAGGATTTTCAGGTACCTCAAGTTCTTTATTTTATGGTAATCCAACAGCCTTAGAATCTTCTCTAGCAGAAAGAGTAATAAGAGGAGAATATTATTATCCTGCTACAAATGCTTTATGGTTTTATGCGCCTTCTGAAGGTACATCATGTAAAAGTGTTTGGTGGAATCAATCTTTCTCTGGAAGATACAAAAATCATTGCTTTTATAATCCTGACAAAGGAGTATGTAAGGAAATACACTAATGTTAAATCTACTAAAAGGATTCATAATAGGGATAGGTAAAATAATACCAGGAGTATCAGGAGCAGTACTTGCCATAACATTAGGAGTATATGATAAATCCGTAGAATACATAAATAATTTTAAAGAACAAAAAAAAGAAGGCATAAAGTATTTATTGCCCATTGGTATAGGAGTAATACTAGCTATAATAATATTTAGCAAAATAATAACATTATTATTAGATAAACATTATCATATTACCATGCTATTTTTTATTGGTTTAATACTAGGTGGATTACCAGAAATAATCAAAAAAACAAAAAAACAAGATAATATAATAGTAATAGCTAGTTTTATATTATTTTTTATAATATCAATCACAAATTTAAATAGTAATTATAAATTACAAGGAAATATTTTAGACATTATAATATTATTTGTATCAGGTCTTTTAGAGGCCTTAGGGACAGTAGTACCAGGAGTATCATCTTCTGCACTTCTAATGATATTAGGAACATATAATATAATATTAGCTACATTAGGTAATATAACAAATATAGAAACTATTATAACTAATATAAAAATAATACTACCATTTTTACTTGGAGTATTACTAGGTATAGTTATCCTAATAAAATTAATAGAATATTTATTAAATAGACATGAAAATAAATTATATTCTTTTGTATTAGGAGTGCTGCTATCAAGCATAGTGTTATTAATAATAAAAACATTTAATACAGCATTTGGTATTATAGAGTTAATATTTGGATTAATATTTTTAGTATTAGGAATATTAATATCCAATATAATAAAAAAATAAAAAAGCCTTATGGCTTTTTAATTATCAAAATTGGTGACCAGTATGGAATTCGAATCCATGAATGCTGCCGTGAAAGGGCAGTGTGTTAAGCCACTTCACCAAC
>CAKOMD010000003.1:0-94032 GCA_934096555.1 uncultured Bacilli bacterium | reverse complement strand
TAATAAAATCTATTGTTAAATAATTTTGTCTATCAACAGTTTTTGTTGATAGTTTTTCTATTATAGTGATATAATTATTAGGGATGACTATTATGAAGGAAAAAGAATTTAATTTAATAATAAATGATTTAATAAATAATGAAACAGTACTAGAAATGAAAAAATATTATCAACATGGTAGTACTAGTTGTTTTGAACATTGTTATAACGTTGCCTATGTCTGCTACAAGATGGCTAAAAAACTAGGGTGGAACTATGTTAGTGCTGCTAGAGGGGCTATGCTTCATGATTTATTCTTGTATGATTGGAGAACTCCTAAAAAAGATAGAGTAAATAAAAGGATGCACGCATTTACTCATGGAAAAATTGCTCTTAATAATGCTACTAAATTATTTAAACTTAATGATACAGAAAAAGATATGATACTTAGACATATGTGGCCTGTTACTTTAAAAATGCCAAAAACTAAAGAGGGATTTTTATTAACACTTGCGGATAAGTACTGTGCTATTATTGAAACTAAGAATGATATAATGTATAATCTTAATAAAATATATTATTTTAATTATTTATATATTGCAGTAATTTTAATATTTAGAGGTATGTAAAAAAATCTATAAACATTACATTTATAGGTCTTTTTCTACTACTAATGGATTAAAATTATTTATTGCCTCAATTAACTTTGGATGTCTAATTATAAAGTGAATAGTAGGAAAGTCATTTTTAGTTATTACAACATAATTATTTTTCACTATGTTTATAGACATATTATTAAACGTTTTAGTACTATTTATATTTATTTTATAGTTTTTATTTTTCTTTGAATAATCTCTAGTATTTTTTAAATGTTCTTTATATTCTTCATAAGTATATTTTATTTTATCTTTATAAAAGATATTTTCTAATGATAAGAATATATTATCTTTATCAAAAGTACTTTTTTCTTCGATAAAAATGTTATCAGTTATAATGCTATTTTTTAATATTATATTAATATTTTTTTCTTCTTCTTTTTTGTAATCCACTATTCTCTTTATTTCTTCTTTATTTAATTTATTTCTTTTTAATATTTTAAGTAACAGGTCATCATTAATTGTGAATAATGGTAATGAAGATAATACCCTTTTTCTATCTGCGATTACTTTGGTATCTTTTAAAAGAAATGTTTTTAGTTTATTCACACTTGATTCATTATAAATGTCCATTAGTGAACTTGCTTTTTTTAGAAGTAAATCTTTCTTTTCCTCATAATATTCTAGTTCTCTACTGTTACTTGTTAAATAATATTTACCTTTATTATGGTAACCTTTTATACATTCTCCTGATAAAGCTGCTACTCCCGAAACATAATTTAAGTGATTATAGGGAGTATTTTTTGCTTCTTTTAAATAATATGGTGAAACTTGTCCAGTCATATATATTGGTATCCAACTTTCTAATCCTAACATCATTTCATTAAATGGTCTATCTAAATTATGAATTATATTTATATGTAGTCCTTTCTTTAAAGACATTGCTATAGCAAACATCCATTTTTTACCAAAATCAATATCTTTAGCCATATCTTCCATAGGCATATCACTACACATAAAGATATCTCCCTTATTTTTTGATAAAACTGTGGCTTTAAAGAAATCTAGTTCTCCTTTTTTCATTTCTTCAATACCATAATATGTCTTATTTTTTATAATATAAAATGGTAGATTTGGTACTTTTAATTCATCAAATTTTATGGCTTTTATATAATTATTTAAATTAAAGTTATCTAAATTGTTTAAGAAATCATTTATATAGTCTTTAGATGGACTATTGGTACTATTGGTTAAATAATTATATATTGTTTCAAAATTTTTTTTATCTTGTAAGTCTTCATCAGTACAATTTATTAGTTCTTTTAATATTCTTTTTTCTTCAGTACTATTATATTTAGCCGCTACATAATTTGACACTCTAGTACTAAACTCTAATGGGTCAGAAGGTTTTGTTTTACCATATCTAATTCTTGATATGTGTGATGAATCAAAAACTATATATTTGGACATATCATTTATATTTATATTTAATGCTAAAATTAATTCATTTAGATTATTACTTAAACTATCATAATCAAATGGATTCTGTTCTCTTAAAGAACTGTTTAGTATGTTTTCAATATCTTCCTTAGTGTACTCAGTATTTTTTTGACTTAGTGAAATATTATATAATGCTTCAGTTATTTTTTTTATTTGCTCTCCATCACTTTTTGGAGTTCTTTCACCATTTCTGTACCTACTTATTACTGATTCTGATATTCCTGATTCTATTGATAATTTTCTTGAAGTACAATTTAATTTACTAAGTAGTTCATTTAATTTATCTTTAAATTCTAATTTATCTTTAAATTCCATTTGCTACCACCTCTTTTTTATTATACTATAAATTATAGTTTATTGCATAAAATTTGCCACACAATTCATTGTTTTAATTGGAAAGTTTATTGTTATATATTTTTATTTAAAGTATACTAATAATGAAATATAGAAAGGAGTGAGATAATGGAAAACTTAAAGAAAAATAAACCTTTGTTTATTACTTTAATAGTAATAGTATCTTTGGTATTGATTGGAGGTGTCTATAGTATAGTGAAAGTAATGAATGGTGGTAGTATTGGTATTGGGGCTGAGGCAAGAGTTAAAATTGTTAAAAATGAGGTTAACAATATTGAATTAGAAGATTATAGTAATGGTAATTTTTCTATAAAAAAACCAAAAGGATGGAAAGTAGATACTATTGGAGATTATATTCATTATACAATAAAGATATATAATCCAGATAATCCTGCTTATCAATTTTTCTTTAATTTAAAAACTGAAGGATATAATAAGTCAGAAGATGCTAAAAACTGGCAAAAAAGATATTATCCAGATAGTATTTTTGCTAAAAACCCAGTAATTACTGATAAAACTACTGAAGGCTTTTATAAAATATTTAATGAACTAGGTCCATTAAATAATACTGGTGCATTTACATTTCCTACTTTAAATGATTTTACTGTAGTTGATAAATTAGGAAATGGTACTGTCGGTGGTGATATATTAAGAGCAACATTTAAAGATGAAAATGGTAAAGAAACTGAAGGATTATTTACTGCTTATGTATATGACGCAGGACCATATTATGTATATGAAAATATAATTTCTGGTAAACAAATTGATATATATTATCTAAATGTATATGATGCTATCTTTATTACTGCTCCAAAAGATGAACTTATTGACTGGGAAGATACTTTAAATAAAGTGGTTTCATCTTTAGAATTTTCTGATACTTTTATTAGTGGATTTAATAGCGAACAAGATGCAGTAATGAAAAGCTTTGCTAGTATTAGAGAAGTCTGCAACCAAATATCTGATGGAATTATGGACGCTTGGGAAAAGAGAAGTACTAGTTATGATATTATGAGTCAAAAACAAAGTGATGCTACACTTGGTTATGAAAGAGTATATGATACAGAAACTGGTGATATTTATAAGGCTTATAATGGCTTTACTGATGACTATGATGGTAAGAGATATCAAAGCATTACTGATGATATGTATACTAAAAAGACAAGCGGATACATAGAAAAATAGGTGTGAAATGAAAAATAAAAAATTATTATATTTAGGTGGTTTAATTTTATTAGTAGTTCTAATTATATTGGGTATTGTTATATTTGGTAAAAAAGATACTAGTAATAATGATGATAATAATAAAAGAGATAATGCTAAATCTTTAGTAGAAGTAGCATTAAATAATATTAAAAAGGATAGTAAAGAGGCTGATTATAAAAAGTTTGCTGATGGAGACATATTAAATGAAGATACTTGTTTTGGTAAATATACATTTATAAGTAATAATTCTATTTATATTTTCAATCCTCAAAAACTTAAAACTGGTGAACTTAGTTATAAAAAAGTTTTTGATATTCCTAGCGATATTAATGTTACTAATATAACTCCATCATGGGGTGCTGATGTTAAGTTTTATGATAATAATGATACTCTATATACTCTTCATGATGAAAATACAGATAATAAAGTAGTAGATAGTTATGATATGTATGAAAAAGCTATATATAAACTTAATGACTATTTAAAATGGACATATTCGACAGAATATCTTGGTCAAAAGATAGATTATGATTTTATGTCTGAATATGTTTATGTTAAAGATAATATTTTATATTACAAAAATTATGGTAATAATAAATATCCTACTATTGAAAAAGTAAGTGGTAACTATGAAGGAGAAAAAGTTATTAGAATATATAATGAAAGAATATTAAAGACTGATAAAGGCTTTTATGAAATTATTAGATATTTTGATAATGATTTAGGTAAAGAAGTTCTTACTACCTCAAAGATTAGTTTACTTAGTAAATATTATGATGAAGTTTTAACATTTACTTATGATTATGTAATACTTAAAGATTATACTTTAATACCTATAAATGATATTATGGTTAATAGATTTCATAAATATCAAAATAATTATTTTCTAGATAGACCTAATGATAATGAACTTCCTATTAATTTTGAAGAATAGACTAGTAATAGTCTTTTCTTTGTGCTAAAATATTCTGAAAGGAGGAATATAATGAGAGAAGATATATTAAATCAAATAAAAAATGAGATTGAAAATAAATTATTAGATGACGAAAAATATAATGCCACAGTTAAAAGAATTAAAGAACTTGAAAAAAATCGTTATGTTAAAGAATATATTAATTTACTTGGTTTATCCATTTCTAAGCAAGATTTTATTATTGATGATACTGATAGTATAGTATCAAAAATATACAGTAAATATATTAATAAAATAGGTGAATCTGATACTAATAGAATATATGTTTATCTTGGAACTTATAGATATTCCACTACAAGTGATGTAGTTTCTCTTGGTGATGACAGAGTTGGCTATAATGATAGCAGAGCAGACTACAGAGTATATCAAGATTTAGAGCAGCGTTCTTCAATAGTTGTTAACATTAAAGATTGTAAGTTTTTTGAAGAAAACAATACTATTCTTAATCCTAATAGTTATTTTAAAAATCAGGAATATTATAGGATGCAAAAAGAATTCTTTATTGCTGCAGTTAAAGATGGCCAAGATGCCGCTAAAAAAAGAATTTTAAAAAAATATCCAAAACTTTAGTAATTAGCACTGTCTTATATATGATAGATATGGTTGATATATCATTTATAGACTACAGGCTATAAATGACGCTCTAAAATTAGAGCTTAGAGTGAGCATAATGAAAAATATAATAGATTTTTTGTCAGAAATCTGATACAATATATGTAACAAGGGAGAATAAATATGGATAATATAATGAAGTTTGGCATAGATGAAGCTAGAAAAACTATGAATGAAAATAAAGGTGGTCCTTTTGGAGCAGTTATTACAGATAAGGATGGTAATATCATTAGTGTTGCCTCTAATAGGGTGCTAGAATTACATGATGCTACTGCTCATGCTGAGGTAATGGCTATTAGAGAAGCAGGCAAAAAACTAGGTACCCATGATTTATCTGGATGTATTTTATATGCTACTGGATATCCTTGTCCAATGTGTTTATCCGCTATTATATGGGCAAACATAAAGAAAGTATATTATGGTACTAATTTAAAAGATGCTGAAGATATTGGATTTAGAGATGATTTCATCTATAATTATATTAAAAATAAAAATAGCAATACTTTAGATTTAATAGAACTAAACCATGATGAATGTCTATGTCTATTCAACGAATATAAAAAAAAGAACAAAGAGATATATTAAGGAGGATTATATGGAGAAGGTATATATTTTTGGTCATAGAAACCCTGATACTGATAGTGTTACCGCCGCTATTACACTATCTTATTTAAAAAATAAACTAGGTATGAATACTGTACCGGCAGTACTTAGTTCAATTAATTTAGAATCTAAGTTTGCTCTTAATTATTTTGGGGTAGATGAGCCTATATTTTTAAATGATGTTAATATTAAAATTAAAGATTTACAATATACTAAAAACTATACTGTAAAAGAAAATGATTCTATATATGAAGCATATTATAGAATGAATAAGGCTGGTATTAGTAAAATACCCGCTGTTGATAAAGATAAGAACTTACTTGGTATTCTTAGTATGAAAGATATCGCTAAAGATCAGTTCTCTTTTAACTATAGTTATGTTAATGCTACTTATGATAATATTTGTGATGTTATTAAAGGAACAAGTATTCTTAGATTTGATGATAATATTGAAGGTAATTTACTCGTTGCCTCTTACAAGAGTACTACTTTTATTGAAGAAGTTAGCTTAGATAAAGATAGTATTTTAATAGTAGGAGATAGACATAGTATAATAGAATATGCTGTTAACGCTGGTATTAAATTAATTGTTATTACTGGTAATAATAAAATTAAGAAGGAACACATTGATATAGCAAGAAAAAATAATGTAAATATTATTGTTACTCCTTATAATACCCTAGAGGCTACTAAAGTATTTAATTTATGTAATAATGTTACTACAATTCTTAATACTGAAAAAGTTCTATGTGTTAATGAAAGTGATTCTATTAATGATTTTATTAAACTTGCTAATAAAACAAGATATAGTTATTATCCTGTACTTGATAGAAAAAATAGATGTAAGGGTATTATAAGATTATCTGATGTTGGCTTTTCTCATAAAAAGAGCGTTATTCTAGTAGATCATAATTCTTATGAACAATCCGCAATTGGCCTTGAAGATGCTAATATACTTGAAATTATTGACCATCATAATATAGGTACTATTGGTACTAATATGCCTATTAGTTTTAGAAATATGCCTGTAGGTAGTACTAATACTATTATTTATTATTTATATAAAGAACATAGAATTTCTATTCCTAAAAAGATAGCAGGTCTTATGTTATCTGGTATATTATCTGATACATTAATTCTTACTAGTCCCACTACTACTGATAAAGATGTTGTAGCAGTCAAAGACCTTAGTAGAATAGCTAAAGTTAATTATAAAGATTATGGATATAAAATGATTAAGGCTGGTTCTTCTCTTGAAGGCATGACTATGGAGCAAGTACTTTATAAAGATTATAAGAACTATGTAATTAAAGGTAATAAGGTTGGTTTGGGGCAAGTTATTACTACTGATATTAAGGATGTGCTTGATAAGAAAGAAGAATATATTAGTTTACTTAATACAATTAGTGAAAAGAGTGATTATTTATTTGTATGTTTATTTGTTACTAATATACTAGAAAATGGTACTTATGTACTTTATAGTGATAGAGCTAAAGAAACTTTAGAATCTGCATTTAATATTAGTAATCTTAAGGAAGGAAAATTCCTAAAGGGTATTGTATCTAGAAAACTTCAGATACTACCTAAACTAATGAGTGATATGGAATAACTTTAGCATATTTATTAGCTTATTAATAAATATGCTTTTTCTTTAATTTTTTGTTTCTTATTTTTAGGAAATCTGCTATAATATAGGAGAAAGAGGTGTTATAATGATTATATTATCAGTAAATGCTGGTAGTTCATCTTTAAAATTTACAGGTTTTGAAATGCCTAGTGAAGATGTCCTAATCAGTGGTGTATTTGAAAGAATAGGAATTGATAATAGTTTTTATACTATTAAAGTAAATGGCGAAAAGATTAAAAAAGAGGTAGAATTGCCTAACCATAAAGTTGCTTTTGAAATTTTAATTAAAGAACTTATGGATAATAAGATTGTTGAATCTTTAGAGGAAATTAAAGGTGTAGGACATAGAATCGTACAAGGTGGTGCTTATTTTGATAAGACTGTAATTGCTGATGAAGATGCTGTTAGTAAAATTGATGAATTAGCTAGCTTAGCTCCTTTACATAATCCTGCTGCTATTGTAGGTATTAATGCCGCTAAAGAAGTTATGCCTAATGCGGTTCAAACTGTTGTATTCGATACAGCTTTCCATCAAACTATGGCTCCATGTGAATACATGTATGCTGTACCTTATGCTTGGTATAAAGAGTATGGTATTAGAAAATATGGTGCACATGGTACTAGTCATAAATATGTTTCTCAAAGAATGAATGAAATACTTGGTAGAAATGATACTAAACTTATCACTTGTCATATTGGTAATGGTGCTTCAATTAGTGCTGTTAAAGATGGTAAGTGTGTTGATACTTCAATGGGTCTTACTCCTAATGCTGGATTAATTATGGGTTCAAGATGTGGTGATATGGATGCTACTGTTGTTACTTATGCTATGGAAAAAACTGGTATGACTCCTAGAGAGATGGATACTGTACTTAATAAACAAAGTGGACTTCTTGGAATAAGTGGCGTATCTAGTGATTCAAGAGACATTGAAGAAGGTATTAAAAGTGGTAATGAAAGATGTATTTTAGCACAAGAAATGTATGTAAAAAGAATAGTTGAATATATTGCTAAATACTATGTTCTTCTTGGTGGATGTGATGCTATCGTATTTACTGCTGGTGTTGGTGAAAATTCTATTAGTACGAGAAAAGAAATTCTTGATAAACTTGCAGTACTTGGTATTAAAGTAGATGAAGAAGCTAACAATGTTAGAGGAGAAGAGAGAAAGATTACTACTGATGATTCTACTATTCCTGCTTACATCATTCCTACTAATGAAGAGTTAATGATTGCTAAAGATACTTATTCATTAGTATTACAAGGATAATATGAATATATATAAGCAAATATTTAAAGCAATTAAAAAATATGATACCATTGTTATAGCAAGACATATTGGTGCTGATCCTGATGCTTTAGGTTCTCAGTTTGCACTTAAGGAAATAATTTTAAAAACTTTTCCTAATAAAAAGGTGTATGCTGTTGGTAATCCTGCGAGTAGATTTAGATTTTTTGGAAATAATGAAAAGATAGATAATGTTGATACTACAAAAGGACTACTTATTGTTTTGGATACTCCAGATATTAAAAGAATTGATGGTGTTAGTCTTAATAATTTTGCATATGTTATTAAGATAGATCATCATCCTATTATTGATAAATTTGCTAATATTGAATTAATTGATGAAGACTCTTGTAGTACTAGTCAGCTAATACTTGAATTTGTATTTAATAATAAAATTGAAATAAATAAAGAGATAGGAGAAAAATTATATCTAGGAATTGTTGGTGATACTGATAGATTCTTACATGATTACACATCTCCTAAAACATTTAGTTTAGTTACTAGATTACTTGAAGAAACTAATATAGATTTTACTTCTTTATATAAAGTTTTATATCAAAGACCTATTTCTGAAATTAGATTCGAAGGATATATTTATCAAAATTTAACTCTTACAGAGAATGGTGTTGCTTATATTAAAATTACAGATAGAAAGTTAAAGGAATTTGGTGTAGATAGTGCTGCTGCTGGAAACATGATTAACGATTTAAAGTTTGTTAATGAAATTGTTGTATGGGTATTTCTCACTGAAGATATTAAGAGTAATTTAATTAGAGCAAATATAAGGTCGGTTGGACCATACATTAATGATGTTGCTACTAAATTTGGTGGTGGAGGTCACAAGTATGCTTCCGGGGTTAAACTTAAGACTTGGGATGACTCTGATAAACTTATTAATGAACTTGATAATTTAGTCAAAAATTATAAAAGTTGAACTTATGTTTGACTTTTTTTTATTGTTGTGGTAGAATATAATCTCGCTTAAGGGGAATATGCAATAAAATGACTAAAAGGAGGTTTATTTATGGATAAAATAATTAATGAAATTAGTAATATTAAAGTATTCAACTTGAATGAATATAGTAATCTTATTAATAAATATGGTATTAAAGATGTTAATCTTGCTTTTCAAAATATTCTAAATCTTAGTACTAAAAAACAAGGTTTAATAAAAAACTATAGCACTGCATTTATTGTTAATGATATTATTAGTCAAACTAAAACTAATAACATTTATGGCTTTTTATGTAACAAGTATGATCAAGATACTATTGATAATTTTATATCAGAATATGAATTATTAAATTTATCTTTCATTGACGAAAATGTATTTAATGATTTACTTAATGCTGCGATTAATTATGAGGAAATAAGTAGTAACTCGATTGAGAATGAAGATACTGAAAATGAAAACTCAAATAATGTATATTATTGTGCTAATGATGATTCTATTGCTATGTATCTAAAAGAAATGGGAAGTTTGCCATTACTTACTATCGAAGACGAAAGGAAGACTGCTATTGCCGCTAAAAAAGGTGATGAAAAGGCTAGAGAAAAACTTATTGAATCTAATTTAAGACTTGTTGTTTCTATTGCCAAACGTTACCAAAATCGCAATCTTACTCTTTTAGACTTAATTCAAGAGGGAAATCTTGGACTAATGAGAGCGGTAGAAAAGTTTGATCCTTATAAGGGATATAAATTTAGTACCTATGCTACTTGGTGGATTAGGCAATATATTAATAGAGCACTTTCTGATACTTCAAGTACTATCAGAATTCCCGTTCATGCATATGAATTATTTGGAAAAATTAAAAGAGCAGAAAGAAATATTCCAGTCTATGGTGATAGGGAACCAACTGATGAAGAAATTGCTGACTATCTAAATATGAGTGTTGCAAAAATTAAAGAGGCAAAAATAGCAAGACGTAAACTTGAGTTAGTTTCTTTAGAAAATCCTATTAAAAATAATGACGATAGAGATAGTTCTACAATTAAAGACTTTGTTCCTAGTGAAGAAAATACACCTGAAGAAATAGCTTATGATAATGCTTTGAAAAAGGCTATTCGCGAAGTAATATCTACATTAACACCTAAAGAACAAGAAGTATTGAACTTAAGATTTGGACTTACTACTGGTGGAGTAGTTTATACCCTTGAAGAAATTGGTAATGGATTAGGGGTAACTAGAGAAAGAGTAAGACAGATTGAAAATAAAGCTTTAAGAAAATTAAAATCACCTTCAAAAAGAAAGAATTTGGATGGTTTTGTTAAATAATTAGATATAGGCATAAATTGCTTATATCTTTTTTAATCTAATGGTTTTCAAATTGTTATAAAAGTGTTATAATTATTAGGAAAAGAGGGATAGAGGATATGTTAAAAATAGAAAATTTAGAGGTTACTACTGATAATAAAAAAATATTAAAGGATTTTAACATGGTAATTAATGATGGTGAGACTCATGTTATAATGGGGCCAAATGGTACTGGTAAATCTACACTATCAAGAGTTATTATGGGTGATCCTAATTATAAAATAATTAATGGTAGTATAGAGTTTAATGGCGATAATTTGAATTCTTTTTCTACTGATGAAAGAGCTAAAAAAGGGATATTTCTTGCTATGCAATATCCTATGGAAATAGAAGGAGTATCAAATCAAGACTTTTTAAGAACTGCGATTAGTAGTGTTAATAATAAAAGAATAGGCTTATATGACTTTATATTGAAATGTGAAAAAGGTGCTGAAGAATTATCTATGAATAAAGACTTAATTCACCGTAGTTTAAACGTTGGTTTTTCTGGTGGTGAAAAAAAGAAAAACGAAGTACTACAAATTAAACTTCTTATGCCTAAATTTATTATCTTGGATGAACTTGATTCTGGTCTTGATGTAGATAGTCTTAGAATTACTAGCGAAAATATAAAGAAATATAAAGAAGAAAATCCAAATACTTCTATTCTTATTATTACACATCATCCTAAAATATTGGAATACTTGCATCCTGATTATGTTCATATAATGAATAATGGTAAAATTATTAAGACTGGTAATTATGATTTAGCAATGGAAGTAGAAAAAAATGGATATAATTATTTTAGAAATAGTAATAATGATATAACTGAAGAGGTAACTAATGAATAAAATAAATGTAGTAGATAATAAGATTATTCCATTTGATAATAATGATGTTATACTAAATAATAATATTATTACTTTTACTAATAATGGTAATTACTATCTTGAATATATTACTTCTGATAATGTTGATATAACTATAAATATAGAAGATAATGTATGTGTACAATTATTTGAATATTCTAATAATAAAGATATTAATACTAATATTACATATAATCTAGGTAAGAACTCTTCATTAATAATTAGTAAGTTTTATTATAATGATAATACTAATGAAGAAATTAATATTTATTTAAATAAAAAGAAGGCTAATATTAAATATAATTTTTCTAGTATTAGTAAAAATCATGATAATTATTTAATTAATATATATCATAATGATAGTACTACTAGTAGTGATATATTTAATAGAACTATTGCTAAAGAAAATAGTAGTAATAATTTTGATATTAATAGTTATGTAGAAAATAAAATATTAGATTGTTATTTAAATCAAAGTACTAAGATTATTACACTAGGAGACTCCAATAATAAGATTAATCCTAATATGTTTACTCATGATAATAGTGTTACTGCAATTCATGCATCAGTAATTGGTAATGTTAATGAAGAAGAACTATTCTATTTAATGAGTAGAGGTATTTCTTATAATGAAGCTATTAAAATTATTATGAAAGGAATTATCTTGTCAAATATTAATCCTAATATGGAATATAGAGAAAGAATACTTAATATTTTGGAAGAAGTAGGAGGTGAATAGATGAATAGAGATGATTTTGAAATTTTAAAGAAAAATATTATATACTTTGATAATGGAGCTACTACTTTGAAGCCTAAGGTAGTAAGAGATGCTATATTAAAGTATTATGATGAATATACTGCAAATGCTCATAGGGGCGACTATAAACTAAGTGCCACTGTTGATAGTCTATATGAAGAGGCTAGAAAAAAAATTAAAGACTTTATTAATGCTAAAGAGGCTTCTGAAATTGTTTTTACTGATGGTACTACTAATGGTATGAATGTTATTGTTTCTGGTTTTTTTAAAGATTATTTAAAGAAAGATGATGAAGTTCTTATTACTCTTAGTGAACACGCTTCAAATATTATACCTTGGTTTATATTACAAAAAGAGATAGGTATTAAAGTTAAATATATTGAACTTAATGATAATCATGAAGTAACTATCAATAATGTTAGAAAGGCTATAACTAACAAAACTAAAGTTATATCTCTTGCTTATACTACTAATGTAATTGGTGATGAGAGACCTATTAAAGAAATTAGTAAACTAGCCCATGATAATGATATAATTATGGTCGTAGATGCTGCGCAAGGTGTAGCACATAAAAAAATAGATGTCCAAGATGAAGGCATTGATTTTATGGTATTTTCTGGTCATAAAATGTATGGTCCTACAGGTATTGGTGTCTTATATGGTAAATTTGATTTACTAGATAAAGTTAAACCATTTAATTATGGTGGTGGCATGAATGCTATGTTTACTAAGGATGGCTATGTTGAACTAAGAGAAATACCTACAAGACTTGAAGGTGGTACTCCAAATATTGAAGGAGTATTAGGTCTTAGTGCAGCAGTTAGTTATCTAGAAAATATTGGTATGGATAAAATTAATAAGTACGAAAGAGATTTGAGAAAATATTTAATTAATGAACTATCTAAACTTGATTTTATTACTATATATAATAAAGATGTAGATACTAATATAGTGGCTTTTAATATTAATGGAGTATTTGCTCAAGATGCTGCGATATACTTAGATAAATATAATATATGTGTAAGAGCGGGTAATCACTGTGCTAAAATACTTGATAATGTCTTTAATATTAGTAATACAGTTAGAATTAGTCTTAGTTTTTATAATACTAAAGAAGAAATTGATTTACTTATCAATGTACTAAAGAATAGTAATAATATATGGAAGGAAATATTATAATGGATAGAGATTTAAAAAGAAGCATTATTTTAGATAATTACCAATCTCCTAATAACAAACATACTAGTGATGATAGTTATGTTAAAATTAATACGAGAAATGTTAGTTGTATTGATAATTTAGATATTTATTTAAAGATTCAAGATAATATTATTAAAGATATATCTTTTGAAGGAGAAGCTTGTGTTATAAGTATATCCTCTACTAATATTCTTACTAATTTACTTATTGGTAAAACTAAAGAAGAAGGTATTTACTTAATAGATAATTATTTAAAAATGATTAATGAAGAAGAATATGATAAAGATGTATTAAAAGAATTATTAGTATTTGACGATACTAGTAAACAACCTTCAAGAATTAAATGTGCTACTTTATCTGCTAATGGTATAAAAGATTATTTAGAAAAAGAAAATCACTCATAGTTAAATGGGTGACTTTTTATGTATCCACAGGTGTTGTTGATAATGTTTTTTTATTAATCTTTTGTTATTCCACATATATAGTCCATAGATACATTATACCTTTTACAAATTTGATAAGCAAATGATGTTAAGATTAGTGTTTTTCCTTTTTCATAGGCACAAACTGTTGATGGAGTAGTATTTAAGAATAATGCTAATTCTTTCTGTGTAAGTTTTTTTTCTTTTCTAAATGTTACTATATTATTTCCTGATATTTTTTTATCTACTTTGTAATTGTATGCTTTACTTTCTTTTTTGATATTTGACAAGTTACAAATGTAATCAAGACTTATACCATAGTAATTTGCTAATAATATTAACTTATTTAATGGTATTATTTCTACTTCTTTTTCCCACCTAGAGTATGTAGGCTGTGATACTTTTAAAATATCAGCGACTTCTTTTTGGCTTAATTCCATATTTTCTCTAATGTCTTGTAATCTAAAATTCATAGATATCACCACACTTATTGTCTCATTTTTTGTAAAGTATTAATTTTTATATACGAAAATACGAATTATATGTTATAATTATTATAGAGGAGGTAAAAATGAAAAAAGGTAAAAGTAACTATAATCTTACATTTAATAGTGATAGTACTTTAGTTAACAATATTGTACAAAGTTATTTAAAGGAAAGTGGCTTTAACATGTATGAGAAGAAGGGGGAAAAGTATTATAGAGCAGGAGATGCTATGCTCGGATACAAAGGTTTTAACTATAGTATCAATGGTAATAATCTAATCATAGAGGCTTGGCTAGATGGTGCATTAGGGGATTTCCCACTAGAACAAAATAGTCTTAATATGCTTGCAATGGATTACAGGAATTCTCTTAATAAATTATTTCAAGAGATAAATAAATTAAATAATGGAGGAATGAATATGAATAATAATTTTAATAATCAAAATATAAATAATCAAATGAATTATGACCCTAATACAGGTCAGTCAATTAATAATAATAATAATTTCGTTCAATCTTTTCAAGATGAAACTATGAAAAAGAAAGAAAAGATGTGTGAGATTGGATTTTGGCTATCTATTCTAGGACTTGTTTGCTCTTTCTTTGGCATTGCTTATGGTATCTTTGTTTATATTATGGACTTTTACTTTGCATCACAAGGCTTAAAGACTAGAAAAAAAGGTAAGGCTATAGCTACAATTGTTTTATCAGTGATTTCTATTTTGTTTATAATATTTACTTTAATAATTGCTAATAGTTAATATGAATACATATGATACTGTTCTTTCTATAATAGCATTAGTAATAATAGTTATAATGCTAATCTTATTATTAAATGTTGTATATAGAACTTGTTTAGTAAAAATTGTACTTATTAAGATTATTTCTAAACCAACGACTACAAATTATATTGATACCTATTATTATAATGTTATAAAAAAACAAAAAGTAATTAAGAAAAATGTAAAATTTCACTCTTACATTTTTATAAAAAGATGGCAAAGTAGATTAGCCTTTTACTCTAAGGATAAAGAAAAATTAGTTGCAAAATTTAGAACACCATTTGTTTTAAGTCTTATTATTTTAATTTTATTTACTGGAATTTCTAATATTGATTTGAAAATATTTATTATTTCTTGTATAATTGTATTGTCTACGATAGTTTTATTTGTAGTGAGTTATAAATCTAAATATTTAAAGAAAGATAGTAATGGTGAGAGTGATGTTTAAGTTTAAATTTATTATTAAAAATATTTTTTATTTTAGTTTTTTAATGTTTTTGTTCATACTATCTATATTTTATTTAGATACTATAGCAAATATTAATGATATATTTTTATATATTATTTGGTTTGTAATCTTTATATTAAATATTGCCATACTATATATGATTAATTTTAATTTCCCTAATCCGTTATGTACATATGAAATAGAGGCTAAAGTAATAAAAAATGATTCTATATATTTTGAAGGTAGTGATACACCTCCTTATGATTTAGAAAATAATTATAATTCATTAATAACTATAGAATATCTATATAGAAATAGAAAATATAAAAAGTCTATTATGTTACCTAGTTATAGCAAAGTGACTTTTTATAGAGGTAAAGTAAAAATTAAGATATGTAAGTTTTTTCCTAAAATAGTTAATGTAATATAAGGAGATATTGATATGAAAAAAAAAATTGTAACTATTAAATATCCTTTAAGGTATTTAGAACAAATTATACTTATTGTATTAATTGTTTATTTTGGTATTAATTTTAAAATGACTTTTTCTAATAGTACTTATTCTTTAATATTTGTTACTTTATGTGCTACTTGGTTATTTTCTATTATTTATATGCTAAGAAATAAGACTTATTATTATGTTGATAAGGCTGATTATAAGTATTTAATTAGAAGAAAAGATTTAAATAGTAAAGAAGAAAAAGATGATAGCGAAAGATTTATTACCGAGCATATTAGATATGATGATAAAGATATTGATATTTTAAATGGTATAGATTTACTATTTTCACTACCAAATAATAAAATTATAAATAAAAGAATTAAGAATAAAGTACTTAACTATTCTAAATATCAAATAGATAGTATTCAAAATATTACTAATTTTATTGGTATAAAGATATATAAAATTATATTTAAAAATAATAAGTCTAAAGTAATTATTACTTTTAATAATTTATAAATAGATTAATTTAGAGACTTAATGGCTCTAAATTACTATAAAAAGACCTTAGGCTTTTTATGTAGTGAGAGACTACAGGCTCGAACTTAAAATAAAAACTTGTAAAAAAGATTGTAAAGAGGTTTAATTTACTTCTTTTTTTTAGTATAATATTAGATAGGAAGTTTAGGTGGTATTATGCAAGATAAAATGAAGAGATTACTAGATCAAATTGGTATGAATACTGACTATTTAGAAAAGGCTAGTATTAAGAAGATAGTAGTCTATGATAATAATAAATTATGGAATTTTATTATTGAAAATGATAAGATACTACCTGTATATATATATACTGAACTTATTAATAAGATTAAGATTAATTTTAGTACTATTGAAGATATTAAACTTAGTGTTATAGTAAGTGAAGATAATGATGAGTATATTAATGATTATATAGATAATTTAATTAATATATTTAGTAATGATAGTTATAAATATAGAGTATTTATTGGTAGAAATGTTAATATTTTAGATAATAAATATGTATTTGAAGTATATAATAAAGCAGAAAATTCTTATTTGATTGAGAAACTTAATTATATTAATAATTGTCTTAAAGATTATGGTTTTAATAAGAATTTAGAACTTAGTTTAGTAGAAGAAAAAGAAAATGAATTACTTAAAGAAATAGAGAGTGAAAAAGTGGTAGAGGCTCCTAAAGTAGTTAGTCCTAAGAAAGAGACTGCTAGTGAAGTTAAGACTGAAGAGAAGAAGTACTTTAGACCTAAGAAGGATACAAGTGTTACTCCGATTAAGGATTTAATGTATGAAGTAGATAATATTACCATAGAAGGTGTTATCTTTGGTATGGATATGTTTGAATCTAAGAGTGGTTATAAAATTATCACTCTTAAGGTTACTGATAATAATGATAGTATTTATGTTAAGATGTTTACTAAAGATAATGATGAATATGCTAGAATTAAGGATTTACTGAAAGTTGGTTCTTGGTATAATTTTTATGGTAAAGTAGCTATGGATAAGTTTTCTAATGAACTTACTTTTACTACGAGATATAAAGATGTAGAAAAGATAGAGAAGCCTGTAGCTGAGGAGATAGTGGATGATGCTCCTGTTAAAAGAGTAGAACTTCATGCTCATACAATGATGAGTCAAATGGATGGTATTACTGGAATAGATCTTGGTAAACATACTTGTGAACTTGTAAGTAGATGCATTGATATGGGTTATAGAGGTGTTGCTATTACCGATCATAGTGGCTGTCAGGCCTTTCCTATTGCTTATGGTATTATATCTGGTCATAATAAGGGAATAGAAGATCCTAGTAAGCATTTTAAGGGACTATATGGTACTGAACTTACAGTGGTAGATGATACTGTCGATATTGTAGTTAGAAGTGATGATAGACCTCTATTGGGTACTACTTTTGTGGTATTTGATACTGAGACTACTGGTTTTAATGCTGGTGGTACTGACCAAATGATAGAAATTGGTGCTGTTAAGATTAAAGATGGTACTATTATTGATAGATTTGATGAACTTATTGATCCAGGAAGACATATTCCTGACAAGATTACCGCGCTTACTTGTATTACTGATGAGATGGTTAAGGGTAAGGATAATGAAGAGAATGTTACTAAGAGATTCTTAGCGTGGACTGGTGATTTACCAATGGTAGCTCATAATGCTAAATTTGATATTTCATTTATTTCTAGTGCAATGAAGAAATATAATTTAGGTGAATTTCAGAATACGGTTATTGATACATTAGAATTATCTAGAGCTATTGATACAGGATATTCTAGACATAGTTTATCTGCTTTGGTTAAGAGATATAATGTTCCTTGGGAAGAGGATGCTCATCATAGAGCAGATTATGATGCTGAAGGTACTGCTTATGTATTTCATAAGATGATTAGTAAACTTACTATGCAGAATTTAAGTAAGATTAGTGATTTAGATAAGCTTATTCCTAAAGATGAGATATATAAGTTTGGTAGAACATATCATTTTAATGCTATTGCTCTTAATAAGAAAGGTCTTAAAAATTTATTTAAGATTATATCTCTTGCTAATACTACTTATTTATATAAGACTCCAAGAATACTAAGAAGTAAACTTAATGAACTAAGAGAGGGTCTTATTATTGGTAGTGGCTGCTACGAAAGTGAAGTATTTATTGAGGCTAGAAGTAAAGAAGGAGAGGAACTTACTAATATTATTAACTTCTATGACTATGTTGAAGTACAACCTCCAGAAGTGTATGGTCATTTGATTCAGACTAGTGATTTTAAGGATGAGAATGAGATTAAAGAACATATTAAGAAGATTATTACTGCTACTAAAGAGGCTGGTAAGATTATTGTGGCTACTGGTGATGTACATCATTTTACTAGAGAAGACAAGATATATAGAGAAATTATTGTTAATCAAAAGGTACCTGGTGGTGGTAGACATCCTCTTGCTAAGAGTAGTATTACTTCAATTCCTTCACAGCACTTTAGGACTACGAAAGAAATGCTTAATGATTTTGCTTTTCTAGGAGAAGAACTTGCTTATGAGATAGTTGTTACTAATACTAATATGGTTCTTGATATGGCTCAGGAGATTGAGGTTATTATTGATACTGGTGGTATTCCTTTTTCACCAAGAGTTAAGAGCGATGATGGTAAGTCTTATTTGGACTGTCCTAGAGTAGTTACTGACCTTGTATTTAATAGAGCTAAGGACTGGTATGGTGATAATCTACCACATAATATTGAAGAGAGAATATCTACAGAGTTATATGGTAATATTGTATATAAATGCTGGGAAGAAAAATTAAAGAATGAATACCAGGATATTAGTAATGAAGAGTTTGAGAATAAGTTATTTGAGAATTTACATAATACTTTGATTAGTGGCTATGATACTGTTAAGGAACTAGTTACTAATTATGTTAGGGAACACTGGGCTGAAGAAGACGGAGAACTTACTGATAAGGCATTAGAAAAGAAAGTTAAGAAGTTATTTGGTGGTGTTATTGGAGGTGGATTTGATCCGATATATCTAATTGCTCAAAGACTTGTTAAACACTCTAATGATGAGGGATTTTTAGTTGGTTCAAGAGGTAGTGTTGGTTCTTCATTTGTAGCTACGATGATGGGTATTACTGAGGTTAATCCTCTTCCTGCTCATTATAGATGTTTAAAGTGTAAGCATAGTATATTTAAGGATGATGATGGTAAGGACTTAGGTGCTACTTATTCTAGTGGATTTGATTTACCTGATAAGATGTGTCCTGTATGTGGTGAAAGATTATATAAAGATGGTCAGGATATGCCATTTGCTACATTCCTTGGATTTAATGCTGATAAGGTACCGGATATTGACCTTAATTTTTCGGATTTGAATCAAGCATCTGCACATGAATATACAAAGGTATTATTTGGTGTTGATAATGTTTATAGAGCAGGTACTATTGGTACTGTTGCAGAGAAGACAGCGTTTGGTTTTGTTAAGGGTTATTTTGAAGATAAAGGTATTACTAATAAGAGGTCTTGTGAGATAGAAAGACTTGCTATGGGATGTACTGGTGTTAAGAGAACGACTGGTCAGCATCCTGGTGGTATTGTTGTTGTACCTGATTATATGGATGTATCTGACTTTACTCCTTTCCAATTTCCAGCGGAAGATCCTACGAGTGCATGGAGAACAACGCACTTTGATTACCATGCTATTGATCAGGATTTGCTTAAACTTGATATATTAGGTCATTCTGATCCAACGCAACTTAGACTTATTCAAGAATTATCTGGAACTGATGTATCTAAAGTTCCTCTTGATGATAAGGATACGATGAGTATATTTACTTCTACTAAAGCACTTGGTGTTACTAACGAGCAAATTATGTGCGATACTGGTACGCTTGGTATTCCTGAGTTTGGAACTCCATTTACTATTAGTTTGGTATATGAAACTAAACCTACTACTTTTGCAGAATTAATTAAGATATCTGGATTATCACATGGTACTGATGTATGGCTTGGTAATGCTCAAGAACTTATTAAGAATAATATTGTTCCATTTAAAGAAGTTATTGGCTGTCGTGATGATATAATGGTTTATCTTATGTATCATGGAGTAGAACCTATTAAAGCATTTAAGATAATGGAGTTTGTTCGTAAGGGTAAAGCTAGTAAGGATCCAGAAACTTGGGCTAAGCATAAGGAAACAATGGAAAAGGCTGGTATTGAGTCTTGGTTTATTGATAGTTGTTTTAAGATTAAGTACATGTTCCCAAAAGCACATGCTGCAGCTTATGTTATTAGTGCATTTAGAATTGCCTGGTATAAGGTACATATGCCTGCGTACTTCTATGCTAGTTGGTATAGTACTAAGGCTACTGATTTTGATATAGAGGCTATGATTAAGGGTTATGATGATATTAAGAGAGTTCTTACGGAGATTGAAGGTAAAGGATATGATGCTACGAATAAAGAGAATGGTGTATCTGAATGTTTGAAAGTAGCATTAGAAATGGCTGCGAGAGGTATTAAGGTTGCTCCGTATGATTTATATAAGAGTAAGGGTATGATATTTACTGTAGGTGATGATAAGACTATTATTCCTCCATTTAGAGCTATTGATGGCCTAGGTGATGTTGTTGCTAAGAATATTGAAAATGAAGCAGAAAGAGCACCATTTATTAGTATTGAGGACTTTCAAACTAGATGTAAGGTATCTCAAACTTTAATTGAAAAGATGAGAAGTATGGGTATATTTAATGGTATGCCTGAGACTAGTCAACTTAGTTTATTTTAATTAATTAGAAACATATATTAAATTATATGTTTCTTTTATTTTTAGTTCGAGTCTAAGGTCTCTCACTATCAAATAAAGCCTAATGTCTTTATTTGAAAATTTAAAGCCTTATAGTCTTTAAATTTATGTATTGTTTGTTTATATGTATTACTTGTGTTATAATTTACTCAGATGAGGAGGTATAGTATATGGCTAAGTTTTGTAGTAATTGTGGAGCTAAACTTAATGAGGAACAAGCAATTTGTCTAGAGTGTGGAGTATTAATTAATAATACAAATAAAACTAATAATAATGTTAATAGTAATGTCAATAAATCTGATAAAAGTTCTTTAGTAGGTTTTATATTAGGACTTGTTTCTATTGCTGCTTGGATTATTCCTTTATTTGGTTATCCAGTAACTATATGTGGTATTATATTTAGTGCCAAGGGATTAAAATCTATTAATGGAAAAGGTAAAGCAATTGCTGGATTAATACTATCAATAACATTTTTGATAGCTTCTTTTATCAACTCAATAATTGGAGTTATAATAAGTTTAAAAGGATAATAATTTTGAAAAATGCACAATCATTGTGCAAAATGGTACTAAAAATATATAAAAATGCACAAAATTTTAAGAAAAATGTGCATTTTTTGTTTTTTATTTAAATATCGATAATTTTCTAACTGGTAATTCTTTTGGCTTTTGATTACTTAAATATTTTTGTATTTTATTTTCAATATTAATTAAATTAGATATTGAATTTCTTATTGTATTTGTTTCTTCTTCATTTAAATTATTTAGAGGTGTAATAAATCTTTTATATACTCTTGGTGAGACTCCTACTAAATTTCTAAATATTTCAGAATAATACTCTATACTATTATAACCATTTAATAAGGCTATTCTTAATATAGTAGTATTTGATTTATAACCATTTAGACTATTTAATATTCTCTTATTATTTATATATTCTATGATAGTTAATCCTAATTCTCTTTTAAATTTTTTCATAATATATGTTTTATCATAACTAAAAATATTACTTAAATTTATTATAGTAATTTCTGTATTTATATTGATATTAATATATTTTAAAATATTACATACTAATTCGTTAGAATAAATAAAAATCACTTCCCAAATATATTTTATCATAAAAAGCCATTTTTGTTTAACTTTTTTATGTTTTTTGGTAATATAATGCTTTTGAAAGGAGATGATATAATGAATTATGCAAGATGGGCTACTAAAGAGGAAATGTTA
Organism: uncultured Bacilli bacterium; assembly: GCA_934096555.1. Lineage (GTDB taxonomy): Bacteria > Bacillota_I > Bacilli_A > RF39 > UBA660 > CAG-302. The sequence goes on along the minus strand of CAKOMD010000003.1, from coordinate 71,024 downwards.
AAATTTCTCAAAGAAGTAGATATTAATTCAGATATCAAAAAATCAGGAATACCAATGGGATATGATAAAAATAAATTATATATTAAAGATGATAATTCTCATACTATTATTATTGGTGCACCTGGTAGTGGTAAAACACAAGGTGTTATGTTACCACAAATTAGACTTGCTATTAAGGCTGGAGAATCATTATTTATTAATGATGTAAAGGGAGAAATTTTAGATGAGATAGGTGGTGAATTAAAAAATAATAATTATAATATTATAGTATTAGACTATGCTAACCTAGAAAAAGGAAAGTATTATAATGTACTTACTTTTCCTTATGAATTATATAAAAATAATAATATGGATAAGGCTATTGAAATGTTAGAGAATATTGGATATTATTTATTACATGATAGTAATGATAATTCTGATATATTCTGGGAAAATACTGCGATAGAATATTTTGTTGGTCTTGTTCTATACTTATTTGATAAGGCTAAAGAAGAAGAAATTAATTTAAATAGTGTAGTTTCTTTGTCTGAGCAAATAAATAATAGCAAAGAAAATATTATTGATACAATAAATAGAAACTCTAGTACATACCAATACTTATTTAATACACTTGGTACTGCTCCTGAAACAAAGGCTGGTATTTTAGTAACATTTAATCAAAGAATTAAAAAATTTGTTACTAAAGAAAGATTATCTAATGCAATGTCTAAAACAGACTTTGATATGACTAATATTGGTAATGAAAAAACTGCAATTATAGTGATAAGTGGTATTTCAAGTTATGTTAATAATTTAATTACTATATTATTGGATCAAATCTTTTGTAGTATTCAATTATATGGAAACAAAAATGAAAGATTTAACTTAGTTATTGATGGATTTGATAGTTTATTACCTATAGTAGATTTTTATAGTAAGTTTAATTATGCTAGAGGAATTAATATTAAAATTACTGCTTTTATTAAAAACTTTACTAATTTAAATAATGTTTATGGTAGTAAAAATACTGAATTAATTAGAATGTGCTTTGATAATACTATTTATCTATTAGCAAATGATTTATATACTCTAGAAGAAGTAAGTAAGTTATGTGGTAATACTAATAAAGGTCCTCTTATTTCAATTGAAGAACTAAAGACTATAGATTTCTTTAATGAAGTTATTTTGGTTCCTAGAATGATGCCTATTAAAACTAAGGTTCTTCCTGATTATGAAATTAATTGGAATATGAAAAAAGAATCTTTAGAATTACCTAAACTTGAAAAAAATGATATTAAATTATTTAATATAAAGTAATAAACTCTTAAATATGAAGACTATTTATAGGCTTCATATTTTTCATTAAAGACCTTAGGCTTTAATGATAGTGAGAGACTACAGGCTCGAACTAATAAAATATCTTATAAATACTTTATTTTAAGTCTTTTTTTTAGTATAATTAATATATAGAAAGACTTAGGTGATATAATGAAAAAAATAGTACTTGTAGATGGTAATAATCTTTTGTTTAGAAGCTATTATGCTACTGCTTATACAGGTAATGTAATGAGAAATAAAGAAGGATTTCCTACTAATGGAGTATATGGCTTTGTTAATATGATTAATAAAATTATTTCTGATGAAAAACCTGAATATATGATGGTAGCTTTTGATATAGGTAAAACTTTTAGACATGAAAAATATGAAAGATATAAAGATGGAAGAAAAGAAACACCTGATGACTTAAAAGTACAGTTTCCTGTAGCTAAGAAGATACTTACTGCGATGGGAATTAAGTATCTAGAATGTGCCGGCTATGAGGCTGATGATATTATAGGTACTATATCTATGTGGTGTGAAAAAGATCCTGAGTATGAAGCTTTAATAGTAAGTAGTGATAAAGATCTACTACAACTAATTAGTGATGAAACAGTAGTTAAACTACTTAAAACTAAAGACTATATTTGGATGGATAAAAAGACATTTAATGATACTTATGGATTTGATCCTATTCATATGATAGATTTAAAAGCCTTAATGGGAGATGCTTCTGATAATATACCTGGGGTTAAAGGTATTGGTGAAAAGGGTGCTATTAAATTAGTTAGTGAATATAAAACTATAGATAATATATATGAAAATATAGATAAAATAAAAGGTGCTACGCAAATTAAACTTATTGATGGCAAGGAAGATGCATATTACAGTAAAGACTTAGTTACTATATATAGAGAAGTTCCTTTAGATATTACTTTTGATGATTTATTATATAAGGGTGAGAATGCTGACGAATTAATAGATATTTATAATGATTTAGGTTTTTATTCTCTTCTTAGAAAGATTAATACTAGTGATATTAAAAAGGAAAAAAATAGAGAGGAAAAATTTAAAATTATATCTGATATTAATGATGTTAAGATTAGTGAAGATACCTCTATATACTTAGATACTACTATTGGTAATTATCATGATGCTGAAATACTTGGCATTGCTTTATATAATAGTACTTTATCCTGCTATATACCTTATGATATATTTAAAAATAATACTAGTATTCTAGATACTAATTATAATCTATCTACTTATGATTATAAAAAATTAATTGTGGTATTTAATAAATATGGTATTAAAGTACCTAATATTAATTTTGATACTATGATTAGTGCTTATTTACTTAATTATGAAACTAAGGACGATATCTGCTACTTAGCAAATAAATTAGAAGTAGAAATTCCTAGCTATGACAAAAAAGAAGTTGTTGCTACTGAAGAGGCTATAAGAAGAGCTATTCTTAAGGCTAAGTTTATATATAATACCAAAGATAAATTATATGAAGATATGAAGAAGGAAGATAATATTTATTTATTCGAAAGTATTGAAATGCCTCTTGCTAAAGTTCTTGCTAACATGGAAATTGAAGGTATTAGAGTAGACAAAAAAGTTCTTGAAGAGATGGGTACTGAAATTAAAATTAAGTTAGAAATTATAACTAGAGATATTTATAATTTTGCTGGTGAAGAGTTTAATATTAATTCTCCTAAACAATTAGGTGAAATACTTTTTGATAAATTAAAACTACCTGGAGCTAAGAAAAATAAGAATGGATATGCTACTGATATTGATGTACTTAAGAAACTTACAGAGTATCCTATAGTTAATAAAATATTAGAATATAGAGTTCTTGCTAAGTTATATTCTACTTATATAGATGGTATTATTTCTACTATTAGGGAAGATGGTAAAATTCATACTATCTATACACAAACACTTACTAGAACTGGTAGACTATCTTCAATTGAACCTAATTTACAGAATATTCCTATGAGAAGTGAATATGGAAGATTAATTAGAAAGGCTTTTATACCAGAAAATAATAGTGTTATATTATCCTCTGACTACTCGCAAATTGAACTTAGGGTATTTGCTCATTTATCTGAGGTTAATGATTTAATTAATGCTTTTAAAGAAGGCGTTGATATTCATACTAAAACGGCGATGGATATATTCAAAGTACCTATGGAAGGTGTTACAAAGAATATGCGTAGACAAGCTAAGGCTGTTAACTTTGGTATTTTATATGGTATTAGTAGTTATGGATTAGCTGAAGATATTGGTATTCCTGTTAAAGAGGCTAAAGAGTTTATTAATAAATACTTTGAAACTTATCCTGGTGTTAAAGATTATATGGATAAAGAAATAGATGAGGCAAAGAGAAATGGTTATGTTAAAACTATTATGAATAGAAAGAGAGTTATTGAAGAACTTAAAAGTTCTAACTATATGGTAAGAAGTATGGGTGAGAGAATGGCTCTTAATACTCCAGTTCAAGGAAGTGCCTCTGATATTTTGAAGAAGGCTATGGTAGAAATTAATAATATATTTGAAAAGGAAAATATTAAGAGTAAAATGTTACTTCAAGTACACGATGAACTTATATTTAATGTCTATAATGATGAAATAGATAAAGTTAAAGATATTGTGTATAATACAATGACTAAGGTATTTGAACTTAAAGTACCATTAGATGTAGATATTGAGTTGGGAAATAATTGGTATGAAGCAAAATAAGTAAAATTATTTCCCGGGAAATAATTTGGGAAATAATTTATTAGTGAGGTGATAAAGAATTATGCCAGAATTACCTGAAGTAGAAACAGTCAAAGAATCTTTAAAATTAAGATTAAGTAATAAAAAAATAATTAAAGCTAGAGTTTTATGGGATAATATTATTGCTTATCCTAATAAAGATGAATTTATTAAAGAAATTGCTAATCAAACTATTAAGGATGTTAAAAGAAGAGGAAAATTTTTAATGTTTGATTTAGATGATTATTTTCTTCTTTCTCATTTAAGAATGGAAGGTAAATATTTCTTTAAAAAGAGTAGTGATAGTATAGATAAGCATGAGCATGTTATATTTGAATTAGATGATAATACTGAACTCAGATATAGAGATACTAGAAAGTTTGGTAAAATGTATCTTATTAAAAAAGAAGATATTGATAAAATAGGACCTTTAGTAGAACTAGGTCTTGAACCTTGGGATGATAAACTTACAAGTTGCTATTTACTTGATAAGTATAAAAATAAAAGACTACCTATTAAAACCGTACTCTTAGACCAAAGTATAATAGTTGGTATTGGAAATATATATGCTGATGAGATATTATTCTTATGTAAGATTAATCCATTAAAAAAATGTAATTTAATTACTGAAGGGGAGGCCAATAATATAATTAAGTATACGAGAAGTGTTCTTGAAGAGGCTATTAAAATGGGCGGAACTACAATTAGAACTTATAGCTCTGTAGATGGAGTACATGGACTATTTCAAAAAGAACTTTTAGTACACGGAAAAGATAAAGGTACTTGTCCAGAGTGTAATACTAAAATAGAAAAAATTAGAGTAGGTGGAAGAGGTACTTATTACTGTCCTAATTGTCAGAAATAACCTATTTACAATAATTTTACATTTAATTTGTAACCTATTTGGTTACATTTTTCTTTTTTTATTGACTTTACTATTATATATATGTTACCTTATGTTTGGTGAAGGTTATGAATGATGAAATGTTTAGATTAGCGCTTGTTGATATTACTAATGCAGATTTACTTAATGATTTTGTTAATGATATCTTTGGATATGATTTTGATTTAAAAAGGAAAGAATATGTCTATATTCAATATAAAATTGTAGATGATAATATTATCCTTAATATTTATGATAATAAGAATAGTAATAGATTTAAGGCTTATATATTTACTTTAAATGATATTGATAGTGATGGAACCTCTAGATATATTAATGTTAAAAAGGAATATGATAAATATAAAAAAGGTAATAAAGATAAACTTTGTTTATTATCAAGTCTATTATTTACTAAAGATAATAATGAAAAAATAGAGATTATTAATTCTCTATTTAGTGGTAAAATTAAAGATATATTTAGTCATTATTTTCTTTAATTATTGGTTTTATTTGGTACTCTTTTTTAATAAGATTAGCTGATGTAAATAATGAATATATCCTAGTAACTCTATATTCTATATCTAATACTTTAGATATATTTTTTTTATATCCCGTTATTATAGGAATAGTTATATTCTTTTTTATTTTACTTAGGTATTCTTGCCCTTTGGTAGTGAAACCTAATACTCTAATATAATCTATATCTATATTTGATGCTTCTTCTTTAGTAAAACTAGTTAATATATGTAGTAACATTCTAGATATTTTGTTATATGTATATCGTTTAGTTTTTATATTTTGTATTAACTCTTCATAAGTAGTTACTTTAGTAATATTATCTATTATCCTTCCTTCAATACCTTCATCTACTGTCTGATATTTATTTATATTAATATCTTCAGATAATACTTTATATTTTAATATATCTAAATAATTATTCATACTTACTTTGTATAAAAGTTTTTTATCAAATGGTATTAAATTATCTATATCTTGCTTATTTACAAACATTTCTCTTATATTACTAGCAGAACTAATATTATTCTTTATTTCACTTCCATGATATGAAGTTGTTCTTTTGATATTAGTACATTTTATATTATATTTATTTAATTTTATTTGTTTTATATATGATAGTGCAAGTAAATCATTTGGAGTATCTACTTTTACATTTGTAATATCTTCGAGAGCTTTATTAGTACTAGTAGCATAATTTAAACCTTTATTTAAGTAATATTTTACTTTTTCTTGATATTCTTTATTATTTATTTGAATATCTGCGAGTAACTCTAAGTCCTTAATGGTATTTCTTTCTGTTCCAAATACTAATGTATCTATACCTAGATAATTTAGTATCTTTACGGCTCCTTCGGCGAAGATATCTGAAGCCTGCGTAGAATAAACAAAAGGCAGTTCTATTACTAGGTCGATACCTTGATCTAATGCTATTTTAGTTTTATCCCATTTATTTAATAACGAAATATCTCCTCTTTGAGTAAATGAAGAAGATACCACTGATATTATTGTACTATCTGGATATCTTTTTTTTATTTCTTTTATTTGATATAAATGACCATTATGAAATGGATTATATTCTGCGATTATACCAATTTTATGCATAATTATCACCGGTTATATAATAACATATTTAACTAAATAATGCAAAGAAAATATTTCCCGGGAAATAATTTTAATTAAGGTATGTAGAATTGGCTTTTATATAATAGATTTTAAATTAAGACTTTATCAAAGGCTTAATTTAACACTCTAAGACTACAGGCTTAGAGTGAACATAATAGATATGCTTGTTTATTAATTTATTGTATGATATAATACACTTGTAATTTGAAGCGAGGTTGTTGTATGTATTTAATGAATATTATAAGTTCAATAGGAGAGCATTATCTATCTTGGAGACATGTATATAATGTCATAGGTAGTGTTTTAACTATATTGATGGCCTATAAAACTGTTTATTGGCTTATTGGTTTATTCTTTACTAGAAAGTTTAAACCTGCGAAGAAAAAACATAAATATGCTATTTTAATAGCGGCGAGAAACGAAAAAAATGTTATTGGTAATTTACTTGATAGTATAAATAAACAAGATTATCCAAGCGAACTTCTTACTACTTTTGTAGTGGCAGATAATTGTACTGATAATACTGCTGAAATTGCTAGAAAGCATGGAGCAGTCTGCTACGAAAGATTTGATAATGAACATAAAACTAAGGGGTTTGCTCTTCAGTATCTTCTAGAAAAAATTGAAGAAGACTATGGTAGAATGAGTTTTGAAGGATATTTTATATTTGATGCTGATAATCTTTTAAAGAGTGATTATATTAGTAAAATGAATGATGCTTTTGATTCTGGAGAAAAGATTATTACTTCTTATAGAAATACTAAAAACTTCGATGAAAACTGGATAGCATCTACATATGCAATACATTGGATTAGATCTATTAGATGTAATCATAGGGCTAGATCAGTACTTAGACTAGCTACGAATATACAAGGGACAGGATTTTTATTTACTAATGAGATTGTAAAAAATGGTTGGCATTATACTTCTCTTACTGAAGATAGAGCACTTACTGCGGATGCTGTTGCTCAAGGATATAGAATATCTTATCAAGATGAGGCTATGTTCTATGATGAGCAACCTACTAGTTTAAAAGTGGCTTTAAGACAAAGAACTAGATGGTCTAAAGGACACTTACTTGCATTTGTTGAATCTGGACCATATCTATTTATTAATATATTCTTTGGTAAATTATTTTTAAAAACTAGATGGCAGGAAAAGAAGAAGAAAAAAGAAAAGAAAACATTTAAGAGTGTTATGTTATCTATTATAGAATCTATTAGACACAGATTTGCTTCTTTTGATACTTTAATGCAACTTACGCCATTTTCAGTTTTTAATCTTGCTAGATGGCTAATTGTTGTAGTTATTATGTATGGCTGCTACTGCTATAACATGGGAATTAATGGTAGTAATTTATTTAGTGGTAGCACTTATTTAGCAAAGGCTCTTAGAGGTTTATTTGAAATTAAAATAGTAGTTAACCCTGGCATTAATGCTTTTTTTGTCGGAATGCTTATTTCTATTTGGTTTAGACTTTTATATAGAATAGGTATGTATTTTCAAGATATGTGGATAGCAGTTTACGTATTTATTATTGAAAGAAAAAATATTAAAAAGATTCCTTTTATGAAGAAAGTATTATATACTTTAACTTGGCCTACATTTGATATAATTGGTAGATATAGTACTTATGCTGCTTTATTTATGAAAGTTACTTGGAAGCCTATTCCTCACGATAGTAAAGTTACTATTGATGATATTCATAATAATAAAGAAAAGAACTCTAATTCTTAGGAACTAGAGTTTTTATATTGTTTTATTTTGTCTTTCTTTTATTTGTTTAAAATAATTATATTTTAATGTTAAATCATTTTTCTTTATTAGATAATTTATATAGTAGTTTTTATCTTCAAGTAATAAACTATCTATTTCTTTACCTTTGGTTATTATACCACCATCTACATAGATGCTTCCATCATACCATGAATAATCACTAAAGAATACTGAACCATGATAGTTATTATCTAAGGCATCGGTACCTATATAATAATTTGAATTATAATCTATTCCATATAGGTTTAATACTGTAGGTAGTACATTCAACTGTGATGTTACTTCTTTTATTGTTTTCTTATCTTTATTGTTATGCCATATAAAGAATGGTGTATGATTAATTAAGTTATTATCTGTTTCTTTATATTTGTCTAGGATTGTTTGGTCTGATAATGTATATAGATAATGGTCTGTAAATACAATGATTGTTGTGTTATCTAGTAAATTTCTTTCTGTTAATTCATTTAATAATAATTCCATCATATAATCTGTTTCTTTTGCTTGTCTCCTAGCACAAGATTCTTCAGTCATTTCTGGATATACATAATCTTTTGGTAACTCCTCTAAGTTGTTTTCACTTAAATAATCTAGTGTTAATAGCTTTCTACAATTACCTTTTTCTGTTGTAAATGGCATATGATTAGTATAAGTTATGATATAATTAACAAATTTTTCATTTTCAAACATTTTTTCTTTAAATGTTTCATTTAATATTAATTCTCTATCTAAAACATAAGAATCATCTTTATATGTTCCTAAATCTACTAGTCCATAATAATTATCATATCCCCAGTTTTTATAGTTGGCTCCTCGTGAATAGTATTCACTAGTATTCATATGAAAGGCATTAACTGTGTAGCCTTCATTTTTGAATAGATGGGCTAATGAATATGGAAATGTATTTTTATTAAAGGTATAAGCATTTTGTGTATATGATAGAGGAGTTATAAATCCTGTATTAACTGCAAACTCTGAGTTAAAGGTAGAGCCTCCACCATTGTAATATGAATAATGATTAGTAAAGTTAATACCATTATTCATCATTTTATATAATGTAGGAGTATCTTCTTCAGTAATTAACCAGTTATCTATTCCTTCAAGTTGTACCATTATTAAGTTATTATCTTTATATTTTCCTGTATATTTGTTTGTCTCTTTTGTCTCCTCTTTATTATATTCTTCCTCAAGGAATGTTAAATCTTCTTCATTGGTTGTCTTCTTGGCTTTTATAAATGTTATATAGAAATTTCTTACTGTATATTCATATACTCCTGATACCATCATACTTTTATTATTATCATTAAAACTTATATATATATTTCTAGGATTTCTCCAGGTACTCCAAGTAAGTTCTTCATTGGGAGTACCTAATAGAAATGGTATTATAAAATGTAATATTAGAAATGCAAAGAATACTTTTATTACGCTTTTTAAATTTGTTTTCTTTCTGTTTGGATAAAACTTTAATCCCAAAATAAATGAACCTATTATTGGTACCATTAATATGTATACCCAAATATTACAATCTTTTATAGCATCTAGAAAATATTCAGAACCTTCTCCTGCGAGTAAAACCATACTAAAGTCGAAGAATGTTCCTGTCATTGAGTAATATATATTATTTACTGTGTATACTGCAAATGATAATATAAAGAAGATAATATATATTGTTTTTCCAATCTTTTTCTTATAGAATAGAGAAACTCCTAGTACAAAGAATATCCATGATAAAGTAAATAGTATCGGTACTAATTTCATAATTCCATAAAAATGTATTTTGTATCCTAATATTTTGGTAAATAAGTCTATTAATATAAATGGTAATGCTAATATTAATATGTAATAGTATTTCTTTATTATATCTAATACCTTATTTAGTATCTTTTTTATATCTATATTTTTCTTTTTTATTTTATTATTTTTACTTTTATTTTTCTTTTTAACCTTTTTTACTTCTTTTGACACTTAAATCACCACTAATGAAATTATACTATAATATTGTTTTTTTGTAAATATTTTACAAGAAATGGAAAAATTACTAAGACTTTGGCTTAGTAATTCTTTTTGAAGACCTTAGGCTTCAAAAACAGCGAGCAATGAAATGCGAGATGAAATAAATAAAAAACTATTTTCTTTTTGATATTTATTTGGTATAATTTAATTATAATAGAGATAGAAGGAAGGGCTAGTTATGTTTAAAGAAATTACCGCAATTAGTAAAAATTATGCTATCGTTAAAATAGATAATGTAATTAATGATGACTTACTTAATTTAAATGTTATTTTTGAGGAAAATAATAAAAAAATACTAGGAGAAATTGAAGAAATAATTAATAATGAGGCTAAAATTACTTTCTTAGGTGAGTTTATTAATGATAAATTTTTTGATGGTATTATTAGAAAACCTAGTATTAATGCTAAAATAAGAATAATTAATGGCAATGAACTAGCAGAACTTACTGGCTACAATGATAGTACGGCAATGATGCTTGGACTATCTCCTTTATATAATAATAGCCCTGTTAAAATTAATATTGATGATATGTGGAGTAATCATACCGCTATATTTGGTAATACTGGTAGTGGTAAAACATATGGTGTAGCTAGACTAGTACAAAATTTATTTACTATGCCTAACTATATTCCATTTAATAGTGTTATATTTATATTTAATAATACTGATGAATATGATAATGCTTTTAAATCTATTAATAGTTATAATTTTAATTTTAATTATAAAATGTTTAGTACTGATACAGATAGTAATAATAGTATTTTAAAATTACCTTTATGGCTTATGTCAGTAGATGATTATGCTAATTTACTTGATGTTAGTACTTATAGTCAAATTATGGTTATTGAAAAAATGCTTAATTATGTTTCTTTATTTGCAAGAAATGATGAAGAATCTAATAAGTATAAGAATCACTTAATTGCTACCGCTATTACATCTGTTCTTTATTCTAATCAAGTATCTGCTAGAATAAGAGACCAAATATTTTCTATTTTAACTAGTTGTAGTACTAAAGAACTTAACTTGGACGTTGATGTTCCTGGTGTTGGTTATACGAGACAATTTAGAAAATGCTTTGAAATAGATAGTCAAGGACAATTTGCTGAGAGAGTTCTTATTACAGAATATATTAAGAAATTTATTGATAATGATACTAAATGGAAAGAAGATTATACACCTGTATATTTTACTATTGATGATTTAGAGGAGGCACTTAATTTTACTTTAATATCTGAAGGAGTTCTTCTTAATGAGAAGTCTTATGCAGAAGGTACTGCTTTAAAAGTTAAATTACATAGTATTGCTAATAGTTCTTTGAGAAGGTATTTTGAAGTAGAAAAGTTTTGTACTATTAATGAATTTATATCTGACTTAATACTAGTGAATGGTAACAAGAGAGCACAAATTATTAATTTTGTACTCGAAGGTATTGATGATAGATTTGCTAAGGCTTTAGTTAAAATTTATTCTAGAATATTCTTTAATTTTATGAAGAGTCTTCCTTCGAGGGGCTCTATGCCTATTAATATCATGCTTGAAGAAGCACATAGATATGTTCAGAAAGATATTGATAATGATATACTTGGATATAATATATTTGAAAGAATAGCTAAGGAAGGTAGAAAGTTTGGCGTTATGATGGATTTAGTAACACAAAGACCTACTGAATTATCAGAAACTGTATTATCGCAATGTAGTAATTTCTTGATATTTAAGATTAATCATCCTGCTGACTTAGAATATATTGAAAAGATGGTACCAAACATTAGTAGTGATGTTTTAGAAAAGCAAAAATCACTTCAAGCAGGTACTTGTGTGGCTTTTGGTAAAATGATGAAGATACCTATGATTGTAAAAATGGAACTTCCTAATCCAGAACCACAGAGTTCAAACGCCCATGTATTTGATAAATGGATGATACAGTGGAAAACTAATTAATGTAAAGCCTCATAAACAAAGGCTTTTTTTATGTATCAACAATATCAACAGGGCTGTGGAAAAGTAAAGTAACACCTGTTAATAACAAAATTTGACAAAATTTGTGGATAACCATTTAAAACACATATTTTATATGATATTATATTGTTGAAAAGATGTTTATAACTTGTTAATTTACATGTTTATTAAAATTTTGTACTAGACAAATTTAAAATTTGTTATATAATAATGTTAATGGAATACTTAGTCAGGAGGTTTTGCTAATGAATACAGAAACTATTTGGAACAATTTTCTTGAAAAAATTAAAGAGCGAATATCCCCTTTATCTTATGATACTTGGTTTAAAGATACTAAGTTATACAAATTGGATAAAAACACTGCAACTATTATAGTTCCAATGATTTTACATAAAAAGCATTTGGAAGAAAACTATTTAGATGAGATCGAAGAAATATTTAATTCGATTACTGGAACTAATTTTAATTTTCAATTTAAGCTGGAAAACGAAATAACAGATGATACTTTAGAAGAAAAGATTATTGATGAAACAGAAAGTATCGGGGTTCCACATCAAAGTAGTAGTTCCGCTAATCTAAATAGCGAATATACTTTTGATAGTTTTATAGTAGGTGATTCGAATAGATTTGCTTTTACTGCGGCAAGAGCGGTGGCTGAAAAACCTGGTAAAGCTTATAATCCGCTGTTTTTATATGGAAAAAGTGGACTTGGTAAAACACATTTAATGCATGCTATTGGCAACTATATATTAGAAAATTCTAATAAAAAGGTACTTTATGTATCTAGTGAACAATTTGTAAACGATTATATTTATGCGGTTAGAAACAATGAAAAAAATAGTTTTGATAGGATTGATTCGTTTAAAAACAAGTATCGTAATATTGATGTACTAATAATCGATGATATTCAATTTCTGGGTAGTGCCACTAAAGGACAAGAAGAATTTTTCCATACTTTTAATGAACTGCATGATTCTAATAAACAGATAATTATAGCCTCTGATAGATCGGTAGATGACCTTAAAATGCTAGAAAATAGATTAATTACTAGATTTAACTGGGGACTTACTGCGAATATAACACCGCCTGATTTTAATTTAAGAGTAGATATTATAAAAAAGAAAATATCTCATCAAGAAGCGGCGGAAGATATACCAATTGAAGTTATTGAATATATAGCTAATATTAATGATTCAGATGTTAGACAGCTGGAAGGGGCTATTACAAGAGTATTTGCCTATGCATCGATGATGAATAGAGGTATAGTTAATCTCGATATTGCCATTGAGGCACTCAAAGATAAGGTATCTGAGAAAAGTGTATATAAAAATGATGTTCATAGAATTCAAAGAATTGTATGTGAGTACTTTAAAATTGATATTGAAGATTTAAAAGGCAAAAAGAGAAATAAAGATATTAACTATCCAAGGCAAATAGCCATTTATTTATGTAGAAAAATGACTAGTGAATCTTTTCCAAAAATGGGAACATACTTTGGAGGTAGAGACCATTCCACAATTATCAGTGCATATCAGAGAATTGAGAGTGATTTAAAGACAAATCCACAACTCCAAATAGTAATAAATGAACTAAAAGAAAAAATATAGTGGATAAAAACAGAAATATCCACAGGTTCTGTGGAAAAAGAAAAGTATATAAAACAAGAAAAAAATAAAGATATCAACAATATCAACAGTATAATAATAATAATTATATAATAAAAGAAAGAGGATGATAAAAATGAAATTCAAAGTAAAGAAAGAAATATTATTAGAAAGTTTAAACAATACTGCTAGAGCAATATCTACGAAAAATTTAATACCAATATTAACGGGTATAAAATTTGAATTAAAAGAAGAGGGGTTGTATTTATATGCTAGTGATACTGATGTATCTATTAGATCATTTATACCAAAAGATAAATTAACAAGTACTAGTGAATTAGGTAGTATAGTAATTGGAGGTAAGTATATAGTAGAAATAATAAGAAAACTTCCAAATACTGATATTTCTATTGAAGTAATTGATGGATATAAATTAATTGTTAGTACAGATAATACAGAGTTTAATTTAAATGGTATAAATCCTAATGAATTTCCTAACTTAGATTTAGATGAAACTAAAGAACCAATTGTAGTAAATAATGGAATATTTAAAGATATTATTAATCAAACTGTATTTGCCACTAGTCAGAGTGAAACTAGACCTCTTCTTACTGGTATTAATTTTAAATTATCTGGAAATAGTTTCGAAATATTAGCAACAGATTCATATAGACTTGCAAGAAAGTATGTAGAAATTGATAAGGATATTGAAAATGAAGTGAATATCGTAGTTCCTGGTAAAAACTTACTTGAACTTACTAAGATGTTAGATGATGATACTGCTAGTGTGGAAATGCATTTGTTTAGTAATAAGATATTATTTAAGTATAAGAATATTGTATTCTTATCTAGATTGTTGTCTGGTACATATCCAACAACTTCAAATATTATTCCTAAAGATTTTAATATCGAACTAGAATGTAAATTTGATGATTTATTTAATATGATAGATAGAGCATCTCTTCTTACTTCTGATAGAGAAAAGAATACTGTAAAATTATCATTAACTAAAGATGAACTTATGATTTCATCAAATAGTCCTGAAATAGGTAGAGTAGAAGAAAAAATAAGTATTAGTTCTGATAAAGAAATTAATATATCATTTAGTTCTAAATTTATGCTTGATGCAATCAAGAGTTTTAACAAGGATAAAGTTGTTCTTTGCATGAATAACGATAGTTCTCCTATTGTTATTAAAAATAATGAAGATAATTCATTAATACAATTAGTACTTCCTATTAAAACTTGTTAGAGTAAAATGTTTATTAAAATGTTAAAAGTCCTTTTAGAAGGACTTTTTTCTTTATCCACATTTAATGTGGATAAGTAAAAATATAGAATTGAAGTCTAAATCAAATGTTTTATAAATATCTTACATTTAAAAATATGAATGACGTTATTATTTTTTGGTAAAATGTGTTTTAAGATAGTGTTATAGATCTTAAAAATGCAGTCTATAGTGCAAATAAAATAAAAAAACTACTTTTATCGACATTTTTCTACAAAATTCGACATATCTTTATGCTTTAATATTTTTCACATATTTTATATGTGGGAAGGGGGAAAATTTATGCGAGACTATATTATTAATGAAGACATTTTATGTTTTACTCAGGATAGTATAGAGAAAAATAATGTTTTGGTTATAGAAAAGGCAAAAAGATTGACTTTTAAAGGTAATTCGTTGAAGTTTTTAAAGAAATGTTGTTTTTGCTATGGACATTCTTATAATATTCAAAGACAATTTGTAATAGATCATTTTAATTATTACATTAAAACTCCTATTATACTTTCTGAATATAATAAAATAATATTATTTCCTACAGCTTCACCAGAATCTAATAAATGTATTTGGCTTTCTTATAATAATATTGAACGATATGTAGAAGCTGAAAAAAAATATACCGAAATTTATTTTAAAGGTGGAAAAGTATTAAAAATTAGGGCACCGTATACTACTATTGATAATCAAATTACTAAGTGTATCAAAATAGAAAAATTACTTAATAGTTTGCAATACACAGAAATGTAAAAAAGTCTTAAAAAATAAGGAAAAAAGGCAAAAAAATAACCTTTTTTTCTTTTAAAAATCTCTCATTTATGATATAATTATGTATGTATAGGGATACATGGTTAGATTAATTATTTAACTACGAGCAAAAATGAGGCTGTAAAATGAAAATTACAAAAATAACATTAAAAAAATATCGTAATTATGATAATTTAGAAGTAACATTTAATAGTAATTTAAATATTATTATTGGAGATAATGCTCAAGGAAAAACTAATTTGTTAGAATCTATCTATGTTCTCGGTGTTACTAAGTCTTTTTTACCTGGTAATGATAAAAATCTTATTAAATTTGATAATAAATTTTCTTTAATAAAAGGAGAAATTATTACTAATGGAGGAAAATTTAATTTAGAAGTTTTGATTAATGAAAATGGTAAAGTAGTTAAAATTAACAACAAAGAAATTAAAAAACTTAGTAATTATATATCTTTACTTAACGTTATAGTATTTAATTCAGATAGTATAAGGATATTCAAGGATAGTCCAAATTCTCGAAGAAAGTACTTTAATATTGAAATTAGTCAAATTAATAAAAAATATTTAAAGTTACTTAGTGACTATAATACTGTATTACGACAAAGAAATGAATTTCTTAAAGTAATTAATATTAATAAAGAAAATGATATGATGTATTTAAACATAATAAATGAGAAGTATGTACTTTTATCGTTGAAAATATATGATTTCCGCAAGAAATTTATTGATGATATTAATATGCATTTAAGTAATTCTTTTAAATATATTACAGGATATGATAATCTGATAATTAAATATATTTCTAATTTTAGTAATATTACTAAAGAAACATTTATGAAAAAATTAGATGATAATTTAAGTAGAGATATTCAATACAAAATGACTTTGATTGGACCAAATAGGGATGATTTTTATTTTTTATTAGATGACAAAAATTTATCATTATATGGTAGTCAAGGTCAAATTAGGAGTGCGGTTTTGGCACTTAAATTGTCTGAAGTTAAATTATTTAGTGATATTACTACTGATCCGCCAATACTCTTACTGGATGATATGTTTAGTGAATTAGATATTGATAAAAGAAATAATATTTTAAAGTATTTAGATAGTAATATACAAACTATAATTACCACAACAGATATAAAAAATATAAATGACGAAATAAAGAAAAAGGCTAATGTTTATGAAATAAAAAATGGGAAATTATTTCCCGGGAAATAATTTTTAAGCAGGAAGGTGATTAATTATGAATAATGAACATTATGATGCATCGGATATACAGGTACTTGAAGGATTAGAGGCTGTAAGAAAAAGACCAGGTATGTATATAGGAACAACAGATATTAAAGGATTACATCATTTAGTATGGGAAATAGTTGATAATTCAATAGATGAGGCCTTAGCTGGATATTGTAAAAATATAGAAGTTGTTATAAATAAGGATAATTCTGTTACTGTAAAGGATGATGGTAGAGGTATACCTGTTGATATACATCCTAAAACTGGAAAATCTACTGTTGAAACTGTATATACAGTACTTCATGCTGGTGGTAAATTTGGCGGAGGAGGATACAAAGTATCTGGAGGCTTACATGGTGTTGGTGCTTCAGTAGTTAATGCCTTAAGTAAATGGGTTGAAGTAAAAGTTTATAAAAATGGTAAGGTTTACTTTATTAGATTTGAAAATGGTGGTCATACTGTAGCACCATTAAAGGTTATAGATGAATGTTCTCCTGATAGAACTGGTACCACAGTTACATTTAAGCCAGATCCTACTATATTTGATAGTGATATTTATGATTATGAAATACTTAAAGTAAGAATCAGAGAATTAGCTTTCTTAAATAGGGGACTTTGTATTACTTTGAGAGATGATAGAGATGATGAGGATACTACTGGTGAAAAATTTTTATACGATGGTGGTATAAGTGAATATGTAAAATTCATAAATAAAGGAAAAACACCTTTACATGACGATATTATTCATCTTACTGGTGAAGAAGATGGTGTTGTGTTTGAAGTTGCAATGCAGTATAACACTAGTTATAATGATAATATTTATTCATTTGTTAATAATATTAATACTCATGATGGAGGAACTCATGAAGAGGGAGTTAGAAGAGCTTTAACTAGAGTTATTAATAGTTATGCCAGAAAGTATAATTTACTTAAAGAAAAGGACGATTCTTTGACTGGTGATGATGTAAAAGAAGGTTTAACTATGATAATTTCATGTAAGCATCCTAATCCACAATTTGAAGGACAGACAAAGGGAAGATTAGGTAATTCTGAAGTTAGAAAATTAGCTGATAGTGTTTTTTCTCAGGGATTTGAAAGATTCTTATTGGAACATCCTGAGGATGCAAAAATAATAGTTAATA
Organism: uncultured Bacilli bacterium; assembly: GCA_934096555.1. Taxonomy (GTDB): domain Bacteria; phylum Bacillota_I; class Bacilli_A; order RF39; family UBA660; genus CAG-302. The sequence goes on along the minus strand of CAKOMD010000003.1, from coordinate 52,655 downwards.
AAGCTTTACTTGCTTGTAGGGCTAGAAATGCTGCAAGAAAAGCAAGAGAAATTACTAGAAAGACTGATTTGTCTACGACTAACTTCTTTGGCAAATTATCTGATTGTAAGAGTAAAGATCCTAAAGTATCAGAAATATTTATAGTCGAAGGAGATAGTGCAGGTGGATCTGCAAAAAAGGGAAGAGATTCTATGACTCAAGCTATTTTACCACTTAGAGGTAAAATTCTTAATGTTGAAAAAGCTAGATTAGATAAGGCATTATCAAATGAGGAAATTAGAACTATCATTACTGCATTTGGAACTGGAATAGGTGAAGAATTTGATTTATCAAAACTTAGATATGATAAAATTATTATTATGACAGATGCTGATGTTGATGGTTCTCATATAAGAGTACTGCTTCTTACGTTATTTTATAGATTCTTTAAGCCAATTGTTGAAGCTGGTCATGTTTATGCTGCTCAACCACCTTTATTTAGAATAATGCATGGAAAAACAAGGAGATATGTACTTGATGAAAATGAAAAAGAGGCATATTTAGCGAGTCTTCCTGAAAATATTAGAAATCGTGCGGAAATAGCTCGTATGAAAGGTTTAGGAGAAATGGATGCTGAGGAATTAAACGAGACTACTATGGATATTAATAAAAGGGTTTTACGTAGAATAACTGTTGATGACTGTGTATCTGCTGATGCTATCTTTGAAAAACTTATGGGTGATGATGTTGAACCTAGAAGAGCATTTATTGAAGAAAATGCTAGATACGTTAAAAATCTTGATATTTAGGAGGTTATGTTATGGAAGATGAAAATATTAAAAAAGAAAGCAGCGATATTAATGAACTTGTTAATAGAGCGATGAATGACAATAATCAAGGTGAAAAAAATGAAGATATTGCTGTTGAAAATTCAGATATAGAAGAAACTGATAAATTTAATGGTGATTTTCATGAAAAAGATAGCAGTACTGCAAATGACATAGTTTCAGAGGTTAAAGATTCATTTATTGACTATTCTATGAGTGTTATTACTTCAAGAGCTATTCCTGACCTTAGAGATGGATTAAAACCTGTTCACAGGAGAATTTTATGGTCTATGTACGAAGAAGGTAATACTCCAGATAAGCCTCATAAAAAATCTGCAACTACTGTTGGTTATGTTATGGGACATTACCATCCTCATGGAGACAGTTCTATATATGAGGCTATGGTTCGTTTAGCACAAGATTTTAATGAAAGATATATGTTAGTTGATGGTCATGGTAATTTTGGTAATATTGAAGGTGATGGTGCTGCAGCATATCGTTATACTGAAGCAAGATTATCTAGAATTTCGCTTGAACTTATTAGAGATATTAATAAAAATACTGTTGATATGGATGATAATTTTGATGAAACTAGTAAAGAACCTAGAGTATTACCAAGTAGATTTCCAAATATATTAGTAAATGGCTCAATGGGTATAGCTGTTGGTATGGCTACTAATATTCCACCACATAATTTAGGTGAGGTAATTGATGGCTGCGTAGCATATATCGATAATCATGATATAGATACTTTAGGTCTTATGGAATACATAAAGGGGCCTGATTTTCCTACAGGTGGAATTATACTTGGCAATTCCGGTATAAAGAAGGCCTATGAAACTGGTAGAGGATCTATTACTATTCGTAGTAGAGCAGAGATTGAAGAACATAATAATCATAATACTATTGTTATTACTGAAGTTCCTTATGGTATAAATACTATGGAACTAAAAAATAAGGTTGCTGAACTTGTTAGAGATAAAGTTATTGATGGTATATCTGATTATCATACTGATTTAAAAGATGGTGTTAAAATCACTATTACTTTGAAAAGGGATGCTAATCCTCAGGTTGTACTTAATAATTTATATAAGCATACTAATTTTCAAATTTCCTATGGAATTATATTTTTGATGCTTGATCAGGGCGTTCCTAAGACCTTGGGATTAAAGGATATTATTTCTAAATATATTGATCATCAAAAAGAAGTGATTATTAGAAGAACTAAATTTGATTTAGATAAAGACGAGAGAAGAGTTCATATTTTAGAGGGTTATAAAATAGCTCAAGATAATATTGATGAGGTTATCAAAATAATAAAAACTGCCGAAAGTGATATAGAAGCAAAGAAAAAATTAATGGAACGATTTGCTTTATCTGAAATTCAAACTGATGCTATATTAGAATTAAAATTACGTCGTTTAACCGGAATGGAAAGAGATAAAATTGAAGCAGAACTTGCTGATTTGCTTATTGAAATCGAAGAATTAAAGTCTATTCTTGCTTCTGAAGAAAAAGTTCTTAGTATTATTAAAAAAGAATTATTAGAAATTAAGAGTAGATATGCTGATGAAAGAAGAACACATATTGATATGACCGCTGTTGAGTATATTGAGGACGAAAGCTTAATTCCTGAAGATAAAGTTGTTATTACTTTAACTAAGAAGGGGTATATTAAGAGATTATCTGCTTCTACTTATAAGACACAGCATAGAGGTGGAGTTGGTATAAAAGGTATGTCTACTAACGAAGAAGACTTTGTTGAACAAATTCTTAATTGTTCTACACATGATTATGTTTTATTCTTTACTAATATGGGCAAAGTATACAGGGTTAAAGGCTACAAAATTCCTGAATATAGTAGACAATCAAAGGGATTACCAATTATCAATCTACTTAACTTAGAACAGGGTGAGTATGTTACGGCTTTACTTAACGGATCTAGTGATAGTGAAGATAAGTATTTGGTATTTGCCACTAAAAGTGGTTTAATTAAGAGAACTGATTTGGCCGAATTCTATAATATTAGAACTAATGGTAAGAGATTTATCACTTTAAGAGACGATGATGAACTTATTTCTGTTAAGGGTACTACCGGAGATAATGATATTTTAATGGCTTCTTCTAATGGTAGAATGGTAAGATTTAATGAAAATTCTATTAGAGTTATGGGAAGAGGTGCTTCTGGAGTTAGAGGTATTAATTTAGATGGTGGTTTTCTTGTTGGAATGGAAGTCATTAAACCTAATGAAGATGTTCTTGTTATTAGTGAATATGGATATGGTAAAAAGACTCCTATTGATGAATATAGAATAACAAATAGAGGCGGTAAAGGTGTTAAAACTATTAATATCACCGAAAAGAATGGTGCTATTGTTTCATTTAAAACTGTTACAGATGATAAGGATTTGATAATTATTACTGATACAGGTATGATTATTAGATTAGCAGTCGATAAGATTTCTAGAATGAGTAGAGTTACTCAGGGAGTTAGACTTATTAATCTTAAGGATGATACGAAAGTTAGTGGAACTGCAGTTGTCGATAAAGACAATGATGAACAAACTTTGGAAATTAATGAAATAAAGAGTGAGTAATTTAAAATGCTTACTCTTTTTATTTCCCGGGAAATATATTGTATACTTTAAGCATACAAATGTTCGCGATTGATATATACTTGTTTTTTTTGTTAAAATGTGATATAGTGTTGTTGATACAACATTAATGATGGAATCAAGTCAGGGGCGGAAGCCAGCAGCTTTAACATTTTATTAATGTGTGTATCTTTTTTTTATGTTTCACGTGGAACATGAGTTTCCACAATTTTTTTATATTTGAATTAGACTATAGTTTTTAATTATTATATATCAAAATTGTGAACAGATTTATTATATATAATAATTAAAACTATATCGTTGATTAGTTATATAAGATTAAACAATAATGTTGTAATTAACTTAATGATATTTAATTTCTATTTTATTTTTAATTATATTATAATGTTTCACGTGAAACATGAGTTTTCCACATGTAATCATGAAAGTAATAATTATAATATAATAATTAGATTTTTATTATAAATATTTAAAAATTAAATATTTAAACTACATATTAATCTTAAGCTGTTTTATATTTGTGTATTTTTTCTTTGTAAATATAAAGTTTCATGTGGAACGTAAGTTTTCCACAACAAATTATTAAACTTTTATATTTTCAGTACATTATCTTAAAAAAGAACATTTTCATTATATTTTTTAAAAATTTCACTTAATTTTGCATGTATTCGGCTAAAAATGATATTTTATCTATTATTGAATTAGCTATGTTTCACATGAAACATGAGTTTTCCACAACTAAAATTATTTTAATTATTGATATTAAATATATTTTAATTAACTGCTTCAATAAATGATATTAAATTTTTGTAATTTTTATAATCATATATATGATGTATTTATATTTATTAGACGTAATTACATAATAAAAAAGTGTATGTTTCACGTGAAACTTGTATATCAACATATTTTATCACTAAAATGTTTTTAATATATTAAATATATAATCAATTATAATGAATTTTTTTATTATTCAATTCAAATAAATTTATTTATACAACTATTTTTAGAAAATCATGATAAATTTTACTAAATTTTTTATCTTATACTATTAATTACAAATGTTTCACGTGGAACATGATTTTTCCACAGTCTTTATATTTTAAGTATACTATCTAAAAAAGAACATTTTCTGTGTGTTTTATTTTCAATTTCATTTAATTTTGCGTTATTTGCTTTAAAATGGTACTTTATTCAATTTTGAATCAGCTATGTTTCACGTGAAACTTGTATATCCACAAACTTATAATTATCTTGTTAATATTTAGTTAATATAAATGAATTTTAATAGCATCATGTTATGTTTCACGTGGAACGTTTTTTTACTTGTTGATGGGTATAATTAAAATAACTGGTTCTAGCTACTATTTTTTGTTATACTTGTTGATAGAAAAGGAGCTTATAATGAAAAAATATCTTGATATGGCATTTATTGAAGCAAAAAAGGCTTTTGATTTGGACGAAATTCCTGTAGGATGCGTTATTGTATACAAAAATAAGGTTATAGCCTGTGGACACAATGAAAAAGAAAGCAAAAATTGTGCAATTAGGCATGCTGAAATGGTGGCAATTGATATAGCCTGTGGAAAACTCAATTCTTGGCGTTTGGATGAATGTGATCTTTATGTCACTTTGGAGCCCTGCATGATGTGTATGGGTGCAATTGTTGAATCTAGAATTAAAAATGTTTATTTTGGGGCAAAAAATAATAGCGAACAAATGTATGATATTAGGAGGATAAACAAGCTTGTTAACTTATATTTTGTTGATGATACAGAATGTTCAAAAATTTTATCTGATTTTTTTGCAAATAAACGAAAAAAATGATGTTTATATCTTTATTTTGTGTTATAATTGTTTGTGAGGAGGTAGTTTGTGAGTTATTTAGCCTTGTATAGAAAATATAGACCAATTGATTTTGATAATGTGTATGGTCAAGAAGAAGTTGTAACTGTTATTAAGAATGCAATTAATAATAATATGGTTTCACATGCTTATTTATTTTGTGGTCCAAGAGGAACTGGTAAAACTACTATTGCCAAGATAATTGCTAGAATGGTTAATTGTGAAGGACTAGTAGATGGTAAACCTTGCGGAAAATGTTATAACTGCGTTAATTTTCTTAATAGTAATGATATTGTTGAAATAGATGCTGCTTCGAATAATGGTGTTGATGAGATTAGGGAACTTAGGGATAAAGTAAATCTTGTACCTAGTAATGCTAAATATAAGGTTTACATTATAGATGAAGTTCACATGCTCACTACGCAAGCTTTTAATGCACTTTTAAAAACACTTGAAGAACCTCCAGCACATGTCATTTTTATTTTGGCTACTACAGAACCACATAAAATACCACTTACTATAACTTCAAGATGTCAAAAGTTTAGATTTACTAAAATTGATTCAAAAAAAATTGTTGATAGATTGAGAGAAATTTCTAAACTTGAAAATATTGTTGTTGATGATGATGCACTTTATGAAATTGCTCGTATTTCAGATGGTGGAATGCGTGATGCTATTAATTTTCTGGATCAACTTGTCGCTTATGATAATAAAAAAATTACTCTTGATGACATTTATAAAGTAAATGGTTCTGTTTCTTATAGTGATATTTATTTGTTACTTAAATATATAGTAGATAACGATAAAATTGAAATAATTAAATTTTTTGATACTTTTGATAATAGTGGTAAAGATATTAATAAATTTGTTTCTGAATTAATATTGTTTTTAAAAGATGTTATATTATATTGCAATGCAAAAATATTATCTGATATTGAAGTAAAGAATGAGAATATTGTATTGGTTAGTGGACTATATGATTCGAAAAATATTTATGAATTAATTGAAATACTGAATGAGGTTCAAAACTTTTTAAGAGTTTCAACGCATGGTTGTATTTTGCTTATGACTACTATATTAAAATTTTCTGACAATTACTTTGGAAAAAAAATTAATATTTTAGAGGAAAATACTAGAGTTAATTTAGTTAAAGATGACAAAAATATAGTTACTTCTAGTGAAATAAATAATAAAATCATTGACAAAGGTAATGATACTGATGCAAATAACAATGAAAAAGATAAAATAACTACTGAAAATATTAATATTAGAATTAATAATGCTTTAGCTACTGCCAATAAGGAGTCATTAAAAAAGTTTAAGGAACAATGGTCTTTGATTGATGAATATTTGTATGATGATGAATATTCGGTAGTTGCAGGTTTATTAAAGGATTCTACACCCGTAGTTGCTTCTGAAAAGTATATTATTGTTTCTAATACTCTTGAATCCGTTGCCAACAGAATAAATGAAAATTTTTCTTTAGTAGATGACTTTCTTTTAAAAATATTTAAAAATAAAGTTTTAATTGTTGGTATGTCTAATGATAACTGGAGCAAGGAAAAAAGTAAATATATTTCTAATATAAAAAATGGCATTAAGTATGTTGAAAAAAATTTTATTAATGCAGATAAAAAAGAAAATAAAAAATCTTCTGTTGATGAACTTATTGATTTAATGGGAGAAAGTATAATAGAATATAAATAAAGGAGATTGATTTAAATGAATTTACAAAATATGATGATGCAAGCTAGAAAAATGCAAAAGGATATTGAAAAAACTAAAAAAGAACTTGAAAGTAAGACTTATGATGGTAGTTCTCAATTTGTTACCGCCACTATTTATGGAAATGGCAAGTTAAAATCTATAAATATTAATATGGAAGAATTAGAAAATGATGATAAAGATATGTTAGAAGATATGATATTAGTGGCTGTTAATAATGCTATTGATAGTATGGAAAAAGACAAAGAAGAAAAATTCGGCAAATATGGCCAAATGCTTAATGGTTTGATGTAATATGTATCCTAATAGTATTAAAAATGTTATTGAATGTTTGAAGAATTTGCCTGGAATTGGTGAAAAAACAGCTGAAAGACTTGCTTTTTCTTTAATTAATTTTGATAAAGATAAACTTACTTTATTTTCTGAATCAATATGTGATGTTAGGGATAAACTTACTAATTGTGAAGTGTGCGGTAATATATGTGAAGAAAACGTGTGTCCCATTTGTTTAGATAAGGAAAGAAATAATAATATTATATTTGTTGTAGAAAAAGCTAAGGATATTTCTTTGTTTGAAAAAATTAATGTTTATAAGGGAAAGTATCATGTCCTTGGTAGTTTGATATCTCCACTTGAGGGTATTGGTCCTGAGGATATTAATATTAATAAATTAATTTCAAGAATTGATAGCGACAAAGTAAATGAAATTATACTTGCTTTAAAGCCTTCAATTGAGGGTGAAACTACAATGCAATATATTAAAAAACTTCTTGAAAACAAGAATGTTAAAGTGACTAGAATAGCTACTGGTATTCCTATAGGAACTGATATTGAATATATCGATCCTATGACATTAGAATTTGCTTTGGAAGGTAGGAAGGACATATAAATTTCTTTTTATCATATAATTTCTTGGGTGAAATTTATTTTATGCTAAAAAATATTGCTTTTTTGATGTTTTTGATGAAAAAAATTATATTTGGTATATTATTTATTTATGCTTTTAATGTCATTGTTTTTCCACTTAATACTGCAGTTTCAATGAATATATTTACTATTTTGATTGTTTCTGTTTTTGGATTACCAGGTATTATTGGCATTTGTTTGTTTTCTATTTTCGTTCTGTAGAGGAGTGTAATGTTATGTTAGATAATTATAAGTATGAGCAACCTATCTTGTATAATGTTTTAAATAATTCTATTTCTAATAATAAGTTATCTCATGCTTATTTATTTGATTCTAATGGTAATAGTGATGTTTATAATATAGTTTTGTCATTTACCAAAATGATTATTACTACTGATATAAAAGATGAAAATGAAAAAGAAAATATTTGTATGCGAATTGATGATGAAAATTATGTTGATGTTAAGGTTATTGAACCTGATGGTATGTGGATAAAAAAAGATCAACTTTTGGATTTACAAAGTGAATTTAGTAAAAAAGCTATTGAAGGAAATAAAAAAGTTTATATTATTAAGTCTGCTGATAAAATGAATGTTCAAACTGCAAATTCTATACTTAAATTTTTGGAGGAGCCTATTGATGAGATAATAGCCATATTAATTGTTGACAATATTAATTTAATGTTACCAACAATTATATCTAGGTGTCAGGTTATAAAGTTGAATAAAAAAGTTTTGTCTTCTGATAGTGTCGATAACTTTTCTTCATATTTTTATCAATCAAAGTATACTTTGCTTACTGAAATAGAAAAAAGAAAATTAATAGATGATGTAATAAATTTTATTATTTATTTTGAAAATAATGGAATTGATACAATTATCTATATTAAACAATTATGGCACAGCAATTTTAAGGATAGAGATTTATGTGTTTTAGCAGTTAATCTTTGCATCTATTTTTATTATGATGCAGTTAAGTATAAATGTAATTTAAATAATTATTTTTATGGGGACAGGCTATCAGATATTAGTTTTGTTTCTGAAAAAAATGATTACGAAGCGTTAATTAAAAAAATTCAAACATTAGACAAAATAGAAAACTATTTAAAAAGAAACTTGAATATAAATTTACTTATTGATAAAATGATTATAGATATGTGTGGTGATAATTATGAAAATAGCTAGTGTTAAAGTTAATGATTATGGGAAAACTAAATATTATGATTGTAATAATCTTAATTTAAAAAAAAATTTAACTGTTATTGTTAATACTGAAAGAGGAATGGAGTTTGGCACTGTTCTTGATTTATTTGATGTAGATGATAGTAATTATGATAAAATTGTTAGAATTGCCTCAAAAAAGGATTATCTTCAGCACTTAAAAAATATAAATGAGGCTAAATTAGCACTAGATAAATGTCGACAGTTGGCGGAAAAAAATAATTTAAAAATGGTTATTATCGATGCAACTTATAATTTTGATAGAAGTCAATTGTTATTCAGATTTTTGGCTGATGAAAGAATTGATTTTAGAAATTTAGCCAGAGAACTTGGTTTTAGACTTAAAACAAGGATTGAATTGAGGCAAATAGGAATTCGTGATAAGGCAAAAGAAATTGGAGGTATTGGTCCTTGTGGTAGACACTTGTGCTGTAGTACATTTCTTACTAGTTTTGATGCTGTATCTATTAGTATGGCAAAAAATCAGGGGCTTGCATTAAATCCTACAAAAATTAATGGTGTTTGTGGTAGACTTTTATGCTGTTTAAATTATGAAAATGAGTTATATACTGAATTAAAAAAGGATGTTTTAGAGGTTGGAAAAAAAACTTTTATTAATGGAAAGGAAGGTAAGGTTATTTCATCTGAACCATTACGTGGTAAATATAAGGTACTTATAGGTGATGAAATAATTGAAGTTAATGTAAATGATAGTAAAGAATAATTTGTTAAACTATAAAAATGCGTATATATATCAAGATACTGAATATTTTAAGATGTCTCTTGATAGTCTTTTGCTTGCTAAATTTGTGACAATTAATAGGAGAGATAAGAAAATACTTGATTTGGCTACTGGTAATGCACCTATTCCAATGCTTTTGACATATAGAACTAAAGCTCACATATATGGTGTTGAGATACAAAAAGAGGTATACAATTTGGGAAGAATATCTATTAATGAAAATAAAATGACTGATCAGATAACTTTGATAAATGATGATATTAATAATCTTCCTAATACTTTTGAATCTGATACCTTTGATGTTATTACTTGTAATCCACCTTATTTTAAAACTAACAATATTTTGTTTGAAAATAATAATAATTTTAAGGCTTTAGCAAGACATGAAAAGACGTTGTCATTAGAAGATGTTATGAAAGTTAGTAAATATTTACTTAAAAATAATGGAAGACTAGCTATGGTTCATAGAAGTGAAAGATTGATGGAAATATTGTTTCTTATGAAAAAGTATAATTTTGAACCTAAAAAAATTAGATTTGTTTATCCTAACAGATTAAAGAATAGTGATTTGATTTTGATTGAAGGTACTTTAAATGGCAATGGTGGTGTTAAAGTAATGAATCCTTTATATGTTTATGATAAAAGAAATGTCTATTCTGATGAAGTAAAGGATATGTTTGAGGAGTGAGTTTTATGATACAAAATAGTTATAATAATAGTCCGACTTTATATTTGATATCTACTCCTATTGGAAACTTAGAGGATATGACTTATAGAAGTATTAGAATACTTAATGAAGTAAATGTAGTCTTTTCAGAAGATACTAGGGTAACATTGAACTTACTTACCCACTATAATATTAGCAAAAAATTAATTTCTCTTCATGAACATAATGAAGATACTGTTAAAGAAAAAGTCCTTGATTATCTTAAAAATGGTGATAATGTTGCTTTGGTTACTGATAGAGGAACTCCAATAATTAGTGATCCTGGATATAAGACAGTAAAATATGTTGGTGATAATGGTTATAATGTTGTTGCACTTCCTGGAGCTACTGCATTTGTTCCGGCTCTAATTACTTCTGGTATTGCACCGCAGCCATTTTTGTTTTATGGTTTTCTTGATAGTAAGGATAGTATTAGAAAAAAAGAGTTAGAGGTTTTATCAGATGAAGAAGAAACTATGATTTTTTATGAAGCTCCTCATAGAATTATGAAAACTTTGAATATGATGCTAGATATATTTGGTGATAGAGATATTAGTATATCTAGGGAGATTACTAAAAAATTTGAGACTATTTATCGTGGAAAGATTAGTACTGTAATTAGTCTTGTTCCTGAAAAAGGAGAATTTGTTGTTGTCGTTAGTGGTATGAAAGAAAGAAAAAGAGATGATACTATTAGTGTTCGCGATGCTGTAAATAATTATATTAGTGCTGGATTTGATGTAATGACTTCGATTAAGAAGGTTGCTAAGGATAGAGACCTTGCTAAAAATGTTATTTATAAAGAGTATCATCAGGAGGATAAATAATGAAGTTAATTGTGGGACTAGGTAATCCTGGAAAGGAATACGATAAGACTAGACATAACATTGGGTTTAATGTTCTTGATTTATTAGCGAATAAGTATAATATTACATTTAGTGAAAATAAGAAATTTAATGCTCTTGAGGCTAGTTTTAATTTGATGGGAGAAAAGGTTATTTTAGTAAAGCCACTTACATTTATGAATTTATCTGGTGATAGTGTAATTAAATACATGAATTATTATGATATTGATGTTAATGATCTTTTGGTTATTCATGATGATTTAGATATGGAACTAGGAAAAATTAGAATTGTTTTTGATAGTTCTAGTGGTGGCCACAATGGAATTAAAAGTATCATTAATAATTTGAGTAGTCAAAAATTTACTAGATTAAAAATTGGTATTTCTCATAATAAAAATATTGATACTAAAGATTATGTACTTGGTAAATTTAAAGATGCTGATTGGAAAGTTTTAACTGATTCTTATGATAAGGTACTTGATATAGTGGAAAATTTTATTAGTAAAGATACTAATACTTTAAAACAAATTTATAGTAATAAAAATAATTAAATATAAAATGAGATACAATATATTTGTATCTTTTAGTATTGAGGGTGATAATATATGAAGTTTTTTGATAATTTATTTGATGTTAATGATAAAGATGAACAACTAGTTACTGGGTTAAATAAAGAACTTAATAGTATTTATGTTTATGATTATTTTAAAAAATATAATAATAGTATTTTACTTGTTACTAATTCTTTATACGAAGCTAATGATTTATATAATAGATTATCTAATTATACTGATAAGATTCTATTTTTTCCTATGGATGACTTTATGACTAGTGAAGCTTCAATTGTCAGTCCTGAACTTATGATTGAGAGATTGAATACTTTGAATAAACTTGTTAATAATGATAAATATATTGTTGTAACTAATTTAATGGGATTACTTAGATATCTTCCTAATAAGTCTTTATATGATAGTAAAATTATTAATTTGAATGTTAATGAAGATGTAAATAGAGATATGTTAATTAACAATTTAATTGACTTAGGTTATGTTAGAGTACCGCTTGTTACTAAGACAGGAGAAATAGCTATTAGGGGATATGTAATTGATATATTTCCTATGGAAACTGATAGTCCTATTAGGATAGAGTTTTGGGGAGATACTATTGATAGTATTAAATATTTTGATTTGGATAGTCAGATTTCTAATGATAGTATTAATACTATTTCTATATATCCTTTTACAGAATTTTTACTTGATAATAAGTTAGATGTTGACAGTAAAATGTGTAAGCAAAAATATTTACTACATTATTCTAAAAATATTCAGGGTATATGGAATTATTTAGACAATTATACTCTTATATATTATGATTATAATCAAATTATATCGGCTTATAGATTACTTAGGGAGAGTATTATTAATTATGATAAAGAGACAAATGATTCTATTAAAACTGATTATATGTTTGATATTTCTTCAGTTAAATATAATAATATTATTTATATGTTAGAATTTGATAATATTCTTGATTTAAATATTAAATGTAAAAATAATTATTTATCTAATAATATTGATAATTATAATGGTAATTTTGAAAAGATTAAAACAAGTCTTTTTAAATATATTAGTAGTGGTAAGACTGTTATTATGTGTATCGATAATAAAGATGTTGCTAAGAGAGTTATCACTTATTTAGATATTATGGATGATGTTGTATTAACTAGAGAGAATGAAATTATTAAGAATAAGATTAATATTATTAATAAATATATTATAAGTGGATTTATATATGATAATTATGTTGTTATTTCTTCAAATGATTTATTTGGTAAGATAGAAGAAAAGAAAAAAGTTAAAAATAAATATAAAGTTGGTACTAAAATTAGTAATATTAACAACTTAGAGAAGGGTGATTATATTGTTCATATTGATCATGGTATTGGACAATATGTTGAACTATGTACTTTATCTAAGAATGGCTTGAAAAAGGATTATATTAAGCTTTTATATGCTGATGGTGATGTTTTATATTTACCAGTAGAAAAAATTGATAAGATTACTAAGTTTATTGGTAGAGAAGGGGCTATTGTAAGACTTGATAAGTTGGGTACTGATTCTTGGAATAAGAAGAAGGCTAGAGTTAGAAGTAAACTAGAGAATATAGCTGGTGATTTGATTAGAGTGTCTGCTGAAAGAGAAAATTCTAAAGGTTTTGCTTTTAGTCCTGATGATGAAGAACAACTGTTATTTGAAAGTAAATTTAAATATACTGCTACTGCTGATCAAGAGAGGGCTATAGGAATTATTAAACATGAAATGGAAAAGGATAAACCTATGGATATGCTCTTATGTGGTGATGTTGGATATGGCAAGACAGAGGTGGCTTTTAGGGCAATATTTAAGGCTGTTAATGATGGTAAACAAGTTGCTTATTTATGTCCTACAACTATTCTTTCTAGTCAGCAATATAATTCTGCACTGGATAGATTTGCTGATTTTCCAATTAATATTGCATTACTTAATAGGTTTACTTCTGTTAAAGAACAAAATATTATTTTTAATAATTTAAAAGAAGGTAAAATTGATATTTTATTTGGTACACATAAACTTCTTAATGATAAAGTGGATTTTAAGGATTTAGGATTACTTATTATTGATGAGGAACAGAGATTTGGTGTTGTACATAAAGAAAAGGTTAAGAAATATAAGAGTAGTATTGATGTTTTAACTCTTAGTGCTACTCCTATTCCTAGAACTCTTCAAATGTCTATGTCTGGTATTAGAGGGCTTGCTCTTATTGAGACTCCTCCAGAGAAGCGAAGACCAATACAGACTTATGTAATGCCTGAAAGTAATAATATTATTAAGGATGCTATTTATAAGGAATTATCTAGAAATGGTCAAGTGTTTATGCTTTATAATAGTGTTGAAAAAATAGATAGTAAACTTGAAGAGATACATAAATTGGTACCAGAGGCTAATATTAGATATGCTCATGGTAGAATGACTAAGGTTGAACTTGAGAATATTATGATTGATTTTACTAATCATAAGTTTGATATATTACTTTGTACGACAATTATTGAAACTGGTATTGATATTCCTAATGTTAATACTTTGATTGTTTTGGATGCTGATAGATTTGGTTTATCGCAATTATATCAAATTAGAGGTAGAATTGGTCGTAGTGATAGGATTGGTTATGCTTATCTTATGTATAATAGCAGAAAAGAACTTAATGATTTGGCAGTTAAAAGACTTAATACTATAAAAGAGTTTACTGAACTTGGTAGTGGTTTTAAGATAGCTATGAGAGATTTATCTATTAGAGGAGCAGGAGATATTCTTGGTAGTGAACAATCTGGTTTTATTGATAGCATTGGTATTGATTTGTATTTGAAGATGTTAAAAGAAGAAGTTGATAAACTTAAAGGTATTAAGATAGAAGAAGAAAAAGATGAAAGTTCTAAACCTCTTATTGAAGTTGAAACGCATATTTCTAATGAATATGCTCCTGATGATGAAATTAAACTTGAAGTTCATAAATTAATTAATAATATTAATTCTGAGGAAGATATTGATAATTTATGTACAGTACTTAGAGATAGATTTGGTAAAGTTACTGATGAAATGATTATTTATATGCATGAAGAATGGTTTGAGAAACAGGCTAAGTCTCTTAATATTAGTGAAACTAAACAAACTAAGAGTTATGTTGAGATAGTTCTTCCACAGTATTTGTCTAAACAAATTGATGGTGAAAAGTTGTTTTTTACAGCATATGAAATATCTAAATATTTTAGATTTTCTTATAGTAATAATCAGATTCATATTTATTTAGATACTATTAAATTAGATAAACATTTTGTATATTATTTGAATGATTTACTTAGTGTTATTATTAAAGATATTAAGAAATAAAGTTAAATATTTTATTTCTTTTTGTTTACTTGTATAATTATTTATTTATTTGACAAAATATTAAAGAAAGTATAGGTGAATATATGAAAACAACTGGAGTTATTAGAAGAATTGATGAACTTGGTAGAATTGTTATACCAAAAGAGATTAGAAAGAGTTTAAGAATTAAAAATGGTGAAAGTTTAGAAGTCTATTTGGACGGTGATAGTATTATATTAAAGAAATTTTCACAAATTGAAAGTTTAGAGAGTATTTCTGTTGACTATGTGGAAGCATTTAATCAAATTATTAAGCATAATATTATTGTTACTGATAGGGATAAAGTGGTTGCTGTTAGTGGCCCTTTAAAGAAGAAGTATTTGGGTAAAAATATTAATGAGTTTACTGAACGTTCTATTGAAAGAAGGGATTCTTTTTCTGAAAAACAAAAGAAGGAGTTTAAAATAATTGAAGATGAGGAAGATGTTGGTTATTATACTTTTGCTTCGATTGTTAATAATGGTGATGCTATTGGTAGTGTAATATTAATATCTTTAGATACTCCTTTATCTGATACTGAAGATAAACTGGCTATTGTTTTATCTAATTTACTTAGTAAACAATTTGTTGATTAATTTATTTATGTTCACTAGTAAGCCTTATGTATAAGTCTTACTAGTGTTATTTTTAGCCTGTAGTCTAAAAATAATGTACCAACCGTACATATTATATATAAGCAGGTTATTATATATTAAAAAATTAATTTTAATAGTTATACAATATGAAATGCTTCAATACTGAGACTTTAGGCTCAGTATTGCTTAGAGAGACCTTAGGCTCTCTAAGAAAAAAATAATAAATAATACTTGAAAATATATCTATTGTATGATAAAATACTTTGTGTAAAGCGAAGAAGGAAAGAGTAATAGTAATATTTATAGAGAGTCTATGTTTGGTGAAAATAGATAAGAAAAGCTATTATAAATGGTTCTGGAGCAGTTATATCTAATAGGTATAAACGGTTGTTACGTTATAACTTAATGAGTGTATATATTATAAAATAAGGTGGTACCGCGGAATATTTTTCGTCCTTTGGTTAGCCTTATTTTTTTATTTTATAGGAGGTAAGTAATGAGAAAATTTGAAAAGATAAGTAAAGATAATTTTTTGAATAATGTTCCTAATGGTAATTATGAAGATATTATATTACCAAAGAGAAGTACTAAAAATAGTGCTGGATATGATTTTTATTCTCTATATGATATAACTATTAAGCCAAATGAAAGAGTAGTTATTCCGACGGGTATTAAGGCTATGATGAATAAAAATGAATTTTTAGGAATATATATTCGTAGTAGTTTGGGTTTTAAATATAATACTCGGATGTGTAATCAGGTTGGTATAATCGATGCTGATTATTATAATAATAAAGATAATGAAGGACATATTTTTGTATGTTTACAAAATGAAAGTGATAAAGAAGTAGTAATTAAAAAGGGTGATAGATTTGTACAAGGTATATTTATGTCATATTTAATTACTGATGATGATAGTGCTACTGATACAAGAAATGGTGGTATTGGTAGTACAAATAAAGGAGAAGATAATAATGAATAATGATAAAAAGTTTTATATAACAACTCCTATATACTATCCTAGCGCTAATTTTCATATAGGACATTGTTATACTACTATAGTAGCGGATGCTATTGCAAGATATAAAAGACTTACTGGTTATGATGTATTTTATTTAACTGGTACTGATGAACATGGAGAAAAAATACAAAAGAAAGCAAATGAAGCTGGAGTTACTCCTAAAGAATATGTAGATAAAATTGTTGCTAATGCTAAAGATTTGTGGAAAAGTCTAGATATTAGTTATGATAAGTTTATTAGAACTACTGATGAAGAACATGTTAAGTGTGTACAAAAGATATTTGAAAGATTATATAAACAAGGTGATATTTATAAAGGTGAATATAAGGGATTATATTGTACTCCTTGTGAATCATTTTGGACTGAAACACAGTTAACCAATGGTAAATGTCCTGATTGTGGTAGAGATGTTCATGAGGTATCTGAAGAGGCTTATTTCTTTAAATTATCTAAATATCAAGATAGATTAATTAAGTATTATGAAGAAAATCCTGATTTTATTGAACCTGAGTCTAGAAAAAATGAAATGATTAATAATTTTATTAAACCTGGACTAGCTGATTTATGTGTATCTAGAACTAGTTTTGATTGGGGGATTCCTGTTACGTTTGACGATAAACATGTTGTATATGTATGGTTAGACGCTTTAACTAACTATATATCTGCTTTAGGATATTTGAGTGATGATGATAGTTTATTTAAGAAGTATTGGCCTTGTGATTTGCATATTGTTGGTAAAGAAATTATAAGATTTCATACTATTGTATGGCCTATTATGTTAATGGCTCTTGATTTACCACTACCTAAAAAGGTATTTGGTCATGGATGGCTTGTTATTGATGGTGGTAAGATATCTAAGAGTCTTGGAAATTATAAAGATCCTAGAGAGTATATTGATGCTTATGGTGTAGATGCTATTAGATATTTCGCTTTAAGAGAGGTTCCTTTTGGTAGTGACGGTTCTTTTTCTGAAGAGGCTTTAATTAATAGAACTAATGGTGATTTAGCTAATATTTTAGGTAATTTAGTTAATAGAACTATAGGTATGGTAAATAAATACTTTGATGGAGATGTTTCTAATAAAGGTGTATCTGAAGAAATTGATAATAGTTTAATTAAAGAGGCTGAAGAATTATATACAAAAGTTGAAAATTATATGAATAAACTTGAAATTCCTAAGGCATTAGATACTATTTTTGATTTATTTAGATCATGCAATAAGTATATTGATGATACTACTCCTTGGATACTTGCTAAAGATGAAAATAAAAAGGAAAGACTTGCTACTGTACTTTATAATTTGATTGAAAGTATTAGAATAGGAACTGTTTTGCTTAAACCATTTATGCCTGATACAGCAGAAAAGATATTTAAACAGATTAATACTGATAATACTTCATATGAAAGTGTAAAAGTATTTGGTGGATATAAGAGTGGTACTAAAGTTGGTACTCCAGAAGTTTTATTTCAAAGAATTGAAACTAAATAGTTAGAGGACTTTAATGGTCCTTTTTAATTTTATATGTGTAAAATAAGTAAAATTATGTTTACTAATTTTTTAAAATGTGTTATATTTTTAGTGTAGTACCTGCAGTGGAAAAGGAGAAAAAGGTATGCTTAATGCTAAAAAATGGAACCTTATTTTTAAGATATCTTGTTGTATTTTAATAGGGGTATTGGTTTCTTTTATATTTGTAGGTAGTAATATTCTTGATTTATTATACTTTAGTATAGTAATTGTGTTATTTTTTAGATATGGTGTCTATAAGAAATAATTGTACTATATTTTTAGTATAATTTTTTTATTGGAGGTTTTTTTATGTATATTGATACACATTGTCATGTATTTAGTGAATATTATGATAATATTGAAGAAATTGTTAAAAAATGTAAAGAAAAAGATGTTACTAAGATTATAGTTAGTGGCTGTGATATGAAGTCTAATATGGAAGTATTAGAGTTAGTTAATAAGTATGATATTATTTATGGTACTATAGGTTTTCATCCTACTGAATTAGATGATTTTAAGGATGAATATTTTGAATTTTTAATAAATAATATTAATAATAAAAAAATTGTTGGTATTGGTGAAATCGGACTTGATTATCATTACGAAAACACTGATAAAGAAAAACAAAAAAAAATTTTTAATAGACAACTTGAAATAGCTGAAAAGTTTAATAAACCCGTTATTATTCATAGTAGAGATTCTATTGGAGAAACATATAA
Source organism: uncultured Bacilli bacterium (assembly GCA_934096555.1). Classification (GTDB taxonomy): domain Bacteria; phylum Bacillota_I; class Bacilli_A; order RF39; family UBA660; genus CAG-302. The sequence goes on along the minus strand of CAKOMD010000003.1, from coordinate 33,458 downwards.
TATATTGAGTAAATATAATTTAAGGGGTAGTATCCATTGCTTCAATGGTTCATTGGAAATGGCCAAGTTATTTATTAAATTGGGATATAAGTTAGGAGTTGGAGGTATAATTACTTTTAAAAATGCTAAAAATATTAAAGAGGTAGTAAGAGATATAGATTTATCATATATTTTGTTAGAGACAGATAGTCCATATCTTAGTCCTGAACCTTATAGAGGTAATAAAAATGATCCTTCTAATATACCAGTAATTGCTGAGTGCATAGCTAGCATTAAAGATGTAACAAATGTAGATGTTGCAAGGGTTACGACTTCTAGTGCAGAGGGTATATTTGACTTTTTATAAAAAAAATGTTACAATTAATATGCTTTAAAATATTAATGAGGTGAGACATAATATGAAAAAAATAGCTGCCAAAGTAATAACTATTTCTTCACAGCTATTAGTGGCTAGTGTATTTTTGTTTTTGCTCTTTTCTAATGATACAGGAAATGGTAATGATAAAAGTGTGGTAGTAAACAATAGTAATTTTAATAAAATGGCAGATAAAACTTTGTTTCTTTTTAATAGCTTAGAAAATAAAAAAGAAGAAACTGATTCTAGTGTTGTTGTTGAGCTTACTTCTGCTGATGTAGTAGAGGAACCTAAAGTAGAAGAGAATATTAAACAAGAAACAGTTAAGGAAGAAGTTAAAGAAGAATCTCCTAAAGATGAAGAAACTAATGTTACTCCTTTAAATCCGGATTTTAGTGATAGAACGGCATTAGAAACATTTACTGGTAGTTTAACTGGGTATGGTCCTGACTGCTACGGATGTGGCGGCAGAACAAGTACTGGCTATGATTTAAGAGAAAATATATATTACGATGATACTGAATATGGAACTATTAGAATTGTTGCAGCAGATAAATATTTTCCATTTTATTCTATAATAAGAATTAGTAATGTCCAAGGAATGGAACCATTTATTGCTATAGTACTTGATAGAGGTGGAAATGTTGGTTGGCATAGAAATTCTGAGACTGGTGAAATAATGTTTAATAGTCAAAAGGGTACTTTATTTGATTTGGCCTTCACAACTGAAAAGGATCCTAATATTTTAGGTAAAACAAATAATGTTAAATTTGAAGTTTTAAGAAGTGGTAAGTAACACTTCTTTTTTTCGACAATTTTTTTCTTTTTTGCATCATATAATTATGTAGAGGTAAGAATATGAAAAAGATAATATTTTTAACTGTTGTAATTATATTTATTCCATTTGTGATAGTGACTTTTTTTAAAATTGATAAAAAAGAAGAAATAAAACTTAATTATGAGTCTAATACTATTATTAGGGTTAAGAGATTAAGTAGTGGTGAAATAGAATATTTACCATTTGAAGAATATATAGTTGGTGTACTTGCTGGGGAAATGCCTATTTATTTTGAAAAGGAAGCTTTTAAGGCTCAGGCTGTAGCAGCGAGAAGTTATGCTTTAAAAAAAATAGAGTACAATAAAGATAGTGAATATGATGTAGTTGATTCAGTCCTAAATCAAGTATATTTGGATAATGCTTATTTAAAAGACGCATGGGGTAATAAGTATGTTGATAATATTAATAAATTAAGAGAGGCAGTTAATGATACTTCTTTGGAATATTTAGAATATAATGGTGAAGTTATTGATGCTTTGTTTTTTTCTACAAGTAATGGTTATACAGAAAATTCTTCTTTGGTATTTAATATTGATCTACCTTACTTGCAGAGTGTTACATCGATGTGGGATAGTTCAACTAGTAGTGCTTTTAAAAGTACTAAGAAGATTTCTAGTAGCAATTTTTATTCTTCTTTAGGATTAGAAAAATCTGATACGTTAAATTTTAAAGTTTTAAAAAGAAGTAGTACTAATAGAATACTAAATCTTAGTATTAATGGCACGGAGTTTACTGGTAGAGAGTTATATGATAAGCTTGGTTTAAAGTCTACTGATTTTTCTTTGAGACAAGATAATGATAATATTATTATTGATACTGTTGGTTATGGTCATGGTGTTGGAATGAGTCAATATGGTGCGGAAGGCATGGCACTTGAAGGTTATTCATATAAAGATATTCTTTCGCATTACTATGTTGGAACTTCAATTAAAAAATTGTTAAATTGATGTATATATTTTTTAATTTAGGAAACAATTATAGTAGAGGTGAGAATATGAAAATGAAAAGAATTAAGCCACTCTTAATACCGATGGTTTACGGAGTATGTGTTATTGCATTTTTGTTTTGTATGTATTTTGCAGGTAGACTATCTAATAATTTGTTATTTAAGGATAAAAAAAATACCAATTATGTTGATGGTGAAATTGTGTCTGAATATGATAAGGATATACCCGTAGTAAGTACTAGTTCTAAAATAGTGAGACCTTATTTAGATAGTAAAGTTGCTATTTATAAGACTTTTTATGATTATCAAGATGAGGCTGCTAATCAGGAAGAATCTATTATTTTTTATGAAGATACTTATATGCAAAATTCGGGGGTTGATTACACTAGTGATAGTTCATTTGATGTAATAAGTATTCTTGATGGTACAGTAATAAATGTTTATGAAAATAAAATTCTTGGTACTTCTATTGAAGTTAGGCATAGTAATGAACTTATTAGTGTATATCAAAGTTTGTCTGAGGTTACTGTAAAAGAGGGAGATAATGTTATTCAGGGACAAATACTTGCTAAAAGTGGGTTATCTAACATTAATAAAGAGTTAAATAATCATTTGCATTTTGAATTATATTATAAAGGCTCTATAGTTAATCCTGAAGAATATTATAATAAATCTGTTGATGAATTATAGGCATTATGCCTTTTTTACATAATATACTTTCTTATAAATATAATTTTATAGGTGAGTATATGAATAAAAAAGTTGTTTCTAGAGTAATAGAAGAAGCTAATTATATTATTGATACTAATAAAACAATTAGGGAAGTATCTTTTATATTTGGTGTATCTAAGAGTACTGTACATAAGGACATGAGAGAAAAATTAGTGTTACTTGACAGTACCTTATATAAAAAAGTGTCAAGTGTTTTGGAATATCATACTTATATTAAGCATATTAGAGGAGGACAGGCTACAAAAGATAAGTTTTTAGACAAAAAAAGGGAATCTTCTCTATTAAAAAATGTTAAATTGTGGTAAAATGTAAATGAGGATGGTGATTTTATGTTTAACAAAGATATTGGAATTGACTTAGGAACTGCTAATGTACTTATATATATTAAGGGACAAGGTATTGTATTAAATGAGCCATCTGTTGTTGCTATAGATGCTGACACGAAAAGACCTTTAGCTGTGGGAAGTGAAGCTCATGAGATGCTTGGTAGAACTCCTGGCAAAGTAAAAGCCATTAAGCCTATGAAAGATGGTGTAATTGCTGATTATGACACTACAGAAGTTATGCTTAATTACTTTATAAAAAAAGTAAATGGTAAGAGTTTTTTTTCTAGACCTAGAATATTGATATGTTGTCCTTCTAATATTACTCAGGTTGAAAAAAATGCTATTAAAGAGGCTGCTGAAAGAACCGGAGCTAAGAAAGTTTTTCTAGAAGAAGAACCTAAAGTTGCCGCAATTGGAGCTGGTATGGATATATCTAAACCAAGTGGTAATATGGTAATAGATATTGGTGGTGGTACTACTGATATTGCTATACTATCTTTGGGTGGAATTGTTAATAGTGCTTCAATTAGAATTGCTGGTAATGCTTTTGATAATGATATTGTAAAATATATTAAAGATAAATATAAATTATTGGTAGGAGAAAGGACAGCAGAAGATATAAAAATAACTATTGGTACTGTTTTTCCTGGTTCTAGAAATGAAAAAATGGAAGTTAGAGGTAGAGATTTAGTTACTGGACTTCCTCACACGATTACTTTGACAAGTGATGAGGTAGAAGAAGCTTTAAGAGAAAGTGTCTACATTATTATTCATGCTGTTAAGGGTATACTAGAACAAACTCCACCTGAGTTATCTGCTGATATTATTGATAAAGGAATTGTACTTACTGGTGGTGGTGCTTTAGTAGATGGATTTGCTCAAGTACTAAGTCAAGAACTTAAAGTACCTGTATTTATTGCAGAATCTCCACTTACTTGTGTGGCTGAAGGTACAGGAATACTTTTAGATAACTTATATATGTTGGAAAGACAATAATGTCTTTTTCTTTTGTGTAAAATATATGTCAAAAAAAATAAATTATATTTAACTCGAATGATTTTTTTAGTATAATTAGATTGAAGGAATGGTGATAATATGACAATAGGACTTGCGAGTGATCATCGTGGTTATAAAGCAAAAAAATTTTTGAAAGATAGTTTATATAAATATGATGTTATTGATTATGGAACTGATACTGAGGATAGTGTTGATTTTCCAGTTTATGCTAAAAAATTAGGAACTGCTATCCAAAATGGTGAAGTTGATTTAGGAATTGCTATATGTGGTACTGGTATAGGTATGAGTATTACTTTAAATAAAATGAAAGGTGTATATTGTGCTAAAGTTTCAAATGAAAGTGAGGCTATTTTATGTAAAGCACACAATGATGCTAATTGTATAGCAATGAGTGAAGAATTAGATGAAGATTTAATGTTGGATATTGTTGATAAGTTTATTAATACTCCATTTACTAATGTAAGCAAATACATTAGAAGAAATGATATGATTAAGGATTTAGAAAGATAATGGTAAAATTTTTACTATATTTATTAGTATTTCCTTTAACTATTTATGCTATGGATAGCGTTAATTTTAATAGTATTTTTAAGAAAAATAAAATTGTACAAGCTAAAGTTTTTTATATTCTTCTTATATTTGGAATGTCTTATTTAATATGTAGTTTTATATATGATTTTTTATATATGATTAAGTAAATTATTACTTAATTTTTTCTTTTAATTTTATTTATTATATGGTAAAATATGTAACGTGTGGTGATATTATGTTTAAAATTGGTAATATTGTTATAAAGGGCAATATAGTTCTTGCTCCAATGGCTGGTGTATGTAATAGTGCATTTAGAAAAATTATCAAAGAAATGGGTTGTCCTTTGGTATATGCAGAAATGGTAAGCGATAAAGGACTTGTTTATGATAGTAAGAAGACAAAAGATATGCTTTATTTTGAAGAATGTGAACGACCTATAGCGCAGCAGATATTTGGAAGTGACAAAGATACTTTTGTAGAGGCTGCTAAAATGGTTGAGGAAATTATGCATCCAGATATTATTGATATTAATATGGGCTGTCCTGTACCTAAAGTGGCTGTAAAATCACAAGCTGGGAGTGCTTTACTTAAGAATCCAAAAAAAATAAGAGACATAGTTAGTGCAGTTGTTGAAGCAGTAAATGTTCCAGTAACTGTTAAAATCAGAAGCGGTTGGGATACAAATAGTATTAATGCTGTAGAGGTTGCTAAGATATGTGAAGAGGCTGGTGCTAGTGCTATTACAGTTCATGGAAGAACTAGGAGTCAGGGCTATTCTGGAAGTGTTGATTTGGACATAATAAAAAAAGTTAAAGAGGCTGTATCTATTCCGGTAATAGGTAATGGAGATATTACTAGTGTTGAATCTGCTGAAAGGATGTTAGCTTATACTGGATGTGATGCTATTATGATAGGTAGAGGAGTACTTGGCAATCCTTGGTTAATGAAGGAAATTATTACATATCTAGATACTGGTAAGATAATCGCAAAACCTAGTTATGAAGATAAAATAAATATGTGTTTTCATCACTTAGATTATTTACTTAAAATAAAAGATGAAAGGGTTGCAGTACTTGAAATGAGAAGCCATGCTGCTTGGTATTTAAAAGGACTTCCTGGAACACAAAGCGTTAAAAATGAAATATTTAAGGCAAAAACTAGTGAAGAACTAAAAAATATTCTTAATAACTATTTAAAAGAACTTAAAAATAATGTATAATATTTACTAGGAGATGAGAATTATGAAGGCAAGTTTTTTCAAGAGATTGGGAGCATTTATATTGGACTATTTTATAGTTATATTTATTGCTTCTTTAATAACAGTAGGCTTTAATAGTAATAAGACTAGTGATTTAACAGATAAAATGAGTAAACTATTAAGTGATTATCAAAGTGGTGAAATTACCATAGATGAATATAAAGATGAAACTTATAAAATTAATTATGAATTACAAAAGAGTAATGTTACTACTAATATTGTTTCTGTAACTTTATATATTGGATATTTTGTAGTGTTTGCAACTTTAAATAAAGGTCAAACATTAGGTAAAAAATTATTAAAGATCAAAGTAGTAAATAAGGATGGAAATAAACCTAGTATATGGAATATGTTACTTAGAAGTTTGTTTATATATAATATAATTAGTGCCTTATTTAGTATAATATTTGTTAATTTATTAAGTGTTAATACATTTACTTATATTTATACAATTATAGGTTATGTTGAATTTTTTGTCATTATAGTATCATTCTTTATGGTAACTTATAAGAAAGATGGCAGAGGTTTACATGATATAATTGCAGGTACTAATGTAATAGAAGAGGTGAAAGAATAATGGAAAGACAATTTAGTGAACAAGAACAAGTAAGAAGAGATAAATTAGAGGAAATAAAGAATTATTGTAATCCTTATCCTGAAAAATATGAGGTAACACATAAAATTAAAGATGCAAGATTATTAGACGATGGAACTACTGATGTATCTATCGCTGGTAGAATCGTATTTATGAGAAAGATGGGAAAATTATCTTTTGTAAGAATTCGTGACATTGAAGGAGACATGCAACTTGAAATTAAAATTGATATGGTTGGTGAAGATAAATATGCTTTCTTTAAAAAATTAATTGATACTGGTGATTTTATTGGTGCAAGAGGGGAAATATTTACTACGCAAACTGGTGAAAAAACTTTAAGAGTACATAGTTTTGAATTTTTGGGAAAGGCACTTAGACCACTTCCTGAAAAGTTTCATGGACTTACTGATATGGAAATGAAATATAGACAAAGATATGTAGACTTAATTATGAATGAGGAAACTAGAAAGGTTTTTCTTGGTAGGAGTAAATTATATGCTTATATTCATAGATTTTTAGGAGAAAATGGTTTTTTAGAGGTAGAAACTCCAATATTACAAAATGCTGTATGTGGAGCAAGTGCTAAACCATTTTATACACATCATAATGCATTAGATATGGATTGTAATCTTAGAATAGCTCCTGAAACATATTTAAAGCAATGTGTTGCAGGTGGATTTAATAGAGTATACGAAGTTGCAAAGTGTTTTAGAAATGAAGGTATGGATACTGAACATCTTCAGGAATTTACACAAGTTGAATGGTATGCATCTTATTGGAATTTTGAAGATAATATAAGATTCTATCAAAAGTTTATCAGAGGATTATTAACTGAACTTACTGGTGATACTAAAATTGAATATCAAGGTAATATTATTGATTTTGGTACTGAATGGAAGAAAATTAACTATGTTGAAGAAATGAGAAAGGTATTAGGATTTGACTTTCTTGATATTGAAGATCCAGGATTATTTAAAGATAAGGTTGTTGAAGCAGGTTTATTTACTTATGAAGAACTAGATGAAGCAAAATCTCTTAGTCAAATTATTGACTTTATATATAAAAGAAAGATTAGAACTGATGTTCTAGAACCTACAATTATATATAATTATCCAGCAGTTCTTATACCACTTGCCAGAAGAAATGATAAGAATAAGAGAATTATTGATGTCTTCCAAGTTGTCGCTTGTGGTACTGAGCTTTGCAAAGCTTATTCTGAGTTAGTTAATCCTATTACGCAAAGAGAAACTTTTGAGGAACAATTAAAAGCTAAAGCACAAGGCGACGATGAAACTATGGAATTAGATGAAAATTTCTTGTCTGCAATGGAACAAGGTATGCCTCCGATAAGCGGACTTGGTTTTGGTATTGATAGACTTATGATGATTATATTTAATCAACCTTCAATTAGAGATGTAGTATTATTTCCTCAAATGAAGGATAAAAAATAGTCTTAAAGTATTATAAAATAAGGGAAAACACTTGAAATTTTCTCTTTTTTATTTACTTTTAGTTCTTTTGTGTTATAATTAATGTTAGAGGAGGTTATTATGAAAAAACATAGTTTATTTAAAGTAATATTGATTGTTTTTGGAGCACTTGTGCTAGTTAATGGAGGTCTTGCAATAGCTGGTCAATTTGTTGAAAAACTTAAAGTATTTAACATGATTCCACTTGGTGATACTCTAATTAATTTTACTCAATCATTTTATTACTTCTTTGACACTGCTGTTTATTTATTAGTACTTGGCGCTTTCTATGGAGTATTAAAAGAAGTTCCTGCTTATAAGAAATTAGTTGATAATATAGCTACTAAAGTTAAGGCACATAGTAATTTATTTATAATAATAGTTACTATATTATTTGCTGTTTTAACTTCAGTTACAGGTTTAATTGGTGCTATTCTTGTATTTGTACCATTTGTTGCTGCAATTATATTAGCAATGGGTCATGACAAATTAGTTGCCATTAGTTCAACAGTTGTTTCAATGCTAGTAGGTTTTATAGGAGGTATCTATATAACATTTAGAAATCCTAATAGTTACTATGGATATAGTGCTACTACTATTGAAGGATTGTCTTCATTAGATTTATATTCTAATATATGGGCTAAATTAATTCTTCTTGTTCTTGGAGTTGCTTTACTTATATTCTTCATATTAAGATATATTAAAAATGTTCAAGAAAAGAAAGTTAAGTATGAATTAAATGATAGTAATGAAGTGTTAGTTTCTGAAGTTAAAGGTGATTACAAAAACATTAGAACATGGCCTATAGTTGTTGTTCTATCAGTAATACTTGTTATTCTTATTTTAGGATATTTACCTTGGAATACATTATTTGGTATAGAATGCTTTAATAAATTTAATGAATGGTTGCTTGGAATAAAAATTGGAGATTTCAAAGTATTCTCTAATGTTATTACCGCTAATGCATCTTCATTGGGTAATTGGGCTAGTCTTGGTTCATATATGTCAATAATTACAACTTTAATTCTATTTACTTTAATTCTTAAATTTATTTATAGAGTTAAGTTTGATGATGTTGTTGACAACTTTATGAATGGTGCTAAAAAAATGGTACCAGCTGTATTCTTAGTTATGCTTGCATCTGCTATATTAGTATGTGCTTATAACTTTGGATTCATGTCTAATATAATTAGTTTGATTTCTGAGTCTAAGCTAGGATTAAATGTTTTAACAGGAACATTAATTAGTGGTTTAGGAACTCTTCTTCATTCTGATTTATATTATACTGCTGCTGGTGTATATTCTACAATGATAGCTCAAGTAACTGATGAATCATTATATTCTGTATATGCTTTATTATTCCAAAGTGTTTATGGTATTGTTAGTATTATAGGGCCTACTAGTTTATTAGTAATATTTGCTCTTAAATATTTTGATGTTCCATATACTACTTGGGTAAAATATATATGGAGATTTGTATTAATGCTATTATTAGTAGTAATACTAGTAATCTTAGTAATGTCATTAATATAACTATTTATAATAACAAAAATGTCTAAAGTAATTTAGACGTTTTTTTATGTTAACTTGGCTTCTATATGATAGGTATGTAGATACACTGTTATTAGACTTTAGGCTAATAACAGCACTTTAAGACTAAAAGGAAAGGCTTAAAGTGAATATAAATAATAAAAAAAGTCTATTTTTCTTGATTAAAATTTAGAAAGTCATCTCATTATATTCATAGAATATCTTAGAGAGGAGAAATAATAATATGATAGGAAATTTTAATGAGGAAGCACAAACCGCACTAATGAATGCAAAAAAAGAAATGTTGGATTTAGGACATCCATATATAGGAACAGAACATTTACTTCTTTCTATTTTGAATATTGATAGTAATATTACTGAAAGATTAAATAGTTATGGTATCTACTATGAAAAATTTAAAGAAGAATTATCTAAAGTAGTAGGTACTAGTAAAAAGAAAAGTGAATATTTTTTATATACACCATTACTTAGAAAAGTGATTGAATCTGCTATTATGGATAGTAAAGATAATAATGATGGTGAGGTAACTTTAGAACACTTATTTTTTTCAATGCTAGAAGAGGGTGAAGGTATTGCTATTAGAATACTAATCGGCATGGATATTGATGTAGAATCTATGTATGATGATTTCTCTACTAGTCTTATAAAGAAAAGTAAGAAGAATAAGAAGAAAAAACTGCTTATAGATGATTTAGGAATTGATCTGACTAATGAAGCTAAAAATGGTAAATTAGATCCTGTAATCGGTAGAGAAAAAGAAGTAAGAAGTGTAATGGAAATACTTTGTAGGAGAACTAAAAATAATCCTATTTTGATTGGTGAAGCAGGAGTAGGCAAAACTGCTATTGTAGAAGAACTATCTAGATTAATTGCTAATGAAGATGTTCCATCTGGATTAATAGGTAAAAGGGTTATTTCTTTAGATATGGCTACGATGGTTGCTGGAACTAAGTATCGTGGTGAATTTGAAGAAAGAATGAAAAAAGTACTTAAAGAAATTGAGGATAATACAGAAATTATTTTGTTTATAGATGAAATTCATACTTTAGTTGGTGCAGGAGGTGCTGAAGGTGCAATAGATGCTTCAAATATATTAAAACCTTCTTTAGCTAGAGGTAAAATTAGATGCCTAGGAGCTACTACTACAGAAGAATATAAGAAGTTTATTGAGAAAGATTCTGCTTTGGAAAGAAGATTTCAAAAGGTGTTTGTTGATGAACCAAGTATTACTGAAACTAAAAATATTTTATTTAATATAAGAAGTATATATGAGAGGTATCATAATGTTGTTATTAGTGATGATATACTTAATAAATTAGTTGATATGTCTGAAAAATATATATTTGATAGAAATAGACCTGACAAAGAAATTGATGTATTAGATGAAGTTTGCGCTAGAGTTAGTATGAAGGAAGTTGGTACTGATAGATTAAAGAATATTAAAAAAGAAATTAATAAGTTGAGTAAAGAAAAGAATAGTTTTATTATTGATAACGATATTGATAAAGCTCTTGATATTAGGAAGAAAGAAGCTAGGTTAATGTCAGAACTTAATGAACTAGAATTATCTTGTAATATTAAAAAGAATGAAGTTACTATTTCAGATATTGCTTTTGTTATTGGTAATAGGGTAAAAATACCTACTGAAGATATACTTAGTAGTAATATAGATAGTATTTATGAGATGGAAAGGAAACTAAAGAGTATTATTATTGGTCATGATAATGTTATTGATAGTCTTATGAATATTACTAAAAGAATTAAATATGGTGACAATAAATGTTACTCTATGCTGTTTATTGGTCCATCTGGAGTAGGTAAGACATGCTTGGCTAAAGAATATGCTAAACTTTTAGTAGGCGAAAATAATTTTATTAGACTTGATATGAGTGAATACAGTGATAGTACTTCAGTTAATAAGATACTTGGCTCTTCTCCAGGATATGTTGGATACGATGATAATAAAAACATTTTGGAAGAAATTAGAAATAAACCTAATTCGGTATTATTGCTTGATGAAATAGATAAAGCCTATCCTTCTGTTATTAATTTATTTTATCAGATATTGGAAGAAGGCAAAATAAAAAATGCTAAAGGTGTTACAGTTAGATTTAATAATGTAGTAATTATTATGACCTCAAATGTTGGATTTGAAAAGAATAGTATTGGCTTTAATAAAAATATCAATAGTATAAATGATTTAAAAAATAGTTTTTCAATGGCATTTATTAATAGAATAGATGGTATAATGACTTTTGATAGATTAAATGAAAATGATGTTAGAAGGATTATTACTAACAAATTAGAATCTATTAGTAAAAAATATTCAAATATTAATATAAAATATGCTGATGATGTGGTAGATAAAATTATTAAAGAAAGTAACTTTTTTGAATTTGGGGCAAGGCGTCTTGATAAAATTATTTCTAGAGGAATAGAAAATGTTATATTGGAAGCAATTATTAATAATGCGAAGAATGTATATATTGATAAGTTAAATGAATATGAAAAAAATATCACTAAAGCCTAGTGATATTTTGTTATTATTTTATTAATCCCCATCCAGTTACTACATATCTTCCGCCTTGTTTTTTAGCTGCTGCTGGAGGATTATTATATAGTTTGCCATTTATTGATAATGATGATGATTGACCACCATCTAGATTGGCAGCATTGTAAGCACCATATCTAGTTAAGACATCTACCATGTCTTGAAGACTAGCTCCGTTTATATAATTTTCTCCATCTACTACTAGAAACAAGATTATACCTGATTTTGTTTGACCTATGGCTACTCTTGGAGCATAACCCCAAGGATCTCCAACTATTTCAAGTGGCTTTCCATTGACTATTAGAAATGGACCAAATACCATAGCATCATTTATATTTGCTTTTAAGGCTTCGTTGGCAGTGGCATTGGTCATTAGTTTTAATTTTCCATCTTTGGTAAGTCCAATTATATTGTCTCTAGTTGTATCCGCAGTATCGGCTCCCCAAGTTATTTCTCCATCTTGAATAACTACGCCAATTGGTATATCTGAACCATATCCTGAATCTTGGAAACCTCCACCATTAATACATACTGAACCACCATATCTTTCACACATAGTGATTATTCTTTCGCCTTTACCACCAACATTAAACTCTTTTGTAGAAATTAATCTTACTTTTTCAGGTTTATAGATAGCTACTAGATATCCATTAGAATTTCCTACCTTTAAATCAATTACTTTGTAGTCATCATCAGGATTTTCTCTTGTATATAATTCTTCTTCATATTTGTCTTTATATTTAGTTTTTTCTTTTGTATCTATTACTATTGCATCTGTATTGGCATCTTCTTCAAATGATACAAAGTAGTTACCTGACATTATTTTGTCTATTGTTTTTTGATTATAAAAGATATTAGCAAAATATTGGTGATGCATAGTTTTCATTGCAGTATTTACATACATATTTCGCACTTTATCCCATGGCCCATACATCATAAAGAAACACCAAGCTGCAATTAAATCTAAAATTATAAATACAATGGTTGTTTTATATATTTTTCTTTTTTTTCTTTCTCTCATTATTCTACCTCCAAAGGACTATCTATAGTTCCTGTACCTTTGGTAAGTTTATCTTTATCTATAGATATTACTGGTACTATTTTTAAACTTGTTGAAGATGATTTTGTATATAATTTAAAATCATTTTGGAATACATACATATTATTACTATTTTTATCTATTCCAGTAGACATAAAGTAATTTGTTAATTTATTATTTAAGATTGTGTCTCCTAGTGAAAGTATTGATACTTTAGTATCTATTGTCTCGTTAAGTACTTTAGTATAGTCATAACTTGTAGTATTACTATATAGTCCATTAGCAAATTTTGTCTCTTTAATTAAATTTTTATAACTTAATTTGTTTAGATATGTATTATTTAAGTAGTAAGCTAATGTCTTATTTTTTGTATCATTATATTGATATCCATTGGATGAATAATTATATTTTTGTTCTTCACTGTTAATTGTTAAGTAATTATTTAGTGATAATTTTACTTCTTTTTCATTAACTTCATATATTCTCCAAATATCATTGCCAAGTTTTACATAACTTCCAAATAAACTATTTTCTCCTTCAAAAATGTATGGATTACTTTCTGTACCATCACCACCAGTTGCTTCTATTGTTGCTTTGATTGTTATTACTGGTTTGATTCCTATTACATCAGTACCATCACTTTTGCCAAGCTTTCCATCACTATCTATATACCATGATTTATTTTCTTTATTATTATTTATTAAATAAAAGTATTCTTCATTATTCATAAAACTATCATTACCGCCAGTGTTTACATAATCATTTAATGATGGTATTGTTATGTATGTATCTTCGGTTAAATCTTTACATGATATACTTTTAGTATCTTCAATTACATCTTTACAAGTTTTGGTAAATGTTAAGTATTTACTCATATTATTTAAATTGCTTTCAAGTATACCGGTGTATTCTTCATTATCTTTTTTTGTTAACCATTTACTTATATAAGAAGAATTATAATCTTTATTTTCTCCTTTAGCTAGTGATGTTATACTACTATCTGATATCATAGTAATTGTATTATCAGTATTTATCTTCATTATTCTCCATAATAGATTTGAATATGAGACATAATTGTTTACATCAGTACCACTGAAATAGTATTCACCATTTATTACTTTGAAATTTTCATTATCTTTATTGCTTTCTTTAATGTTTTTTGCCATAGAATTTGTCTCTTCTACCTTGTTATTTTCTATGTATAATTTAATAAATCTTCCTCCATAAAAAATAATACATGCTGATAAGAACATCAGGCTTACTAAATTAAATATTTTTTGTACATTTAACTTTCTTTTACTTCTTTCTTTATTCACTTCATCATCCCTCTTTTACCATTTAATTATATCAAAACTAATATATTTTTACAATAGTTCACGCATAATATTTTATCCCTTTATGTCAAGTATTGAGTATGATATTTTTCTACTTTTATATGACAACAAAATTTTAAAATAAAAATAATTTACTTAGTATAAAATAAATGTTATAATGGTACTAGGTGAATTGTAATGAATTATAATTTAGGAGATAAAGTAATTATGAAAAAGGTGCATCCATGTGGTTCTAGTGAATTTGAAATAATTAGATTAGGGGCAGATATAAAGATTAAATGTACTAATTGTTCTAGAGTGATAATGCTTCCTAGAGTGGATTTTAATAAAAAAATAAAGAAGGTGGTCGAAAATGAAAAAAAAGAAGGTTAAGTTACATCCAGCTTTAGTATTTTTAATTCTTACTTTAGTTGTTATGATACTTAGTAGTTTGGGTAGCATATTTAATTTAGAGGCAAGTTATTATGTAGTTAATGATGTTACAGGGGATTTGACAACACAAACTGTTAATATACATAATTTATTTAATAGAACCGGTCTACAGTATTTGATTAGCAATATGTTAAACAATTTTATTAGTTTTGCTCCTCTTGGTAATTTAATTATTGGCTTACTTGGAGTTGGCGTAGGATATAAGAGTGGTTTTCTTAATTCAATGTTTAAAGTTATTGGTGAAAAAGTACCAAGAAAAGTTCTTACTTTCTTAGTTGTACTTCTTGGCGTTATCTTTTCAATGTTTTATGAAGTTGGATATGTTATATTAATTCCGTTAGCGGCAATATTATTTATGAATTTAGGTAGACATCCATCCGCGGGTATCTGTGCTGCTTTTGCTGGTATTACTTTTGGATATGGTGGCAATGTAATTGTTAATAGGCTAGATAGTATGTTAACTACTTACTCAAATAAAGCTGCACTTATACTTGATTCTTCATACAATGTTAATTTATTTGGTAATATTATTTTTACTATAGTTAGTACAATACTTGTTGCTTATGTTGGTATGATAGTTACAGAAAGATTCATTATACCAAAACTTGGTAAATATTCTTTTGATGAAGAGGAGCCATCACAGGTTGGTGAAGTTTCTAAGAAGGAGAGAAAAGGTATTGCTATAGCACTCCTTGCTACAATGGTAGTTGGTCTTTTACTTATATATTGTATTATTAAAGGTCTTCCTTTCTCAGGACTATTCCTAGATCTTAGTCAAAGTAAATATGTTGATATGTTATTTGGAGAAGGTTCTTACTTTTATCAAGGTTCTGTTACTATATTTTCATTCTTACTTATATTTAGTTCATTAATATATGGAATGAGAGTAAAAACAATAAATAATAATAGAGATTTGGTTGATGGAATGAGTTATTATTTAAAGGATGTTGCTTCTTTATTAGTACTTATATTCTTTGCTTCACAATTCTGTATGATATTTAGGGAAACTAACATAGGTTTATTTATTGTAGCTTCTTTATCTGAATTACTTAATGGTATGCAACTATCAGGACTTGCTCTTGTTGTTATTACATTCTTAGTAGTAGCTTTATCAACGTTCTTTGTTCCTATGGCTTCGACTAAATGGGCTATGATTTCACCAGTAATTGTTCCAATGTTTATGCAAAGCTCTATGACTCCTGAATTTGCTGAAGTTGTCTTTAGAGCTGGGGATTCTTGTATAAAGGGTATTACTCCAGTATTTAGTTACTTTGTTATACTAATTGGTTTCTTACATATTTATGATAAGAGAAAGAATGATGTTATTACTATTACTGATGCTATGTCATTAATGGTTCCTTATACTATTGCTTTTGTAATATTATATTTTGTTATAATGTTAGCCTTCTATATCATGGGAATTCCCATAGGATTTGGTACTAGTGTTATGTTATAAATAAAAAGTTGTACTTCGGTATAACTTTTTTTAATTCTTGTGACTATGCTTATATATAATAGATATGGCTGATATATTTATTTGAGACAATACTTTGACTCAAATAAACACTTTAAGACCTAGGCTTAAAGTGAAACAAATAAAAAAATATTTATAATTACTTGTATAAAAATGTTTATTTTATAGTTATTTTTTGTTATAATATTTAGGTAAGAAAGAAGTGATATAAATGAGTTTAACTGCTGGTATTGTAGGCCTTCCTAATGTAGGAAAGAGTACATTATTTAATGCTATAACTAAAAAGAATATATTAGCTGCTAATTATCCATTTGCTACAATTGATCCTAATGTTGGTGTGGTTACTGTCCCAGATAAGAGGGTAGAGGTATTAGAAAATATGTATGTTCCAGAAAGAACTATACCTACTACTTATGAATTTACGGATATAGCAGGGCTAGTAAAGGGTGCTAGTACTGGTGAAGGACTTGGCAATAAGTTTTTATCACATATAAGACAAGTAGATGCTATTGTTGAGGTTGTTAGATGCTTTGATGATGAAAATATTATTCATGTTGATGGTAGTGTTGATCCAATAAGAGATATTGAAGTTATTAATGTAGAACTAGTTCTTTCAGATTTAGAAATCATTACTACAAGAATTGGTAAAATTGGTAAAAAGGCTATGACTACTAAAAACAAGGACGATGTTAAAGAAATAGAATTATTAGAAAGAATAAAGGATGCACTAGAAAAAAATATTCCTGTTAGAAAACTTGGTTTAGATGATGAAGAAAAGAAAATTATTAGTTCATTTAATTTAATTACTTTAAAGCCTATTATATATGCTCTTAATGTTAGTGAAGAAGATATTGTTAATGGTAATGAGTATACTAATAGAGTATGTGAGTATGCTAAAAATGAAGGTAGTGAAGTAGTTATTATCTCAGCGAAGATAGAGAGTGAACTTGCTGAACTTGATGATGATGAGAAAATGTTATTCTTAAATGAACTTGGTATTACCTCAAGTGGTCTTGATAAGTTAATTGATAAAACTTATAAATTACTTGGACTTGCTACATTCTTTACTGTTGGATCTGATGAGGTTAGGGCTTGGACATTTAAAAAAGGTATGAAGGCTCCTGAATGTGCTGGTATTATTCATTCGGATTTTGAAAGAGGCTTTATTAAAGCAGAAGTTATGTCTTATGATGATTTAGTAGCTGCGGGTAGTGAACTAAAAGTTAGAGAAGCAGGCAAAGCAAGAATCGAAGGAAAAGAATATGTAATGCAAGATGGAGATATTTGTCATTTTAGATTTAATGTATAGAAAGGGTAATTATGAAAGATAGAAAAGATATTGATAAGAAGTATACTTGGAATTTAGATGTTATTTATAGTAATACTACAGAATTTAATAATGACTATGACTTAGTATTAGATAAAATTAATTCTTTAAAAAAATATGAAAATACTATGATGGATAATAGTGATAATTTCTATAATTCTATTAGACTATCATTTGAGATTGAAAGACTAATTGATAAGTTATATTGTTATGCTAATTTATCTTTTGATTTAGATACTTCAAATAATGATAAACAAGAACTATGTGAGAAAGTATCTAATTTAAGAAGCAAGCATAGTGAGAGTAGTTATTTTATAGTACCTAGTATTTTAAAGAATGATTATGGTGTTATAGAAAAATATATGAAAGAAAATCCTTTAATTAAAGATTATGAAATTTCTATTAAGGAAATATATAGATATAAAGAACATACTCTTTCTGATACAGAAGAAAAGCTTTTATCAAGTATTGGTAAGATGGTAGGAAACTCTTATGATACATATGAACTATTTAAAGATTGTGATATGTCTTTTGATAGTATTGAAGATGAGAATGGTAAGAAAGTAGAACTTAATAATAGTAATTATAGTTTATATATTGAAAGTAAAGATAGAAGAGTAAGAAAAGATACTTTTAATACTTTATATAAAGAGTATAAAAAATATACTAATACTTTTGCTTCTTTAATATCTTCAAATATGAAAGAACTATCTACGATGGCTAAGATTAATAAGTATAATAGTGCTATTGAAATGAGTTTATATGCTGATGATGTTGATATTAAAGTATATAATAATTTAATAGATAGCGTCCATAAACATATTGATTATATTTATGATTATTATAAGTTAAAGAAAGATATTCTTAATTTAGACGATATTCATTTATATGATGTGTATGTACCTATTGGTAATGGTTTTGATAAGAAGTATAGTTACGAAGAAGCAAAGAAAGTTATACTTAAGGTATTAGAAGTATTTGGAGAAGAATACATAAATAAGGTAAAAGAGGCTCTTGATAATAGATGGATAGATGTATATCCCACTAAAAACAAGAGGACTGGTGGATATTCTGGTGGTAGTTATGATACTTATCCATATATTTTATTAAATTATCAAGATAAGTATAATGATATGTCTACTTTAATTCATGAAATGGGCCACTCTATGCATAGTTATTATTCTAGAAATTATAATGATTATCAAAATAGTGAATATAGAATATTTGTTGCTGAAGTTGCTTCTACTGTTAATGAGTTATTACTTAGTCATTATTTACTTGAGCATAGTAGTGATGTAGAAGAGAAGAAATATATTTTAAATAATTTAATGGAATTATATAGAGCCACTATATACAGACAGACTATGTTTGCTGAATTTGAAAGAGATATATCTAGTATTATTGATAATGACGGAGCACTTACGGCGGATAAATTATCTAATATGTATTATGATTTGAATAAATTTTACTTTGGTGGTGAAGTAGTAGTTGATGATGAAATCAGATACGAATGGGAGAGAATACCACACTTCTATTACGACTTCTACGTATATAAGTATGCTACGGGATTAAGTGCGGCGACCGCTATTGTGAAGGGTATATTAGATAAGAAAGAAAATGCTGTGGAAAACTATATTGATTTTCTAAAGTGCGGTTCTAGATTATCACCAATTAAATCTTTAAAAGTGGCTGGTGTTGATTTAACTAATAGTAGTGTTGTAGATACCGCTCTTGATGAATTTAAAAATATACTTGATATGTATAAAGATATGATATAAGAAAGAGACAATTTGATTGTCTCTCTTTTTACAATTACAACTTTTGCTTTAAACAAATTATTATGCCATTAATTTACTGGTTCTGTTTATTATTTTTAAAAAATATATAAAAATGAATGTAACCATACTATAAATTTAGTACGATGACATTCATAATTTTTTATTTAACACTTCTTAAATAAGTAACTAAATTATTAGCGTGATTATAGTATACATTACCATTACTTGTTTTTAATACTACGCTATCATTATCTACTATTTGTAAGTCTATTTTTTGTACTACATTATTATTATCATATCTTATAGTAAAAGTATCATAACATTTATCATTACTACCTGTCCAAGGACCATTATTAGATAATTCTTTCCAGTATGTATCTATTTTATTTAATACTTCTCTATCTAGTTTATTTTCAGTATTCTCACAATCTATATAGTATACATCATAGTTAGTCTTTAATATATCTTTAGTCCAGTTACTGCTTTGTTTATTTACTAAAATAATTATTATTACTCCTAGTAAAATGACTGCAGTTATTCCTAATACAATATAATTTTTCTTAGTCATATATCCTCCTTATATTCTAATTTAATATTATCATTAAGAAAAAAATGTGTCAATATTTTTGTGTTAGATATTTCTTTTTGTGTCAAATTAATGTATACTAATAATAGGTGATTAGATGGAACTTTATGAAATAAAAAAAGAATATAAAATATTAGAAAATAAAATTATTGATCTTAGGAGGTCTCTTTGACTTAGATAGTAAAATTAAAAGAGTAGAAGAAATTAATAATTTAATGCTTGATAGTCCTTTTTGGGATGATAGAATTTCTTCTGAAAAGTTAGTTAGTGAACTTAAGCATGACAAAAATATTATAGATAATATTAATAACTTAGAGAGTAAGATTAATAGTAATATTGATATGCTTAATGATGTTAAAGATAGTGATACTGAAATGTTATTACTGATTGAAGAAGAATATCATGATATTAATAAATTAATAGACAAGGCTACTTTAGATACTTATTTAAGCGGTGAATATGATAATTCTAATGCTATTATGGAAATACATGCTGGCGCAGGTGGTACTGAATCATGCGACTGGGCATTAATGTTATATAGAATGTATACTAGATATGCTAGTGGTAATGGCTATACTATTACAGAACTTGACAAGCAAGATGGTGAAGAGGCTGGAATTAAGTCGGTATTATTCCAAGTTAATGGACCTTTAGCTTATGGCTACTTAAAACACGAAAAAGGAGTACATAGGTTAGTTAGAATTAGTCCATTTGATGCAAATAAGAGAAGACATACTTCTTTTGCTGCGGTTGATGTAATGCCTGAGATAGATAATAATATAGACGTAGAAATTAATGATAGTGATATTAGAGTAGATATTTATCGTAGTAGTGGCCCTGGAGGGCAAGGAGTAAATACTACTGATAGTGCAGTTAGAATTACACATATTCCGACGGGTATTGTTGTTACTTGTCAAAACGAAAGAAGTCAGATTAGAAATAAAGAAAAAGCACTTGAAGTTCTTAAAGGTAAATTATTATTACTAGAAAAAGAAAAACAAGATGAAAAGATTAATGGTATTAAAGGAGAACAGCTATCTAATGGCTGGGGTAGTGCTAAAAGAAGTTATGTACTATGCCCTTATACTTTGGTTAAAGATAACAATAGTGGATATGAAAGTAGCAATGTAAGTGGTATATTAGATGGTGAAATAGAGGAAATGTTAGAATTTGGAATAAAAGAATAAAGGGTGATTTATATGGGAATATTTGATTATTTTAGAAAGAAAAAGGTAGATAGTATTATAACTAAGGTTAACAAAAAAAATATCGGTAAAAGATATTGTATGCTTGTACTTGGTACTTTAATTGTAGCCTTTTCTTTTAATTTATTCTTTTTAAGATATAATTTAGCCTGCTTTGGAGTGAGTGGTATATCAATAGTACTCAGTAAGTTTGGTGTTAATCCTTCAATATTTATTTTAGGGTGTAACATTTTATTAATGATACTTGCTTACTTTACATTAGGATTTGAAAATACGAAGAACCAATTAGTTGGAGCTTTAATATATCCTATATTGGTACAACTTACTAGTTATATTACTAAATATATAGATTTAGGAAATACTGAAATGATTGTTATTGCTGTAGTAGGTGGTGTACTTGCAGGTATCGGCTACGGACTAATATATAAGAGTAATTTTTCTACTGGTGGTACTGATGTTATCGTGGGTATTATTCATAAGTATTTAAAAATGTCTATGGGAACTGCTGGTCTTATAGTTAATGGATGCATTATACTACTTGGTAAACTTGTATTTGGATGGGATATAGTACTTTATGCTATATTAGTGTCATATTTAATATCAGTATTTACTGATAAGATATTACTTGGCATATCTAAGAGCAAAGCATTTTATATAGTTGTTAATAAAGAAAAGGATGATATGGTACGAGATTTTCTTATATCACTTCCTGACGTTGGAACAACAGTTATAGATGCTGAAGGTGGTTATTCTAGTGAAGATGAAACTCTTTTATTAGCGGTTGTTCCTACGAGAAGTTATTTTATAGTCAAGGAAGGATTAAAAGAGATAGATAATAATATATTCTTCTTAGTATGTGACTCCTACGAAGTAAGTGATAATGGTGATTTATCATGAAATTAAATAAAAAGAAAAAGTTTGATATTAAAAAACTAGAAAAAATTATTAAAGATAAAAATACTTATTATAATTTCTTTCTATTTATAATTGGTATGGCTCTTAGTGCTATTTCTGTTAGTGTATTTTATTCTCCTAATGAAGTAGTTACTACTGGTAGTACAGGACTTGCAATTATATTAAACAAATATTTAAATATAGATTTATCGTTATTAGTATTATGTTTATCATCAATGTTACTTGTTTTATCCTTTTTAGTATTTGGTGTTAATTATGGATCAAAACATATTCTTGGTACATTATTATTTCCAGTATTTTTAAAGAGTGCTACTTTAATAAATAGAGTTGTTAATTTTGAAGGAGTATCTTTATTTCTACTTATAGTTATTGGCGGAGTACTTGCAGGTATTGGTTTTGGACTAGTTAAAAGAAGTAATTATAGTCTCGGTGGCTTTTATGTATTATATGATATTATTAATAAAAGATTTAAAATATCTATAGGTAAGGCTAGTTTGGTATGCAATAGTATAATTATAATACTTAGTATATTTACTTTTGGTATAGATAAATGTATATATGCTATTATTGGATTATATATGACTAGTTATTTTGGTGATAAGATAATGCTTGGTATATCTAGTAATAAAGCTTTTTATATTATTACTAGAAAACCTTTAGAAGTTAAAGAGTATATTATTAATAATTTAAATCATACTGTTACTATGGTTAAGGCTAGAGGAGGTTATAGTGATAAAAAGAAAACTATGCTTCTTTGTGTAATACCTACCGTAGAATATGTAAAAATGAAAGAAGTTATTAAAACAATAGATGAAAGGGCTTTCTTCTTAGTTACTGATAGTTATACAGTATCTAAGTAGGAAAATTATGTAAAATAATCAATAGTGGTTTAAAAAATATTGAAATAATGTTATAATTAATTATACAGATATGGAGGTAGTAAAAGTGGAGTTAATTAGAATTAGTGATGTTCAAAAGACTTATAAAACTGGTACTGTAGCGCTATATGATTTTAATCTTAGTATTAAAAAGGGTGAATTTGTATTTGTAATAGGTGCTTCAGGTAGTGGTAAGTCTACTTTAATAAAGATGTTATATAGAGAAGAAAAACCTGATAAAGGTTCCATAATAATAGGTGGTATTAATGTAGCAAAACTTAGAAATAGAAAAGTATATGCTTTAAGAAGAAAATTAGGAGTAGTCTTTCAAGATTTTAAACTATTACCTAAACTTACAGTATATGAAAATGTGGCTTTTGCTATGGAAGTACTAGGATACGATAAAAAAGAAATACATAAAAGAGTAATGGATGTTCTTGATTTAGTAGGATTAAAAAATAAAGTAAGACAGTTTCCAGACCAATTATCTGGTGGAGAGCAGCAAAGAGTTGTTATAGCAAGGGCTATTGTTAATAAACCTAAACTTCTTATATGTGATGAACCTACGGGTAACTTAGATCCTGATACTTCAATAGAAATTATGAAAGTACTTGACGAAATTAATGCTATGGGTACTACAATTATAATGGCTACTCATGATAGAGATATTGTTGATAGAATGAAGAAAAGAGTTATAGTACTTGATAGAGGAAGACTTGCTAAAGACATAGAGAAAGGAAGTTACTGCAATGAAAAGTTTTAGAAGTATAAGAAGATATTTTAGAGATGCTATTCATGGAGTATTTAGAAACTTTTCTTTATCACTTGCATCGATTTCATGTATAACTATTACTTTAATAGTAGTGGCAGTATCATTAATTTTATCTTATAATGTAGAACACTTTTCTGACTCAATTAGAAAAGATGTAACTGTAGTTATGTTTTTAAAGAAAGAAACTACAAAAGAAGATTTAACTAAAATAAAAAAGGAACTTGAGAGTATTGAAAATATAGAAAATAGTAGTATTGAACTTAAGACTAAAGAAGAGTCTGCTAATGAATTAAAAAAAGGTAATGAGATATTTGCCACTACTGTTGATAGATGGACTGAGGAGACAAATCCTTTACTTGATAGTTATATGTTTAAAGTAAAAGATATTGTTCAAATAGATGATACAGTAAAAGAAGTAAAAAACTTATCTTTTTCTAAAGATAAGATAAATAATATTAATTATGGAGAAGATATTGTACATCAATTAATTGAAGTATTTAATGTAGTAAGAAAAATATGTATAGTGGCAGTTTTATCACTAGTTCTAGTTACAGCATTTTTAATTGCTAATACTATTAAACTTGCTATATACTCTAGAAAAAGAGAAATTGAAATAATGAGACTAGTAGGAGCTTCAAATATATCTATTAAAATACCATTCATTATTGAAGGATTATTTATAGGACTTCTTGGCTCTATAGTGCCAATACTTATTACAATATTTGGTTATACTTCTTTATATGATTACTTTGGTGGTAGATTGTTTGGTTCTGGCCTTGCCGAACTAGTTAACCCAATGCCATTTATATACCAAGTATCTGGTGTACTTGTTGTTATTGGTATTGTTGTTGGTATGATAGGTAGTTATCAAGCAGTAAGAAAATACTTGAAAATATAGTATTTTCTTTTTTTATCCACATTTATTGTGGATAGATAAAAATTATCTATATTTTGTTATTTTCTTATATTCATCAATACCATATTTTTCATTTAATGTATCATAAAAGATAAATTTATGTGGTGGATTATAAGTTAAATAAATAAAACCTAGATATATTATAATTATTATAGGAACTGAAAGTGCATTTAATACTTTTAGTTCTTTTTCTTTTAATATATTATAACTTACTATTTGACCTATAATATATACTATTATCATGAGAGTTATTGATATAAACATAGATTCTCCTAATAACTTATATAGAGGTATATATATTACTAAATATAATGGTATTTGCATTAATGGAATGAAATATGTATTAAATGGTAAATTATTATACGTAATGTTATATTTCTTTAAAAGAATATATTCTATTAAACTATATATTAGTGTTGAAGTAAATAATATTTTCATATGTTCCCATATACTTTCATTTACTGGAAAGATAAAAGAAAAGATAATATTAGGAAAAATATCATAAGCAAAATGTGATATAAAAGATAATATAGTTATAATAACTACTCCAAGTATTTTTATTTTCTTTAAATTCATATATTTATACTCCTTTATTTATTATATTATTAATATGGCTAAATAATTAAAAAATATTAATTTTAGAGATTATAAGCTCTAAAATTCTTTATGAAGACTTTAAGACTTCATAAAGCATCGAACAACAAAGTGTGAGATGAAAAAACTAATAAATACCTTTATTTTTATATACTTTTTTAGTATAATATATATTGTGATAGTATGAAAAAAAGTTATATATTTATAGGTATATTTTTAATATTTATTATAATTATTACAGTGGTAGGTAGTATCATAGTTACAGGTAATATTAAAGTAAGTGAAGATAAAGACATTCTATTAGTACAAAGTAATAAAGAAGTATATTTTAAACCTTATGGTTATAGTATAGATAATCCTAATATAGTGGTTAATCCTTATGGTAATAGTCCTTTAACAGCACTAGTAATGTTTGAAACAGATAACTATAGTGAAGTATCTATTAAAATATTAAGTAAAGATGGTAATAGTGATATAAATTATATATTTAGTAAAAATAAGTATCATTTAATACCAATATATGGATTATATGCTGATTATGATAATACAGTTATATTAGCAAGTGAAGGTAAGAGTAAAATTATTAATATTAAGACTGGTAGTTTACCTGAAGACTTTACTTATGTAGATAATATGGCTTATGATAATTTTATATTTTATAATAGTAATTATCCTTATGCTATCGATAGTAATGGTGAAGTAAGATGGTATTTAAATAGTAATTATTATGGTAATATAAGTATGACTAATGAATCTTCAATTGTTATTGGTAGTGATAGATATAATGAAAATGGTAATGTAATATCTTTATATCAAATGAATTTGTTAGGTAAGATTTATAATGAATATATAGTTAATAATTATTATGGTGTTAATACTGTTTATGATGGGGTAATTAGTGTACTTTCTAATGATGTTATCTCAATTGATTTACAAACTGGTAATACTATAAAGAAATATTTTAAGAAAGATGATTATGATTATATTGATAATGTAGATGGTAATATTATTTTAAGAAAGGATAATGACTTCTATAAGGTGGGGGATAATAATAAATTAGAAGATACTACTTATGAATATAAAGAAAAAGTAATAAATTTTTATAATAATACTTCTAATTATAGTATTGTGCCTTCAGTTAGATATGGCGGGTTAGATGAAACTACTGGAAGTAAAAAGAAAATATCTTTAATTAACTATGACAAAACTAATGATGTAGATGTATCTTTTGAGAAAGAAGTAGATAGAATAATGATTAAGAATAATAATAAAGATAAAGTTTATGTTATTCTTGATAAGTTTTTAGATAAGAGAGTGTATGAAGTATCTGATATTTTTTATATTAATGATACAGGTCTTAATGGTAAGTATACAGTTTATGTTAAGGTAAAAGATAAACTATATAGGACAGATTATTATATCGAGGTGTAAAATGGAAAGAATTATTTTACATATTGATGTTAATAATGCGTTTCTTAGTTGGTCCGCGGTGTGGCTACTAAAGAATGGTTATGGAAAAGATATTAGAAATAGGTATGCTGTTATTGCAGGTGATGAAACTCAAAGAAGAGGTATTGTTTTGGCAAAGAGTAATTTGTGTAAAAAGAATGGTGTTAAAACCGCTGAAGCAATTTATTTAGCTAGAAAAAAATGCCCTTATTTAGAGATTTATCCTCCTAAATATGATGTATATAAAAAGTTTTCAGATATGATGTATAAATATTTATGTAATTATACTAATATTATTGAAAGATATTCTATTGATGAGTGTTTTCTTGATTATACTGGTAGTGTTAAGCTGTTTGGTGATCCAGTGAAAGTGGCTTACAAAATTAAAAATGATATTTATAGAAAATTTGGATTTACAGTTAATGTTGGTGTTGGTAATAATAAATTACTTGCTAAAATGGCTTCTGACTTTGAAAAACCTAATAAAGTACATACACTATTTAGTAATGAAGTCGAGGCTAAGATGTTTCCTCTTCCTATTGAGGATTTATTTATGACTGGTAGGGCAAGTGCTAAAAAACTTAGAGAGATGGGTATTACTACGATTGGAGAACTTGCTAGAACACCAGAGGAAGAACTTACTAAGAAGTTTAAATCTATGGGCAAGATGTTACATGATTATGCAAATGGTATTGATAATAGTGAAGTTATGTATGAAAGAGAACAGGCTAAGAGTATTTCAAACTCAACAGTTCTTCCATATAATTATAGAGATTCTGGTATGATAAAGAATGTTATATTTGATTTATCTAAAGAGATTGGTAAGAAATTAAGAGACAATAAATTATATGCTGATACTATTGGCGTTTGGTTTAAGTATACTTATTTTGATAAGATTAGTAAACAAGTTAAGCTGGATAATAGTATCGCAAATGATGAAGAAATAGCAGGAAAGGCTTTTAATATTTTTAATGAACTATGGAATGGTGAAGATGGTATTAGAAGTGTATGTGTATTTGTAAGCGGTCTATCTAATGAAAGAAAGGTGCAACTATCTTTATTTGATGAAAAGGTAGTGGAAGAGGAAAAAGAGGACAAATTACAGGAAGTAATTGATGATATTAGAAGTAAGTTTGGTGATAGAGTTATTGGCTTTGCAAATGAGAAAAAAAACAAATAGGAGGTATTATGGAATTATTGAATAAATTAAAAAGAAGCAATACTGAAATAAATACTAATAAAAATGAAGATAATATAAAGTTGTTAGAAAGAAGAACACTTATTAATAAAATAGGAGTAAATAAAATAACTTTATTTTGTGATAGATATTGTTTAAAATATGAAGATTTATCTATAGATTTTTTAAGAAAACTAATTAGTTCTGAAGAATTATTAAATTATTTAAATTCAGCTTTTTTAACTATCAACGATATAAAAAAAATGAATGATGGTACTTTTTCTTTAAATGATGTAGAAGGACAGTATGATATCCTAGAGTTTCCTATTTTATTTTCGGGATTTGAAAGAGAAAAGGTATTATTGCTTAACAAGGATATAAGTGTTTTGCCTGGTAATTATGTATCAGTTCAGATGGATAATTTAGATTTAAATAATTTATCTCCTGGTGAAAATTATGATATAATCATTCCATCATATTTTGGGGATGTCAATATAAAAAAGCAAACTAAAAAAATTTTACCTGTTGAATTAAATGATATGTATTCTATTTCAAAAATAAATATTCTATACCCATGTGATAATATTTTTTATTGCGTAGATAGATTTTCTTATTGTATAACTGAGAAAATCAACTTAGATTCTAATACTATTATTATTATTAGTTTAGATAAGTTTAAGGAACTAACCAAGTTACAAGTTGAAAATTTAAATGGATGTATGATATTATTGGCAGAAGATATTGTTAAAAACGATATATTATATAATAGCTTTGCTAATAAAAGTGTAGATAATAACTTTCCTACCTTAAATAGTGATAGTTTTGATGATGAGATAGTTAAGATTAATCATCTCCTATTTATTGTTGATAATTCTGATCTTGAAGATAATAGAAAAAAATATTTTAAATATTGGATAAAAAAATATAGTAGAAATAATCAATTACCTCATCATATTTATGAAATAATAGATAAATTAACTAAGGAAATTGGGATTAATAAAATAAAAATGTTATCAAATAAATTTGATGATTTGGAGTATAATGATAAAATAAAAGACTTTGAATTTGAGAATTATGATATTTCAACATTCTTAGGTGAATTTAAAAACATAGATACTGCTTATTTATCATTCTTAATAAATGCAATAGCAAAATTAAATACTGAAGAACGTAAGGTGGTACTTAATGATCCAGAAATCAAAAATAGACTTGGCAATAAAATTCTTAGTGAATGGGGTAATAATATATATGGTTATTTTGGAAAAATAAAATTAAAACTATCTGTTACTGAAATTCTGTCTTTATTTGATGTAGAGATGATTAGAAATAATTTTACTGGCGATAGAAAATCTTTAGAATATAGAGTATTTGCCAGTTTATGTGAAAGCGATGATGAAGTTATTGAAGTAATTAAGTATTTACTTAATAATAACGAAATGTTTATAGAATTTTTTAATCAGTGTGATAATTTCTGTAGTTTATTTGACTGTTTAAGTGGTGGTATGTTAAAAAAAGTTTTATATAGACTTAAAGAAAATAATATGACCGCTGACTGCTACGACTTTGTATTTGGTCTTTCTTTGGAAACTCAAAAATATCTTATTGATGAAAAACTTGATGATGATATTATTGCTATTATTGTACCAAGATTTAAAACGCAGGCAATTACTTATTTTTTTGAATCTGATAGTAGGTCTAATTATTTATTTAAAAAGATGTGCATTGCTTCTCTTATTGGTAGTGATGTAATATTTAATAATGATGTTTTAAGGAGCAAAGATTTTTTTGATATGCTTAAAAATAAGAGTTTTGTTGATTTTAGAACTAATATAAACAATGTTGAGGTAAATAATTTACCAGAATTTATTGAAAAGCATTTGAAAGGGTATTACGAAGAATTATTTAATGATTACGATGAAGAAAGTAAAATGTTTAAAGAATATACGGAAATAATTAATAATTCGGAAGCTTATATTAACTACTCTAAATTTAATAATTATATATTAGACGATGAAGCCTTTCAAATTCTAAATTCTCTTGAAAACGCTAATAAAAGTATTCGTATTAAAAAACTTAAAAATTTGACTAATAAGAAAATTAGTGAAATTACTGTTGATGCCTTATTCGCAGATAATATATATAATGTATGGATTAATATTAAAGAGATGTTTAGGTTTAATGGTAAGTTACCTGAGAATAAAAAAATACTGGATAATGATAAAATCAAGTTTTATGAAATGATTTTAAATATTGATAATGTTTCTTGTACGGATAAAATAAAATTATATCATAGTTTAAAGGAAAAGAATATCAGTACGATGTTTTATGAAGATGTTAGAAAGCTAAAGGATGCATCGTATAATCTTATCAAAAGTAAGATGTTTACTTTAAAGGGTAATTTCTGCGATAGTGAGTTAAGTAATGAATATGGAGTGTCAATTTACGATATGCGTGATAAGAGTTTCTTTATGCTTGTTAGATCAGAGGGTAAACATAAGGATAAAGATATGTGGAGGAGAAATTGTTATTCAATTATATCAAATGACAATACTAGTGTTTATGCACAGGGTACTATAACTATTTATGGATATAATTCTTTTGAAAATGATAGAGTTCTTCATATGTTTGAAGGCGATGCTTATAGTGAAGACGAGAGCAAATACTTTGGAAATAGAGAAAAAATTAATAGAATAATGACTCCTGAAGAACTAGTTAATAGTAGTAGGTGGTATAGTGAGGTACAACTTGTTAATTTAAAGGATGAATGTGCCAATAAGTTATATATTGCTAAAAAACCTGATTTTATTGTAGTTTATGATGCTCCTGATAAGGAAAGCATAGAGGAAAGTATGAAACGTAATATACCGATTGTTATTATTAAAAGGCAAGTACTTGAGAAAAATAATAAAATAAATATCGGTAATAGTGATTATTTTTTAGATGGTGATGAGGATATTTATATAAATAGTTCTTATGATGAAAAAGATATAAGTAAAAAAATCAGATAGGAGATGTAATGGATGAATAATGAAATAATAAATGAAATTAGTGAAAATTTAAATATAAAAAAAGAGGGAATAGAGGCAGTACTTAAATTACTTGAAGAGGGTAATACGGTACCATTTATTGCCAGATATAGAAAAGAGGCAACGGGGGCCTTAGATGAAGAGCAAATTAGAAGTATTAATGAGTATTATGAATATCAAGTTAATTTACTGAAAAGAAAAGAAGATGTTATTAGATTAATTGATGAAAAGGGCTTGCTTACAGATGAACTTAGGGATAGTATTATGAAGGCTTCTAAACTGGTTGAAGTTGAAGATATATATAGACCTTATAAAGAAAAAAAGAAAACTAAAGCTACAGAGGCTATTAAAAATGGTTTGGAACCTTTGGCTAAGATTATTATGTCATTTAAAAAAGTAAATATTGAAAAAATAGCAGAGTCATATCTTAATGATAATGTTAAAAGTGTTGATGAAGCAATTACTGGGGCTAGTTATATTATTGCTGAATGGATTAGTGATAATGCTAGTTATCGTAAATATATTAGAAATAATATGAGTAATTATGGAGTAATTCATAGTAAACTCAAAAAAGGTGCTACTGATGAGAATAAAACTTACGAGATGTACTATAATTACGAAGAGAGAGTTAAATATATTAAACCTCATAGAGTATTAGCTTTAAATAGAGGCGAGAATGAAGGAATTTTATCTGTTAGTATATCAGTTGACGATGATTATATCATTTCGTTTTTAGAAAAAAAACTTGTTAAGGATGAGAATGTAGAAAGTGCCGCTATTGTAAAATCGGCAATTAGAGATAGTTATAAGAGACTTATTATTCCAAGTATCGAAAGGGAAGTAAGAGCTGATTTAAAAGAAGTGGCAGAGGCTGCTGCAATTGAAGTATTTGGTGACAATTTGGAGAATTTAATTTTAACTCCTCCGATGAAAGATATAACAGTGCTTGGCTTTGATCCAGCATATAGGACTGGATGTAAGCTTGCTGTTGTTAGTCCTACATCTAGTGTACTTAATATTTCAGTTATTTATCCACATGAGCCACATAATAAGTGGGAAGAGTCAAAGAAGGTTCTTAAGGATTTATTTAAAAAGTATGATATTGATGTTGTGTCTATTGGTAATGGTACTGCTTCAAGAGAAAGCGAAAAGTTAGTTGCAGAGGCTATTAGTGAATATAAGGATAAAGATGTTAAGTATGTTATAGTTAGTGAAGCTGGAGCAAGTGTTTATTCCGCTAGTGAACTTGCTATTAAAGAATTTCCTGATTTAACAGTCGAAAAGAGAAGTGCAATTAGTATAGCAAGGAGACTTCAGGATCCTTTATCTGAACTTGTTAAAATTGATAGTAAAAGTATTGGCGTAGGACAGTATCAGCATGATGTAAATGAAAAGAAACTTGATGAATCTCTTAATTTTGTTGTTAGCAAATGTGTTAATAATGTTGGTGTTAATATTAATACTGCAAGCACATCTATACTTAAATATATTTCGGGTTTAACTAAGACTTCAATAGATAAAATTATTGATTATAGAGAAAAAAATGGTAGAATTAATTCTAGAGATGAACTTGTAAAAGGTAAGGTGCTAACTCCTAAGGTTTATGAACAGTCAATAGGTTTTATGAGAGTTATTGATGGAAATAATATTATGGATGAAACATCTATTCATCCTGAAAGTTATGTGGCTGCAAGTAAGCTACTTGAAGAGATTGGGTATACCGTTAAAGATGTTGGTAAAGTTGAATTGGTTAAGAAACTTGATAGTATTAATCTTGAAGAATATGCTCAAGAGCTTGGTATTGATAAGTATACACTCGAAGATATTATTAAGTGCTTAAAGCAGCCTAATAGGGACTTTAGAGATGACTTTGAAAAACCAATATTAAAGAGTGACATTCTTAAGATAGAAGATTTAAAAGAGGGTATGGAACTTTTTGGAACAGTTAGAAATGTAGTTGACTTTGGTGCTTTTGTTGATATTGGTCTTCATGACGATGCACTTGTTCATATATCTAAACTTACTGATAAGTATATAAAACATCCTAGTGAAGTGGTTGCAGTTGGTGATATTGTTACTTGTTACGTAGAAAAGATAGATTTAACTAAAAATAGGGTTAGTTTATCATTAATTAATCCTAATAATAGTAAGAAAATGTAAAAAAATATGCAAATTTTATAAAAAAATGCATAAAATAATTGACAGATGGGCAATTTTATAGTATTATTATTATTGCCTACTGATGCAGATGTAGTTTAATGGTAGAACCTCAGCCTTCCAAGCTGACTGCGTGAGTTCGATTCTCATCATCTGCTCCAGATTGATAGGAAACTCGGAAATTAACTTCTGAGAGTAATAAATGCTAACTAGAAATAGTTAGTTTTTTT
>CAKOMD010000002.1:0-132702 GCA_934096555.1 uncultured Bacilli bacterium | reverse complement strand
TTTAGATTTGCTGCTACTGTAGTAGTAGGAAATAGAAAAGGACTAGTAGGTCTTGGTACTGGTAAAGCTCATGAAATGCCAGATGCAGTTAAGAAAGCTACACAAGCTGCTAGTAAGAATTTAATTAAAGTTGACCTTGTTGATAATAGAACTATATCTCATGATATTATAGTAAAAGAAGGAGCATGTAAGGTAATGCTTAAACCTGCTAAAGAAGGTACTGGAGTTAAAGCTGGTGGACCAGTTAGAGATGTACTTGAACTTGCTGGTGTTAAAGATGTATTATCTAAGAGTCAAGGATCTAGTACTAAGATTAATGCTGCTAGAGCTACTCTAAATGCTTTAAAGGGACAAAAATCTCTTGCTCACGTTGCTTACTTAAGAGATAAGAATGTGGAGGAAATAAGATAATGAAATTACATGAATTAAAAGCAGTAGAAGGTTCTACTAAAGCTAGAAAAAGAATTGGTCATGGACCTGGTTCTGGTACTGGTAAAACTTCAGGTAAAGGTGAAAAAGGACAAAACGCTAGAAGTGGCGGTGGAGTAAGACCTGGATTTGAAGGTGGACAATTACCATTATTCAGAAGATTATCAAAAAGAGGATTCAACAATTATGAGTTTAGAACAGTATATAGTACTGTAAATGTATCAGATTTAAATAGATTTGAAGATGGTACAGTAGTAGATCTTGCTTTACTTAAAGAAGTAGGATTAATAAAGAAAGAGTTAGATGGAGTTAAAGTTTTAGGAAATGGTGATTTAACTAAGAAATTAACTGTTAAAGCAAATAATTTCTCTAAGACTGCTAAAGAGAAGATAGAAAATATTGGTGGAAAAACTGAGGTGATTTAGATGTTTAAGAATCTAAAATTAATCTTTAGTCCTAAAAATAAAGATATTAGGAAAAGAATTGGTTTTACCTTATTTGGACTACTAATATTTGCTGTTGGAACAACAATTCCTGTTCCAGGTACTGAGGGTGCTATATCTAATTTAGGATTATGGGAATTGATTAATGCTATTGGTGGAGGAGCACTTAAGAACTTTTCAATATTTGCTCTAGGTGTTATGCCTTATATTTCCGCTAGTATCATTACTGGAATATTACAAATGGATATTATTCCTTACTTCACTGAACTTAAAGATAGTGGAGAACAAGGAAGACAAAAGATAAATCAAATTAATAGATATATTGGTATCGTACTTGCCTTTTTACAAGGATTTGCAATGGCATTTACCTTTGTAAAAGGTGCTGGTACAGTAGAATACTTAAAAATAGCTTTAATACTTACTGGTGGTACAGCATTCCTATTATGGCTTGGTGATCAAATAACTCAAAAAGGTATGGGTAATGGTATATCATTAATTATTATGGCTGGTATTATATCTACTGTACCAAAGATGTTTATTGATACATTTAAGACATTAATATTAAATCATACTGGCTCATTAGCTATGGGAATAGTAGGATTTATAATCTTTGTACTTGTATATCTATTGATAGTAGTAGGAGTTATATTTGAGGAATCTTCTGAAAGAAGAATACCAATACAATATTCTAATAGAACAACTTCTGCTTATGGTCAAAAACAAAGTTATATTCCATTTAAATTAAATTCTGCTGGTGTAATGCCCGTAATCTTTGCATCAGTAATATTATCAATACCTACTTTTATTGGTGGTATCTTAGGTAGTGATTCTGGATTTACTAAGTTTGTAACTAATTATATAAATTATACTACTCCAACAGGATTTGTACTTTATATAATATTAATATTTGTATTTGGTTACTTCTATACTAATATGCAAATTAATCCAAAAGAACTTGCTAAGAACTTAAATAAGAGTGGTGGATATATTCCTGGTATTAGACCTGGAATAGAAACTGAGAAGTATATTAAGAAAATACTTTATAGAATTACTTTCTTAGGTTCAACATTTATTGCTGTAATAGCAGGACTTCCGATAGTATTCAGTAGTTTTATATCTACTGGACTTCCAGCATCAGTTAGTATTGGTGGTACAGGAGTGCTTATCGTTGTAGGAGTTGCTATTGAAACTTGTAAACAATTAGAAAGTAGTTTAATTAATAGAAATTATAAAGGAGCTAGATAATGAAGAATATTATATTTATTGCCCCACCTGCTGCGGGTAAGGGAACAGTATCTGCGAGAATCTGTGAAAAATATAATATTCCTCATATATCCACTGGTGACCTTTTAAGAGACGAAATAAAGAACTCTACTAAGCTTGGTATTGAAATTAAAGATGCTATGGCTAAGGGAGAATTTGTTTCAGATGAAGTAATAACTAAATTATTAAAAAAGAGATTATCAAATAAAGATTGTAAAAAAGGCTATATCTTAGATGGTTATCCTAGAAATGTTAATCAGGCAGTTGTCTATGATAAATTACTTGAGGAACTAGAGTTTGATTTAGGTAAGGTAATATTCCTAGATATTGATAAAGATACTGCAATGAAAAGAGCATTATCTAGATTGGTATGCCCTCGATGTGAACTTTCTTATAACTTAGAAGATAAAGATTTATCTCCAGTTAGAGAGGGAATATGTGATAACTGTGGTGGCCCTTTGAAATCTAGAAGTGATGATACTGAAGAGACTTTTAAACATAGATTTGATACCTATATAGAAGAGACTTTTCCACTAGTGAACTATTATGAGAAGAAGAATAATTTAGTTAAAATTAATGTTAATGATAAAAGTTCAGATGAAGTTTTTGAAGAAGTAGAGAAGGTAATAAAATGATAACTATTAAAAGTGATTATGAATTATCCTTAATGAGAGTGGCAGGAAGAATTGTTTATGATACTCATCAGTATTTAAAACCTTATATAAAACCTGGTATTACTACTGGTGAGTTAGATAAACTAGCTCATGATTATATCATAAGTAGAGATGCTACGCCATCATGTTTAGGATATGAAGGTTATCCTGCGAGTATATGTATTTCAGTTAATGAAGAAGTAGTACATGGTATACCAGGAAAGAGAAAACTTAAGAATGGTGATATTGTTACTTTAGATATATGTGCCTGCTACAAAGGATATCATGGTGATTCTGCTTGGAGTTATAGAGTAGGAACTGTATCAAAAGAGAAGGAATATTTACTTACTCATACTGAGAAGGCTTTATATGAAGGATTAAGTAAAGTTAAAGATGGAGTTCATCTTGGTGATGTATCTAATGCTATTGAAGAATATGCTAAAAAGCATAAACTAGGAGTTGTTAAAGAACTAGTAGGTCATGGTATTGGATCACACTTGCATGAAGATCCGGAAGTACCTAACTATGGAAAAGCTGGTACTGGAATAATTTTAAAAAAAGGAATGACTATTGCCGTAGAACCTATGCTTAATTTAGGTACTGCTAAAGTATACTTACTTGATGATGATTGGACAATAGTTACAGGTGATAATAAACCATCAGCTCATTTTGAACATACAATTATTGTTACTGACGATGGTTATGAAATACTAACAGGAGATGATAAATGTGAGTAGAGAAGAGTTAATCGAAGTAGAAGGAAAAGTACTTGATAATTTACCTCAAGGAAAATTCAAAGTTGAACTTGATGGAGGCCACATAGTAGTTGCCCATGTTTCTGGTAAAATGCGCATGAACAACATACGTATCTTACCAGGTGATACTGTGGTTTTAGCTATGTCACCATACGATCTAACACAAGGGCGTATTGTATATAATAAGAAATAGGAGGGATGAATAATGAAAGTAAGAGCATCCGTAAAGAAAATATGCGACAAATGTAAAATTATTAAAAGAAAAGGTAAAGTAATGGTTATTTGTGAAAATCCAAAACACAAACAAAAACAAGGTTAATAGGGAGGAAATAATAATATGGCAAGAATTAAAGGTGTAGATATACCTAACGATAAAAGAATTGAGATATCTCTTACATACATTTATGGTATTGGAAGACAATTATCTAAAACAATTCTTAATGATGCTAAAGTTGACTTAAATAAAAAGGCTAAGGATTTAACTGATGATGAACTTTCTAGAATCAGAAAAGAAGTAGATAAATACTTAACCGAAGGTGATTTAAGAAGAGAAATTAACTTAAATATTAAAACTAAGATGGAAATTAATTCTTATCAAGGTACAAGACATAAAAAGAATTTACCAGTAAGAGGACAAAGAACTAATAGAAATGCTAGAACTCGTAAAGGTAAAGGAAAAGTTGTTGCTAATAAGAAAAAATAATTAGGAGGAAAATATGGGAAAATATAATTCAAGAAAAAGAAAAACTAAAAAGAATATTCCTGCTGGTGTAGCTCATATTCATTCAACATTCAACAACACAATCGTAACTATTACTGACTTAGAAGGAAATGTTGTAAGCTGGGCTTCTTCTGGAAAACAAGGAGTAAAAGGTAGTAAGAAATCTACTCCATTTGCTGCTGGTATGTCTGCTGAAGCTGCTGGAAGAGATGCAGTAGCAGCTGGTATGAAGAAAGTAAAAGTTGAAGTTAAAGGTTTAGGCTCTGGTAGAGAAGCTGCAATTAGATCTTTACAAACTGCTGGATTAGAAATAGAATCAATAACTGATGTAACACCAATTCCACATAATGGTTGTCGTCCACCAAAAAGAAGACGTGGATAATAAGAAAGGAAGCGTGTCTAATGTTAAAATTTGAAAAACCTGATTATAAGGTAAAAGAATATGTAAAAGATTCTTTCTATGGTAAATTTGAACTTGAACCACTAGAAAGAGGATTTGGAACAACTTTAGGTAATGCACTTAGAAGAGTTATGTTATCATCACTTCCTGGTGATGCTATAACTTCAGTTAAAATAGATGGAGTAGCTCACGAATTTCAAAAAATTGATGGAGTTATCGAAGATGTTACTGCTATTGTATTAAATTTAAAGGGAGTAGTAATTAAGAATCATTCTAAAGATACTGATAAAATATTAAGACTTAAAAAGGATACTCCAGGAGTAGTTACTGCTGGTGATATCGAAGCTGATGCTGATATAGAGATATTAAATCCTGATCATGTTATTGCTACACTTGTTGAAGGTGGAAAATTAAACATGGAAATGACTATTGGATCAGGAAGAGGATATATAGTAGCAGAAGATAATAAGAAGATACTTGCTCAAAATAATAAGACTAAAGTAGGAGCAATTGCTATTGATAGTTTATATTCTCCTATTGAAAGAATTAACTATGAAGTAGAAAATGCTAGAGTAGGTCAAAATAATAATTATGATAAATTAATTCTTGAAGTATGGACTAATGGTTCAATTACTCCTGAAGAAGCTTTAGCACTAGCTGCTAGAATCTTAATTGAGCATTTTGAAGTATTAACTGAACTTAACTCAATTGCAGATGAAACAGGACTTATGATATCTAAGAGTGAAGACCCTGCTGTTAAGATATTAGAAACTTCTATTGATGATT
Organism: uncultured Bacilli bacterium; assembly: GCA_934096555.1. Classification (GTDB taxonomy): domain Bacteria; phylum Bacillota_I; class Bacilli_A; order RF39; family UBA660; genus CAG-302. The sequence goes on along the minus strand of CAKOMD010000002.1, from coordinate 127,252 downwards.
TAGACTTCTCTGTAAGAGCATATAATTGCTTAAAGAGAGCTAATATTCTTACTTTAAAAGATTTAGTTGATAAGACTGAAAATGAAATGATGAAGATTAGAAATCTTGGTAAGAAGTCATTAAAAGAAGTAATGGATAAAGTTAAAGACATGGGTCTTACATTTAAGGATGAAAATTAATAGAGGAGGTAATTATGGCATATAGAAAATTAGGTAGAGATAATAAACATAGAAGAAGTATGTTAGCTACTTTAACTAAACAACTAATTGAAAATGAAAGAATAGTTACTACTGAAACTAGAGCTAAAGAAGTTAGAAAGAGTTTTGATAAAATGGTAACTTATGGTAAAAAAGGTACTTTAGTATCAAGAAGACTTGCCCTTGCATTTTTACATAATGATAAGAAAGCCGTTGATAAAGTATTTAATGATTTAGCAGTTAGATACAAAGATAGAAATGGTGGTTATACTAGAATTATTAAGATGACTGAAAGAAAAGGAGATTCTGCTCTAGAAGTTATTTTAGAACTAGTTTAATATATAGAGATATCTATTAATTTAGGTATCTCTTTTCTTTTTTCTCTTAAGCTAATGTCTTAAGAGGCATAACATAGCCTAGGATCTATGTTATGAAAGTTTATTTATTTTTTAAATACTTATTGCAAAATATCATTACTTATGGTATCATTTTATACGTAAGGTAATAGATATAATTTATGTATGAAAACTATAAATTATATGAGAAAGGAGGCCCTTCTTATGAAAAAAATGATAAATAGAAACGTTAACTATTTGTTAATTAGGGGGGGGGCTTGTTAGTCTATTAACTCTTACAAATAAAGACTTTACAAGTAATTTATTAAGTAATATAAAGGCTATAAAGAGAACTAATAGAAATATTAGTCTTTCTTTATAGTCTTTTTATGTTATAGAAAGAAGGTATTAGAATGAATAAAAAATTATTATATAGTTTATTAATAGTATTATTAATAGTAATAGTATCAGTAAGTATTACTTATGCTTGGTTATCATGGAGTAGTAGTGTTAATATTGGAGGTACTAGTGAATGTTTTGATGTTAATTATGTTAAAGGACAAGATATAGGTAGTGATAGTAATCCTGCTAATTTTAGTTTAGCAAGTACTTATACTGGAGGTTTATCTTCGGTAATTAAAGTTAATTTAAAAGATACTTGTACTATTAGTAATGGTACTGGTACATTATATTTAAATACTGATACAACAACAAGTAGTATCTTATTAACAAGTGGAGTATTAAAGTATCAAGTATTAGATGGTACTAATAAAGTAGCTAATGGTACAGTAACAAAAACTGGTAGTTTAGCTATATATAAAGATATAGCAATAACAAGTACAGTAAAAGAATTAACAGTATATGTATGGTTAGATGGAAGTCTAGTAAATGATAGTAATTCTAGTGATATACTATCTAGCATATACAAAGGAAATATAACTATTAGTATAGAAAGTGGTGATAAGTAATGGAAGAAAATAATAAAGCAAAGAAATTTATGCTATTTGGTTTAATAGTATTAGTAATAACTATCGCAGTAAGTAGTACTTATGCTTATTATGTGTGGACTACTTCTGATAGTGATACTACAAAAATAGTTGCAGGAATAGGAGCAGCTACAGTTACCTTTAATGGAGGAAGTGATATAAATGCTAATCTAAGACCAGTATCAGATAAAAGTAAAGGTATAATAAAGAATATAAGTGTAAAGGCAGATACTGCAGGATTAGTATTTAATATGTATTTAGATATAACTAGTATAGATACAGGATTAAAAGATAAAAGTTTTAGATATGAATTATATAAAGGTACAACCAAAGTAAAAGAAGGAAACTTTAGTGATAGTTATCTAACTAGTAATACAGTTACTTGTACTAAGAATAATACTAATCATATAGTATTATTAACTAATGAAAGTATATCTACATCAAAGACATCATATACATTATACATATGGATAGATGGTGCTAACTATACTAATCCAAATACTATGATGAATAAAACATTTAGTTTTAAATTACATGCTGATGGAGAAGGAGCAGTAGTTAAAACACCAACGGCTGCAGACACTATTGTAGAGTTATATACTAACGCTTCAAAAACAACAGTAACAAATAATGGTATTACATATAATACAGCACCATCAGTATCCTTAATGAATGATAGATTAGGAGGTACTACAACTGATTTAGATGGTGGTAATATAAGATATTATGGAGCAAGTCCAAAAAATTATATTTATTTTAATTGCTCTGACTATAGTAATCAAACATCTAGTACATGTGAAACATGGCGAATAATAGGAGTATTTGATGGCAAATTAAAACTAATAAGAGGTAGTCAAATAGGACAATATTCATGGGACAACAAGAATAAAAGTACAGGTGCAGAAGATGATTCTGGTAAAAATGACTGGACGACAGCAAGATTAATGAAACTTTTAAATCCAAGTGACTATTATACAACGGATTCTAATGATAATGGCTTAGGACAGAGCTTATACTATAATAGTGCATCAGGCAAATGTTATTATGAGCAAAATAATGCTACGAAGAATTGTGATTTTACAAGTACAGGAATAAAAAATGATGTAACACGGGAACTTATATCTGAAGAAACATGGAATATTGGAGGTTATAGTAGTAGTTCTATATATTCTAATCAAATTTATGAATATGAAAGAGGAACGACAGTATATTCCGGAAGACCAACAGCATGGACAGGAAAGATAGCACTAGCATATCCAAGCGATTATGGCTATGCAGTCGATTTGAACAAGTGTAAACAGAACTTGAATAATTATAGTAATTCTACTTGTACATCATATAATTGGATGAAAGCAATTTTAGGCACTTCTAATTGGGGATGGTTATTAACTCCTAATTCTGGTGATTCGTACGGTGCATGGATTGTACTGTCGTCTGGCTATGAGGGCATCATTCCTGTGTACATTACTCATGGTGTTTTTCCAGTCCTATATCTCAGCGCTAAACCAATAATTGTGTCAGGAGATGGTTCTTCAACCAAGCCATATCAGTTATCTGTTTAATAATAAAATAACAATCCTCTTTATAAATATTTTACTAAGAAAGGTATGACTAATATCTTTCTTTTAGTATATAGATATGGCTTATATATAATAGATATGTAGATATATTATCTTAAGACTTAGAATAAGGCTTAAGATAACAGTGAAAGACTTAATTTATTAAGGCTTGAACTGAATAAAAAGAATATAAAAATAATAAAAAATATTGTATAAATCATAAAAGTATGTTATATTATTTAATGTAAAAAAGGAGATTATATGGAAGAAATATTAAATAGTACAGAAGAAAAGATGATGTTAACAATTGAATCTTTAGAAAACAAGTTTACTAATGTAAGGGCAGGTAGAGCTAATCCTAATATGTTAGATGGTATTATGGTAGAGTATTATGGAGTACCAACACCACTTAAAAGTTTAGCAAATATATCTATACCTGAAGCTAGACAATTATCTATTAAACCATTTGATAGATCATGTCTTGGAGCAATAGAAAAAGCTATCTTCGAAGCTAATTTAGGAGTAACTCCTAATAACAATGGAGAAATAGTGTTTATAGTAATACCGCCACTTACTGAAGATAGAAGAAAAGAACTAGTAAAACAAGTTAAAGGATTGGGAGAAGAAGCAAAAATAGCTCTTAGAAATATTAGACAAGATGCTAATAAAGCATTAGAAAACTTAGAATTACCTGAGGATGAAGAAAAAAGAGGTAATGAAAGAGTACAAGATTTAATTAATGAATATAATAAAATTGTAGATGAAAAATTAAAAGAGAAAGAAAAAGATTTAATGACTATATAATAAGACAGTGATGAGGAAGTAGTAATACTATAAAAATAATTATTAGCGAGCTCTTAGAGGGTGAAAGAAGAGTTAATTATTTAGTATGAATTCACCCTTTAGTTTTATACCGTTAATCAGGTTAAAGATTTAAGAGTATAACTTATGTTATAAAGAAAGGTGGTACCGCGGATATTAATTCGTCCTTTTATGGTACTATCTTTTTTCTTTTTTAGAAGGAAGGTATTAAATTGGAAGATAAACTAAACTATTTATTTAAGTTTATATCTTATGCTAGTTATGAAGAATTAATTAATAGTAAAAATAAATACTTATTAGAATTACTTATAAATAACTCTAGAAATGTTAATCTAAACTGTCTATATTTAATTAGATATGGAGTATCAGATATAGAAAAAGTAATATTAACTAAGACTGAAGATATAACTAAAGATCATGATGAATTTATAAAAGATATTAAATCTTTAGAAAAGAATTTAAATAAGAAAGAAATAATAGCATTATATGAAAATGCTTAAGGAGGATATTATGAATATAGAAGAAATAAAGAAGAGTATTGATACTGATTTAGAGCATATTACTAAACAAAATGAACTAAATGATATCAAAAGTAAGTATTTAGGTAAAGAAGGAGTAATTACTTTACTTCAAAGTAAAATAAGAGAAATACCTAATGAAGAAAAGAAAGAGTATGGTATTAAGGTTAATGAAGTAAGAACATACTTTAATACTCTATTTGAAGAGGTTAAAACAAGAATAGAGACTGAAGAAATTAATAGAAAGTTAGAGAAAGAGGCTATTGATATTACTCTTCCTAGTGAAGAAATAGCTACTGGTAGTTTACATCCATTTAATAGAATAATTGAAGAAGTAGAAGATATATTTGTTAGTATGGGTTATGATGTAGTACCAGGCAATGAAGTAGAAACTGATGAATATTGTTTCAAAAGACTTAATGTACCTGAAGGTCATCCCGCAAGAGATGCCCAAGATACTTTCTATATTGATACTGAGTATTTACTTCGTACGCAAACATCTTGTGCACAGGCACATACTATGGAAGAAAATGAAGATAAAGGCCCTATTAGAATAATATGCCCTGGTAAAGTATATCGAAGAGATGATGATGCTACTCATTCACATCAATTTGGTCAAGTAGAAGGATTAGTTATTGATAAAGATATCTCATTAGCAGACCTTAAAGGTACGCTAGAAATATTTGCTAAAAAGATTCTTGGAGATAATACCAAAGTTAGATTTAGACCTAGTTATTTCCCATTTACTGAGCCTAGTGTTGAAGTAGATTTATCTTGCTTTAAATGTGGTGGTAAAGGCTGTGCACTATGTAAAAATACTGGCTGGATAGAAGTACTAGGAGCAGGTATGGTTCACCCTAATGTACTTAGAATGGGCGGCTACGACCCTGAAGTATATACTGGTTTTGCTTTTGGTACAGGATTAGATAGATTAGCAATGTTTAAATATAACATTCCAGATATTAGATATTTATATACTAATGATGTTAGAATGTTAAGACAATTCGATAGAAAGGATGAGGAGTAATGAAGTTATCAAGAAAATTTGTAAGCGATTATATTGATATAAATGATGATATTAATACAGTAGCAGAAAAAATGACTGGTGTCGGCAACGAATACGATAGCGCTGGTAAATTAATAAATGCCTCTAATTTAGTAATTGGTGAAGTATTAGAGTGTGATATGCATCCTGATTCAGATCATTTACATGTATGTAAGGTAAATATAGGCACAGAAGTACTTCAAATAGTATGTGGTGCTCCTAATGTAAGAAAAGGATTAAAAGCAATAGTAGCCTTACCTGGAGCAGAACTTCCTGGTGGTACTATTAAAAAAGGCGTTATAAGAGGAGTAGAATCAAATGGTATGTTATGTTCTATTGCTGAACTAGGTTTAGATCATAAATTCCTAAAAGAAGATGATATAAATGGTATTCATGAATTACCAGAAGATGCTCCAGTAGGAGAAGATCCTATCAAATATTTAGAATTAGATGACGAAGTAATAGATTTTGAATTAACTTCAAATAGGGGAGACTTACTTAGTATACTAGGTATGGCTTATGAACTTGGAGCAATCTATGACGAAAAAGTAAGAGATATAGATTTATCACATAAAGAAGGTATTGGAAATATAAAAGATGAATTGGAATTAAAAGTAGATACTGAAGCATGTCCTTTGTTCCTTGCTAGAAAAGTAGTAAATGTTACGATAAAAGAAAGTCCTAATTTTATTAAGAATAGACTAATAGCCTCAGGTATTAGACCTATTAATAATGTTGTAGATATTTCTAATTATGTAATGTTAGAAACTGGTCAGCCACTTCACTACTATGACGCTGATAGATTAGGAAGCACACTTGGAGTAAGAATGGCTAATGATAATGAAGAATTAACTACTTTAGATAATCAAAAGAGAACTCTATCTAATTCAGATATAGTAATATATAATAATACTGGTGCTATTGGTCTAGCAGGTATTATGGGAGGACTATCTACTGAAGTAGAAAATGATACTAAAAATATCGTTATTGAAAGTGCCATCTTTGATCCAGTATTAATTAGAAAGACAAGTAAGAAAGTATTAAGAAGCGAAGCTTCAAATAGATTTGAAAAAGGCCTAGATCCAAAGAGAACATATATGGCTATAGAAAGAAGTCTTAACTTACTTGGAAAGTATGCATCTGCCACTGTAGTAGGAGGTATGCTAGAACATAAAAATATTGATATCAAAGATAAAGAAATAGAAATAGCATATAGTAAAATAAATAAAATACTAGGAATAGAACTAGATAAAAATACTATTCTAGATATCTTTAGAAAACTAGATTTTACTACTTTAGATAAAGAAGATACAGTATTAGTTACAGTTCCAAGTAGAAGAATAGATATTGCTATTGAAGAGGATCTAGTTGAAGAAGTAGGAAGAATATATGGTATAGATAATATTGAAGGTAGAAAGATGATTCTTCCAGTTAGAATGGGTAAGGTAGATAAAACTAATAGAAGTATTCGTCATTTACTTAGCACTTTAGGTTTATCTGAAACACTTACTTACTCACTAATAAAAGAAAGTGAAGTACATAAATATACTAACGATACTTTTGATAGCATAAGACTACAAGATCCTATGACGGAAGAGAGAAGTACTTTAAGATATAGTTTAATACCAAGTTTACTTTCAGTATATGACTATAATACTAATCGTGGTAATAATAATATCAATCTATTTGAAATAGGAAAGAGTTATTATGTAAAAGATAATATTCATTATGAAGATGAAAAACTAACTATTTTAATGAGTGGTACTTATTATAATAAATTAGGTAGTAATAGAGAAATAAACTACTATATAACAAAAGGTATACTAGAAAAAGTACTTAACTATTTAGGATATAATAATAGATATTATTATAAAAAGGAAGATTTACCTAAAGAATTACATCCAGGAGTAGCTGCGAGTATCTATATAGATAATAAAAAAGTAGGTATTATTGGTAAGATACATCCTAATGTTACTAAAGATAATATCTTTGTTATAGAACTTAATTTATCCTTATTAAAAGATATTAAAGTATCTAAGATGAAATATAAAGAAATAAGTAAATTCCCTGGTATTAGTAAAGATATAGCCTTTGTTATTGATAAAAATATAACTTCAGAAGAAGTAATTAAAACTATCAAGAAAGCTGGAGGTAAACTTCTTACTAAGATAGAAGTATTTGACTTATATGTAGATTCTTCATTAGGAGAAAATAATAAATCATTAGCCTTCTCATTATATTTTGAAGATCCAAATAAGACTCTTACTCTAGATGAAATAACTGAAATATTTGATAGAATAGCAATAGATGTAGAAAAGAAACATAATGCTAAATTAAGAAATAATTAAAATAGAACTTTTGTGTTCTGTTTTTTTTATGAACGAATGAGCAATTAAAAAAACAGGTTATAGAGCCTGTTTTTTATATGCTTTCAACAACTGTATCATCTAGACATCTTAGTATGCAGCAGCAGCCTAAATTAATAGTAAAGAATGAGTTTGTAGCTTCGTATGGAAATACACTAGCCTCATCAGTATTAGGTGCAAGTACTCTGCAGGTAGCACAGCAGCCATCTAATTTTTCTAGTCTAAAGACAGTACTTGTAGTAGTAACTGCTGGATCTTTACTAATTGGCATTGCTAATGGAGTATTTCCTCCTGAACAAGTATATAACTGTATAGGTCTAGTGTTGTAGCAGAAACTACTATTTTGTCCTAAGAAGCCTCTATCACAAGTCTCTAGGCAGCAGTCATTTTGACATACACTTTGCTGAAGTATAAGGATAACTTTAAGGATATCCGCGATGCAATTCTCGCAAGTATTATTTTCATTATTACACATATAATCCACCCCTTTTTTGTATTCAATATAACTTATGACAAAAGTAAATAAAAATGCACTACGAATACCTATATAAGTTAATATTTTCATAAATTTTAATTATAAATCATATATATTAATATGAAAAAATTAAAATTAGTTAGATCAATAGATAATTATATTAATGATAAAAAGTTTAGTATATTATATAAGAATAGCAAACTAGATATTATTAATTATACTAAAATTATGGACTTCTCTGATACTAAAATTAGTATTAGTTACTTAGATAGTAAATATATAATAACAGGTACTAATTTAGTTATATCTAAAATGCTTGAAGAAGAAGTATTAATAACTGGTAATATTGAAGGTATTTCTTTTAATAAATAGAAAGAGTTGATATTATGAAAGAAAAAATATTTAGAATATTTTCTAGTAATATTAAAATTAGAGTTAGTGGTAGAAATATTAATAATTTTATTAAAAGAATAATAAAAAATAATATCAAGATAGTTAAGTTAACTCCAAGAAGTCATAAAGAAGTAGATTTAATAATTGATTATAATGATTTAGAAGAAATAGAAAAATATAAAACTATTTATGATATTAAAATAGTTAGATATTATGGGAAACTACATATAATTAAATTCTTAAAAAAGAATAGATTTATTTTATTATTCTTATTACTTAGTATGATAATAGTATTTATATTATCAAATATGATATTTAGTGTTGAAGTAATACATTCAAATAGTAAAATAATTAAATTAGTGACTGAAGAGTTAAAAGATCATGGTATTAAGAAATATGCTTTTGCTAAGAGTTATAGTGAAGTAGAAAAAATAGAAAAAGAAATACTTAATAATAATAAAGATAATTTAGAATGGCTTGAAATAATAAGAAATGGTACTAAATATACTGTTAGAGTAGAAGAGAGAATTATTAATAAAGAAATAGATAATAACAAAAACTATGATATAGTCTCCTCCAAAAATGCTGTTATTAGAGTTATTGAAGCAGAGTCTGGTGAAAAAGTACGAGATATTAATACTTATGTTAAAAAAGGTGAAACTATAATTTCAGCATATATTAGCACTCCAAGTGAAGAGAAGATACTAAGTACCGCAAGAGGAAAGGTAATTGGAGAAGTTTGGTATACAATAGATATAAATTATCCATATTATCATCATGAAGTAAAATATACTGGTAATAAGAAAAAAGTATTAGTATTTAACTTTATCAATAAAAGAATATCACTATTTGACTTTAAGAAGTATAAAACTTTTGATAAAAATATAAAAAGTATATTTGATAATAATGTAACTCCAATATCATTAAATTATGAATATCAATATGAAACTGAAGTAATTGATGATATATATACTAAAGAAGAAGCTAAGAATAAAGCAGTAGAGACCGCTACAGAGAAGTTACTACTTAAATATAGTAATATCAAAGAAGTAAAAGATGTTACCATTGTCAATGAGATAAGTAATGATGAACAACTTAATTTAACCTTATTTGTCAAGGCTTATGAAGATATTACTGAATATAGGGAAGTTATTATTAATGAAGAAGACACTACGAGTTAGTGTTTTTTATTTGACATTTTATCTGTAAAATATTTTTTTTGTAGAAAAAAGTCTTGTAAAAGATAAAATTAATGTTATAATTGGATTGTAGGGTAGGAGAAGTAAGCTACTCAAAAAATAAGAAAAGGAGAAAGAAAAAAATGAAAAAGAAATTATTATTTCTAGTTGCAGTACTTGCATTATTTGTTCCTAGTGTAATGGCTGCCGAAAAAACTGCTGGTACAGAAGAAGAATTAACTAAAGCGTTTTCTGAAACTGCTACTGGTGATACAATTAAATTAACTGCAGATATTGATTCTACTAATCATTTGCCACTTACTGATGGTAGAAAGTTAACAATTAATTTAAATGGGCATAATTTAAATTTTACTAATGGTAAAACATTGTTTGTTGTAAGCGGCGAATTAACAATTACAGGAAAAGGAACCGTTAATTTGAATGACTTATATATTAATGTTTGGGGAATTGAAGAAAGTACATCAAAAGAGAAGTCTATTTTAAATGTAGAAAAGGATGTTACTATTAAGGGTTCTACAGGTATTGCAATATATGAATCTGAAAAAAATGCTTATAATACTGAAGTTAATTTTGCAGGAACAATTATAGCAGAAGACTATGGTATTACAACAAATGGAATAATTAAAAACGAAAATGGTCCAGTAGTAAATATTAAAAAAGGTTCTGTTATAACTGCTACTGGAAATGATGGTATTGCTGTATATTGTGCAGGCAATGGTACTTATAATATTGAAGATGGTGTAAAACTTACTGGTGCTACTGGTATTGAAGTTAGATCTGGTAAATTAAATGTTAAAGGTGGAACAATTACTGGTACTGCTAAAGAATTAGTTTCTAAAGCAAATGGTAAAGGTGCTACAACAGCAGGAGCTGGTATTGCTGTTGTACAGCATACTACACAATTACCTATTGAAGTTAATATTACAGGTGGTACTATTACTGGTGCTGAAGCATTATATGTAAATAATACTCAAGGAAATCCTACTACAGCATGGGCTAAAGTTAATGTTACAGTAACTGGTGGAACATTTAATACAGATGTTGCAAAATTTGTTGGAGATAAATATGTAGTTAACAAAAATGGTAACACATATGCAGTAGTAGAAAATAAAGTATTAGAAACTAATGATGAAAAAGTTATTTTTGAAAGTGAAGAAGCTATTAGAAAAGATTTAAGTTTAAAAGTAACTGAAAAAACTGATGATGAAATTAAAAAAGGTACTGAAAAAGTAACTGATGCATATAAAGATAATAAAAAAGTTAAAGAAGTTAAATTAATTAATTTATATGAAATTGATGTTTTAAACGGTGATGGCAGAATTGAAAAATTAGAAGATGGTAAATTTACAATTGCCATTGCAATTCCTGAAAGTGAGCAAAAATATGATGCTTATAAAGTAGTATACTTTGATGAAGAAGGAAAATTAGTTGAAACTCTTGAAGCTAAATTAGTAGATGGTAAAGTAGTATTTACTACATCTCACTTAAGTACTTATGGTGTTGTTGGATATAACAATGTTACTGAAACTCCTACAGAAACTAAACCAGAAAAGAATCCAGGTACTGCTGATATTAACTTAGCATTAATTATTAGTGCAATAGTAATAAGTACTATTGGTGTAGTTATTACTTCAAAGAAAATATCTGCTAAAGTAACTAGATAATATTAAAAGAGGAATTTTCCTCTTTTTCTTTTTATTACCTTGTAAATATTTTAAATTATTAGTATAATTAATATGGTGATAGTAATTGAATAACGAATATAATGATTATAATAAAGATGATGAATATACTCCAAGACATGCAAATGATTTCTATCAAAACAGTTCAAATGATTTAATTATTGATAACAATTTAAATTATATATATACTAATGCTGATAATATTTTAGATACAATAAATAATGATAAAAATAATAAAAAAAATCAAAGAAAAAAGAAAAAAAATACTACTTGGATTTTTGTAATATTATTTTCTATATTTATATCTATAATAGTATTTTGCCTAATTAAAATATTTATTTGGGGTAAAGATAATAAAGATACTTCTAAAGTAATAAATGATATTACTAATGCGGTTAATGTTACTTTGAGAGATGATGATGATAATACTGAATTAGTTAATGATACTAATGAAGAAGAAACTAGTGATTATTGGTATTATATAAAGTTTCCTTTAATAAATGTAGATATAACAGAATTAAAAGAAAAAAATTCAGATACTGTGGGATGGATTAATGTAAATAATACTAATATAAACTATCCGTTTGTTCAGACTAAAGATAATTCTTATTATTTGAATCATTCTTTTGATAAAAAATATAATGAAGCTGGCTGGGTTTTTTTAGATTATAGAAATAATAATGATTTAAATAATAAAAATACTATTTTATATGCCCATAGTAGACTTGATAAAACTATGTTTGGTTCTCTTTCAAAGGTATTAAAATCATCTTGGTATAATAATAAAGATAATCATATTATTAGATTATCTACGGATACCGAAAATACTTTGTGGCAGATATTCTCAGTATACAAAATACCTGAAGAGAGTTATTATATTACTACTAATTTTAATAGTAATAAAGAATATACTAAATTTTTAAATACTATAAAACAAAGAAGTATTCATAATTTTAATACTAATTTAGATGCTAATGATAAAATACTTACTCTTAGTACCTGTTATTCTGATACAGAAAGAACAGTAGTTCATGCTAAACTAATTAAGAGAAGTCCTAAGTAAAGGAGATTGTTGAATGAAACTTGAACAACTTCAAGAACCAATATGTAGTGGTGCTCCTGTAACAAATGAATAAAAGATAATATTTATGATATTGTCTTTTTTAAATTTAAATTTTTATTGAAACTTTCTTCTATATTTTGATTGACAACATTCTTACATAATGATAAAATAAACATTAAAATCAAGCATAAAGAAGGAAGGAGATTTTAATATTGATTGATACAATTAAAACAGACAAATATACTGATATTACTAATTCTTGGCTAAAAAATAAGCAGTATGGTCATAACAATTGCAATGTAATTGATGCTAAATATTATGTTTATAACAATATTAAATATAATGTAGACAAAAAGAATGTTATATTAGACTATTCAAAACAAGAAAGAAGAATTGCATTATGGTTATGTAACACATTTGGTAGTAATGTATATATGATGCCAAGAATTAATTATCCAAATGGTATTATGACCGCCGATTATCTTTTTAAGAATGAATATTGGGATTTAAAAACAATTAAAGGCTCAGGAAAAAGAAGTATTGAAGATGCAATAAAAAAGAAAAGAAAACAATCAAACAATTTTATATTTGATATTACCAATAGTAAAATGGAACTAGAAAGTTTGTTATTTCAAATTGAAAAAATATATATTTCAAAAACTACTAATTGGGTAGATAAGGTTATTGTCAAAAAGAATTAGGATGTAATATTAATTTATAAAAAAACCAGCCGCAACCCTACGGGTCACGACCAGTTCTGTAATTAATTACAATTACATTATACTGTATTTTTATCTCTTTGTCAAATCTTTTTATTACAAATTTTTTAGGTATAATAACCTCTCTTATATATGATAGATATGGCTGATATATCATTTATAGACTACAGGCTATAAATGACACTTAGAGATAGCAATTCTAAGTGAAAAAAGATATAAAAACTTATGATAATATATTTAAAATATTAATATTTTGTGGTAGAATTAATAAGAGGTGTATTTTTATGAAGACAAACAGAACAATTACTAGAGAAAAAGCTATGACTATTTTATACCAAATCTTTTTATATAAAAAAAATAAAATAAATTATGATATAAATAATGTTATAGAAGAAGTATTAGAAAATACTATAATTGAAGATAGAAAGAAAATAGATACAGAATATTTAAATACTTTAATTAATGGAGTATTAAATAATATAGATGATATTGATAAAAGTATAGAAAAATATATAGAGTCTTGGTCTATAGATAGACTAGGATTAACAGATCAAGCAATACTTAGAATATCAGTATATGAACTTATTTATACCGATACTCCAGACTTAGTATGTATAAATGAAGCAATAGAATTATCTAAAAAATATTCAGATGAAAAAGTATCTAAAATGATTAATGGAGTACTAGATAAAATATATCATGAAAAATTAGATAATAATACTGAGGAATAATTATGAATAATAATTATATTACTGTAACTGAAGTAAATAAATATATAAAAGAAGTTATTAACGAAGATTTATTACTAAAGAAAGTGTATCTAAAAGGTGAAATATCTAACTTTAAGGCTCATTCAAGAGGACACTTTTATTTTACTTTAAAAGATGAGAATAGTAGAATAAATGCTGTTATGTTTTCTTTTAATAACAAAAATATGAAGTTTATGCCTTATGATGGTATGAAAGTATTAGTTACTGGTAAAATAGATGTATATGAAGCAAGTGGTTCTTATCAAATATATGTAGAAGAAATGCTTGAAGATGGAATAGGAGCATTATATGTCGCCTTTGAACAATTAAAAAAGAAATTATCTAGCGAGGGCTTATTTGATAAAGATAAAAAGAAAAAGATTAGAAGAATACCAAATAGAATAGGTATAGTAACATCTCCTACTGGGGCCGCTATTAAGGATATACTAACTACTATTAAAAGAAGATATCCAATATGTGAGACAGTTTTATTTCCAGCACTAGTACAAGGTGATATGGCCGCTAATGACATTGCTAATAAAATAAGACTAGCTAATAGTTTAAAAGATGAACTTAAACTTGATACATTAATTGTTGGCCGTGGTGGTGGCTCACTTGAAGACTTATGGCCTTTTAATGAAGAAGTAGTAGCTAGAGCTATTTATGATAGTGAAATACCAGTAATATCAGCTGTTGGACATGAAATAGATATTACTATATCAGATTATGTTGCAGATCTTAGAGCGCCAACTCCTACTGCTGCAGGAGAACTTGCAGTACCTGATATTAATACTATAATTACATATTTAGATACAGCAGTTAACAGAAGTTATAATGCTTTAAATAATATTATTAGTATAAATTATAAAAGACTAGATAATATAAAGAATAGTTATATATTAACTAAACCTTTATCTATGTATGAAGTAAAAGAACAAAAACTAGATAATCTAATGGATAATTTAGATAAAGTAATAAATAAAACATTAGATAATACTAAGATAAGATTATATACAGTAAAAAATAGTTATATATTAAATAATCCTAGTATGCTATATAAATATAGTAGTCAAAGACTAGATCATATTATATCTAAGTTAGAAGTATTAAATCCATTAAATACATTAAATAGAGGATATGCTATTGTTAAAAAAGAAGATAAAGTATTATCTAGTATTAAAGATGTAAAAGAAGATGAAGTAATTACTATAGCACTTAAAGATGGTAATATTGAAAGTAAAATAATTAAGGTAGGTGAATAAAAGTGGCAAAAGAAAAAGAAGAAATGACTTTTGAAGAAAAAATTAAATTACTTGAAGAAATAGTAAAAGAATTAGAAACAGGAGAAGTACCACTTGATGAAGCAATAAATAAATATACTGAAGCTATGAAACTAGCTAAAGAATGCTCTGATAAGTTAAACAAAGTAACTGAAAAAGTAAATAAAATTATGCTTGAAAATGGTAAATTAGATGATTTCACTGTAAGTGAATAAAAAATATTGATAAGCATAAAAATATATAGTTTTATTATGCTGTGTAAGAGAAACTCACTAAAATTAAAAAAAGTGGTGTATCCATCCATTAAATTGGAAACTAAAAAAGCGTCATTATACCAATTCGACATAAATAAATTTGAAACATCATTTGCGGAAACTAGAGACTTCACTCTAGTTTTTTTAATATGATCGTTACACTAAACAAAGAGTATCAATTTGAAGACCTTAGGCTTCAAATTGCCTCTTAAGACCAAGGCTTAAGAGGATATATAAAAGAAGAGGAATAATATCCTCTTTAGTTTTCTGCTTCCTCTAACATTTTAGTAATAAATATACCATATCCTTTAGTAGGATCATCTACTACTACATGAGTTACTGCTCCAATAATATAATCACCTTGAATTATTGGACTACCACTCATTCCTTGAACAATACCACCAGTTAAATCAAGTAGATTCTTATCAGTCACTTCAAATAATATATTCTTAGTAACAGCATCATTATTATTAATTTTAATAATATTAATAGTAAATTCTTCTACTTTATCATTATTAACTACAGTAAAAATACTTGCTTTACCAGTACTAATATCACTATCTTTAGCTACAGCATATAGTTTCTTATTGGGAATATCACTAGTATATGTACCAAATATACCCTTATTAGTATTTTCAAATACATTACCAAATACCTTAGAACTATCATATCTAGCATTCTTTTCACCAGGACTACCAATACTACTTCGGGTAACTCCTGTTACAGTAGAACTATATATTTTACCATCTTTTATTTCAAGTTTTTGCCCAGTATTTTTTTCAATTATTTCATGTCCTAATGCCCCAAATAGCTTAGTATTAGGATCAATGTAGGTAAGTGTTCCAACACCAGTTATACTATCTTTAACATATAGTCCTGTCTTATAGATATCACCTTCAGATTTAACTAATTTAATATTAGTAGTATTCTCTTTACTTCCCCTTAAATAGGTAATAGATAAATTATCTTTATTATTACTATTCTCAATAGTGGTTATCATATCTTTAATAGTATCTACATCTTTAGAATTAATTTTAATTATCTTATCACCATTTTGTAGTCCAGCCTCTTTAGCAGGATTAGTATTATTAACACTATAAGTACCTACGATAATTATACCTTTAGAATTAAGTTCAATACCAATATTTTCTCCTCCCGCTATTACATAATCTGAATAAGCAAGGGCATAAGTGGGAATAATAAATAATGAGAGTATCAGCAGAATAACATTGTTTTTTATTTTTTTAAAAAACATAAAATACATCTCCTTTAACTATATTCACAGACTACATTATTAGTATCTCTCTTATAGATAAAATTATGAAAGATAATATTTACCATATTCATAAATTACCTTGATTTACTTGACTTTACAACTATTTTATTGTAAAATATTAGCCTATGAAGAGGTGATAGTATGAATATGAGTTATATAGCTAATCAGTTAGAAGAAGCTAAATATAATTATAATTACTTTTTTATGAAAATGATTATTAAAGTACTTCAAGTATGTTTTAAGTTATCTTTTATTCTTTTACTAAGTAGTATCTTTAATTACTTAATAATTAATATTATAGCCATTATTTGTACTATTATATCATTTATTAGTATATATAATATTATTAAAAATTATATGTATATAATTGAAGATATTAGAGATACTCTTAATATAGATTTATCTTTTGAACTTGATCTTAATGTTTTAAGTAACAATTTATTTAAAGGAATGTTTAATTATGGAAGATAATTTCTATGTCGGAGATATATTTCATTCTAAAAAAAGAAATAGTAAAATAGAAAAAGCAGTATTATATTCAAAAGATAGAGTAGTGTATATTGATTTATTAAATGAAAGAGAATATACTACGGATACAAATGAAAAAGACTATGTAATCGAAGATAGTCTAATACCTACCGATACTAATGATTTTAAAGAAGATTATAATTATTTACTTTATAGATATAGTAATGGTATGGTAAAAAGTAAAAAGAAGCATTGGTATAGTTTTAATAGAAAATAATACCAATGTTTTTAATTTTGTATATTATTTAGCATAGAATATGTTATAATAGTTAGTGTTAAGTAATCTTAACCAAATAGGAGAAATTATGGAAAATATTTATATTTATAAAGTAGAATACTGGAAAAAGAAGAATGAAACTATTAATCTTAATAATAATGATATTATTTATACTATGAGAGTAGGTCATTATGAAAAGTTTGATAGAATGTTTCCACTATTTATTGATATGTCTAAAGATGTATATGATAAGCTTTTAACTGACGAATACTATTTAATGCCATCGTGTACTATTGACTGTCCTTTTATTGTACATGATGGTGAAGATCATATTGTACCAATAGTTAAACCTGCATTAGAAGTTAAAAACAGTAAGATTAGGAAAAGAAAAAAGAAATACTAAGATACTTGTATTCCTTTTTATAATTCTTTTATTTACAACTGAGATCATTTATTACTCGCACCATCCGTAAGCGATTAACATTTACATATTAAGCACTCTTTCAAATGCAATAATAATATACTATATTTTACATAAAAAGTCAACATAACACAAAACTGATTTTTTATCATTAACTTTTATTTTAATTCTTCTAGCATTTGTTTTTTAATTTTATCTACATCAGTAAAGAACACATTATGACCGTGATTTTTAAGTTTTAATAATTTTTCAAAGTTTTCTAATATTTCCTCTTTTAAATTATCCGCAACTCTAGCAGGCGCACCATTTAAAGTATGGATATGATCTATATATTTTTCTAATGTAGGAAATGCATTTTGAAACAATATAACAGAGTCTTTTTCCAATATTCTCCTAATAAAAATAGTGTTGCAAAAACCATACTTTTCAGTTTTTTTATCTATGATTTTTTGATATTTTTCAACTTTACTACTCAAAGGAATAAACCATAATATATCTTTATCCTTAATAGTAAAATATGTAGGCCTTTTCTTTCCACGTTCATGATTAGCCATAAGATTATCATCATTAACAATATCAAAAAACTCATCTTTAATATGATATAAATATCCAGTTTCTACTTTCATATAATCAACTCCCTATGTACAACATTTTACCACAAAACAAAAGAAAACTCCATTATATTAACAGAGTTTTCAAACATTTTCCTTCGGAATCATTTATTACTCGCACCATCCGTAAGCGAGAAACATTGTCAATCGGGATCATTTATTACTCGCACCACCCGTAAGCGAGAAACATTTACATATTAAGCACTCTTTCAAATGCAATAATAATATACTATATTTTACATAAAAAGTCAATATGACTATGCAAAAATAGGCAAATATTATTTTATTTGCATTAATATTATATGATATTAATATATTCTTATACATTACATTTTATTTAAAAAATACTTAGTATAGATAGTATTTTTTTTCATATAGTTAAATAGGTGATATAATGAATAATACTTTTTTAGCATTCTTACTTACTTTTTTCGCAGGGTTTTCTACAATGATTGGAGTACTAGTAATATTTATAAAAAAGAAAAATCATGATAAGATAGTTATGGCTTCACTTGCTTTTGCAGCGGGTGTTATGATAACAGTATCAGTAACTGATTTAGTACCAGAATCATTAATATTACTTAGTAATAATCTAAGCAAAATAACTACCATAGTAATTAGTTTTTTAGGCTTACTTTTAGGTATAGTAATATCAATGATAATTGATTACTATCTACCAGACAAACCACCTCAAGATACTAAAGATAAATCCTTATTTAAAATAGGTATAATATCAATGATAGCAATAATATTACATAACTTACCTGAAGGTATCGCTACCTTTGTAGCTACTTCAAGTGATATTAAACTAGGACTATCTCTTGCAATAGCCATTGCTATGCATAATATACCTGAAGGTATTAGTATATCGGTACCTATTTATTATTCTACTGGTAGTAGAAAAAGAGCTATCTTCTATACATTAGTATCTGCTTTATCAGAACCACTAGGAGCTCTTTTAGCATTCATATTTTTAAAGAACTTTATTAATGACATAGTACTTGGTATATTATTCTCATTAATCGCGGGTATTATGCTTCAAATATCTTTTTGTGAACTACTACCGACCGCTAGAAGGTATAATAATAAGAAGTATCTACTATTATTCTTTGTAATAGGAGTAGTATTTATGCTCTTTAAGTTTTTGTTTTAATTTAAATATATAAATCTCTCTTATATATAATAGATATGGCTGATATATTTATTTGAGACAATATAACATATTGGCTCAAATAAACACTAATAAGACAGTCTACTGGCTTATAGTGAACATAAAAAAAATTAATAAAAAGTAATGACAAGTTACTTTGAATGTGTTATACTTATATAGTAGAGTAGGAGAGATTATGAAAGAGACACTAATTTATAAATTAAATAAACATAATATTTATTATATAAGTACACCAAGTTATGGCTTTTATATACTAGTTCCATTTACTGATTATACAGATACTAATATTGTTCTTAGATTAAAGGGTAATTACCAGTCATATGATTTAAATAAAAACTCATTAGAAAGTGTTACAAATGAACTTATTAATTATTACAAGAGTATTGATAATTATAATGTAACCCTTGTATTACCTATATTTTATGATGGTATATTAGATAGAGTAAGAATTGTTGAAGATTTAGTATTATACCAAAGATTAGATGGATACTTAGGTAATATCTTTAATAATGCTTATGCTTTTCTTACTAAGAATAATATTAAAGTAAATAGTAATATTTATATAATAAATAATGACTCATTTAAAACATTTACTAATTGGTTTGTATCTAGATATAATAATAGAATAGAATACAAAACTATTTTAGAATTAGTTAAGCAAAGTGATCACTTTAATAGTTATGATATGGTAGAGACTCCTAGTATTAATTTCGTTGTAGGTAAGAATGAAGAACCTAAACTTGATAAAACAGTAGAAATAGAAACAGAAACATTTAATAGTATGACTAGAGATATTGTTAATACTGAACCTAAGAAGAAGACTGGTACTAACGATACTAAAAATAATGCTGGCTTTGTCTCTTATATCCTTCTTGGAGTAGTTAGCTTTGCGGTATCTTTATTATTGCTATTCCTATTTATTAGATAAAAATAAGTATGCTATTTTAGGTATACTTTTTTAATGTATAAAATAAAAAGCACTTAGTCTATACTAGTGCAACATATACGCTATTATTGATGTTAATGCAGATACTACCGCTAGGGCAAGCATTACATAAGCAAATATCTTAGAGCCGATATCCTTGGCTTTTTTCTTTTTCTTACTCATTTTATTTATACACCTCTATTTAATTATACTAAATATTAAGCATATTTTCAACTATTAATTAATATACTTTATTGGTGATAAGAAATGAATAAGAAATTAAATAGTGGACTTGCTCTAATTTTACCTAATAAGAAAGTAAATTTATTTGTAATATTTATAGTGGTACTCGGAATAATATCAGGCTCTCTTTTTCTAATGGTATTAAATGAGAATGATAAATCAGAAGTTATTAATGAAATTAGTACTTTTATGACTAATATCAATACTAACAACATTAATAATCTTAATTCTTTTAAAAATAGTTTAATTGAAGGTATGATACTCATAATATTATCTTGGATACTTGGTATGTCTATTATTGGTGTTATCTTTAATATCTTCTTTATATATATGAAAAGTTTTACCATAGGCTTTTCGATATCTTCCTTTATCTTAGTATATAAATATAAAGGAATACTATCTTCACTAGTATACACTGTTCCTAGTCAGTTAATTAATATCCTTATAATCCTTATACTAGGAGTATATACACTCCTATTCTCTAAGTATTTATTTAAAATGATATTTCTCAAAGATAAAACAGTAAATCTAGGTAAGTTCTTCAAAAAATATGTTCTAGTATTTGGTATATGTATTCTACTATGTCTAATATCTGCATTATGTGAAGCTTATTTAGTACCATCTCTATTAAAAGTAATGATAAAACTATTTATTTAAACTATAAAATATGATATAATTATTAGCTGAAGAGGTGTATTAAATGAAATCTGTAGTAATAGGTATGTCTGGAGGAGTAGATAGTTCAGTAGCGGCCATCCTCCTAAAGAAGCAAGGATATAATGTAATAGGTTTATTTATGAGAAATTGGGATAGTACTATTAATAATGATTATTTAGGTAATCCTAATTTAAATAACAATATATGTCCTCAGGAACAAGATTATAATGATGCTTTAGAAGTCTGCAATAAAATTGGTATTCCATTACATAGAGTAGACTTTGTTAAAGAGTACTGGGACTTTGTCTTTACCTATTTCCTAGACGAACTTAAGAAGGGAAGAACTCCTAATCCTGATGTTATGTGTAATAAATATATTAAGTTTGATTTATTTGTTAAGAAAGCTAAGGAACTAGGTGCGGATTATGTAGCTACCGGCCACTACGCTAAGTTAATCGATGGTAAACTTGCCAAGGCGAAAGATAAAAATAAAGATCAGTCTTATTTCTTAGCCTACGTTAATAAAGATATCTTTAAGAATGTTTTATTTCCACTTGGCGATATCGAGAAGCCTGAAGTTAGAAAGATTGCTGAAGAGTACGATTTAATTACAGCGAAGAAGAAAGATTCTACGGGAATATGTTTTATTGGTGAAAGAAACTTTACACAGTTTTTAGAAAATTACCTACCTAATACTCCTGGTGATATTGTAAATATCGATACTGGGGAAGTACTTGGTAAACATATTGGTCTTATGTACTATACAATAGGTCAAAGAAGAGGGTTAAATATTGGTGGTACTGAAGATAGAATGTTTGTTGTAAAGAAAGATTTAGATAAGAATATTCTATATATTGCTATTGGCGACGAGAATAAGTATTTATTCTCTAATACCGCTGTTATTGAAGACTTTAACTTTTTAACTGATGAAAGACCTAGTAAATGTACTTGTAAATTTAGATATAGACAGCCTGATATTGATACGGAAGTTGAATATCTAGATAATAATATGCTTAGACTTAATTATGTAAAGTCTAAAGCTGTAACTCCTGGACAGTTCTGTGTATTATATGATGGAGATATTTGTCTAGGTGGAGGAATTATTAAAGAAGTAAAATAATATTATTTATTATATGTTATGACACTCTAGATCTAAGGTTCTAGAGTGTTTATTAGAGCCAAAGTATTGTCTCTAATAAATATATCTACATATCTATTATATATAAGCATAGGGTATATACATAAACTACAGTTATTAGATAAATTTTATGGTGCTTGACACAAACACTTGTTTATGATATAATATTCGCCAATAAGAGGGGGATATTATGAAGTATTATAATAAAGAAGGTAAAGAAGTAGAATATAGTCTTGAAGAAAAGATTAATAAAGTAGGAAACTATGGGAATATATATAAAGTAACAGAAGATAATGGTATCTGTTTAAAAAAGTTAAAAGAGACAGAGATGCGTCCTCTGACAATATTTGACGATGTGCCTACTGTTATTAGTGAAGATATATTTAAATATTTTAAAAACTTTAATAATCCTAATTTCTGTAAGTTATATGAACTATTATATGATAAAGACAATAAAGTAGCGGCTTATACTATGCAGTATTATAAATCTACAATTGATAATATATTACTTATGCCAACAACTTATTTATTAGATAACTTTAATGATATATATACTTCAATGGAAAAACTAGCTAGAGACTTAGTTTTAGTAGTAGATTTGCATAATAAAAATATGGTTTTAACTGACAATAAAATAGTATTACTTGATTTCGATAAATATCGTATAGAGAAAAATAAATCTTATGAAGTCTTATTTGAATTAAATATGAGTGCCCTTTATTATGCTTTAATCAAAATGCTTCAAGAGGCTATAAATAAAGCTAGATTATCTTCAGAATATAATAAGATGGCTTCACAATTATTTACATGTAATCCTACTCCTATGGCATTAAAGAGAAAACTAGCTGGTTATGATAAAACTGTAGACTATTTTTATAGAAAACATTAATTTGTAAATAGTTAATGTTTTTTTAAATTTATTAAACTACTTGACATATTTTTAGTAATAATGTTACAATATATATAGGTAACAATAGGAGGCTTAACATAATTATGAATGTTGTAGAAAAAATAAATTTAATATTAAAACAAGCAAATATTTCTAAGGTTAATTTAGCTAAGTATTTAGGAGTATCTAGACAAATGGTTTACAATTATTTAGATAGTACTGATTTGTCAAAACTACCTAATGAAAAGTGTCAACTATTATTTGAGTTATTAAATGTAAAGAGTGCTGACGAAATACTTGCTTTAGATGTGAATAAAGAATATTTACAAAACGTTGGTAGTAAAATTTTTGATAGTGCTAAAGAAGAAGAAAAGAAAGAAAAAACTTGTATTGATTTGACAGGTTTAAATAAGGATGAAATTGAATTAATAAATGATATTGCTTTGATGTCTAAGAATATTCTCCTTGAAAATAAGGGTAGAGAAGGGGAGGCATTGGCTACAGTTACCTATTTGCATCACTTTATAGAAAATTTAAATGCTATCAAAGAATTAAAATATATTTTAGCATATTTTTCAAAGAACTATGGATATACAGATCCAAATAAATTTGCTTTTGATGAAAACAATCAATATGTTTTTGAAAGCATTATGTTCTCTGCGATGACGTTATATAGTAATGGGGGAGCCTCACGTACAAGACTTGCAGAATCACATAAAAAATGGGAAAATATGCTTGCCTCTAAAAAAGAAGAAAAATTATCACGTACACAGGAATTAAATACCGCTAAAATACAGGCATTAAGAGAACTTGGTTATACTAAGATTGATGAGCGAAATGCTAGTGAAGTTTTAGATAAAATTGCCGAGATTATGGCCCAAAAGTTTTAACTAAAATATTTAATTATATGGGAGATGATTAAACTTATGAAAAAAACATTATTTGCAGTTTTAGTATGTACTCTTATGACATTAACACTTACTGGATGTGGTAGTAAAGTGGAAACAGATAATAGAGTAGGTAATGTAAGTATTGAAGAATTAAATGATATTAACAATAAAATAATCTACTATTTTAATGACAATGGCGCATCCATATATAACAATTACAGTTATAACTATGTAGATGAAAAAGATATGGTTGTTGTTGTTGGATTAGTAAACAATAGTAAAGAAGAACAAGAATGGTTTAAAAATAATATAGTCGATTCAAAGTATATAAGATTCGAACAAGGAAACCATCCTGAAAATGAATAATAAGTCCCCTACTTTAATTTTAACTAAAGAATAGGGAAGTAATAGATAATAAAATTAAATGGTGATTCTAAAGAATTTAAAATTATTTAGGTTAACTATTATACATTTAAAATTAACTATAAAGCAAATAATTGTAGTTAATTTTATTATATACATAAAAGATAAATATATGTAGAATAATATTAATATAAATATAATTTATAATTAAAGAATATAGATATTTAGAGATAATTTATTAATATATAAAATAAGTATATTTTATTGGTAATTTTTAGCTTAACAACTAATCATCTTTTAATAAAATATTTAAGTTCCTATAATCAATATAAGGTAAACTAAAAAAGTCCCGTAGAAAGCAAATAAATGCCATCTACGGGTGTTTTTTTATTTTATTGTCTTTTTAACTTCTTCTGCTATCTCTTTGTCTGTTAATTTTAATGCTATTACTATTTTTGCAAAATTATCTAGTAATGGCATATTTAAATCATTTTCAATTCTAAATATTGTTTTTCTGTCAATATTAGTTATTTCTTCTAATTTTTCTTGTGATATCTTTGCTCTTTTTCTATATTCTTTTAGCATACTTTACACCTCTAATAAAATTGTAGCAACTTTGTCTCATTTTTACATTGACAAGTTTGCCCCATTATGATATACTTTGGTTGTATAGGACAAAGATGTCCCAGAAAGGAGTATAAGAAATGAAAAAATATTATTTAATTTGGAAAGGCTATAAAGATACTCATATAGATTTCTTTATTGAATTATCTAATTTAATTAAAGTTCTTGACGATTTAATTAGAGTATATGATAAAGATTTGGAGTTTCAAATTATTTATGGTAATGAAATCTTTTTAGATGGTGGTTACTATGATTAAATTATTAAAACAAAATAAAGGCATAATAATATTTTATTTAGAATTAATTATATCTACTATTTTAATAATAAATAGACTTGGTTAGTAATAGGGTGCTATGGTTTAGGTAAATGTCTTTACGGAAAAAGAAACAGCCCTATATACTCCTATATGGTAGTAATTTATTTCAATCCTCATAAAAAATGTTATTATGCTAAAAAAATTAAATCTGCTTTTTGGAATAATAAGTATCAGATAGGTTATGAAAATCAATATAATCATAAAATTGTATGTATGTTTTTTATAACTGATAAAGGTAAATTAATTAGTTGCGATAGCTCTTCTGATTATTTTAAAACTAAATATTCTAAAAAAAAGATTTTAATTAATAAAATCATTAAATGGTTAGAAAGGAGAGTGTAAAAAATGAAAGAAGTTAAATGTACATTAGAAACACTAAATAAAAAAGATGGCTCAGGTACTTATCAATGTTTAGTTATTCAGTTAACTCCAACATATTCAATGAAAGTATTTTTAAAGCCTGCTGAACTAGAATTAGTTAAATTATCTAATGATAGTGATAAAAAATCAAAAATGCCTTTTTAGTTGATAATAATCAATTTAGATAGAAATTAAGGAGAAAGGAGGAAAAGGGGTATGTTGTATGCTTTAGATACTGTTGCTCCTACTGGTTCAATGAGTGAAGTAGTTAGTAAATTAAATACCGGTATTACTTCAAGTACTTTATTCGGTACTGTTTCTGATTTAATGCCTTGGGTTATAACTCTTACTATCGCTTCTCTTGGTTTATATTTCCTAAGAAAGTTAATCAAGGGTGCTAGTAAAGGTAAAGTTAGATTTTAGTCATGGGGGTAGGTGGAAAAGCCTACTCCTTATTTTTTTAGAAAGGAGATAATATTATGACAGTTTATCAATTGTTAATATTTATAGTTATTTATACATTAATTCATTTTTTATTAGTAAAATGGGAAGTTAAAACAAACAAAGATTTATTTATAGATTTAGAATGTAGACCTTTATTTTCATTTAAAAGAAAGGATAGGTGGAATAAATGATTTATTTAATTGGGCTTATGGTTAGTTTATTAGGTATTCTAATAATTTATTTATATAAAAAGATTTCTCTTAGTTTTGAATTAATTTTTAATAAATTACATATAGATACTGATATTTGGGGAAGTGATAAAGATGTTTGATATTGCTATAGCTTTTATGAAAGAAATGGTTGACTTAATAGTACCAGTTATTGCCATTTATATATTATTTGACTTTATCGGTAGTCTATTATTTGGTAGGAGGTAATATTATGCATATTTATGTTCCTGATATTCAAAATTATAAATGCTTTGTAGTTCAGTCTTCTGATATTATAAGAGCATATAAAGAAGTACCTCAAAGAAATACTGAAGTTGAGTATAGAGATTATTATATAAATAGTAATTACATTTATAAAGATAATACCCAGTCATTTGGTAATTATCAAACTTATTTACCAGTTTGTTTATCAACAGATGTTGTTACTGATAATGTTTTTTATCGTAATGATATAGATAGTATTTTAATTATTTTTGTAATTATGGTTATATTTAGTTTTTATATACCTTTCAAGATATTTATGAGGTTATTTAGGAGGTTTAACTAATGAGTAAAAAAGAAAAAATATTATCAATTTTATTATGTTTTGTATCTTTCTTTTTGGTCGATACTTTATTTGTTAATGCTCTTTCAACTGATGGTCTTATAGTTCCGTCATCTGCTCAGTTTTATGATAATAACAATGGTTCTTTAACTGCTAAGTCTACTGATTTAATTAATAATGGTGGTAATGATATGTTTTTTATGTCTGATTCTTTTATTACAATTCCTGGTACTTCAGGTGGAGCAGTAGGTTTTTACCTTAATGAGCCTTTAATGTCTGGTTATGCTTATTCTTTAACTGTTTCTGTTGGAGCTACTGGTTGTGGTTATACTAATTTGTCTAGTGTTAATCGTATTGGTATTGGTGGCTCTTTAAATTCTTCAAAAAATGCTTATCAAAATGGGGGCAATTCAGTAATTAAGTTTAGTGATTATTCTGTATCTGGTAATAAAGGATTATCTTTTGTTTTTGTTGCTGGTGCTAGTGGTAATTATATAACATTACCTTTTACCATGGCTTCAAGATGTACTGATGTTTATTATCTTTATGGTTATAATATTACTTCTTTAGGTTTAGGAGATACTCTTACTAGTGATAAAATTAATACTATCATTAATAATAACTTTAACAATATTTCTACAACTGTTAAAGATAGCGAAAACAATATTAAAGATTCTATAAATGATAATTTTAATGATTGTGAGCCAGAACAAAATATTTCATTTTCTGTAATAAATGGTTATGATTTAATAGGAGATGGAAATGCAGAAGAAAATAGTAATTGGTTAATTACTTCATATATACCTGTAAAGTATGGTTATTCTTATACTCAATCTGGTTTTACTTCTTTATTTGTTGAAACCTATGATTCAAATTATAAAAAGATTTCTTCATTAAGACAAGAAACTTTTACTATAACAGATTCTAATGTAAAATACATTCGTTTAAATTCTAAAATTGAAGGATACTCTGGTAAAATAATTTTAAATAAAAAATGTACTAGTAAGATTGATAAAACTAATGAAAAAATAGGCGAGGTAAATGATACTTTAAATGATGACAATACTACCGATAGTACTAATAAAGCAAACGAATTTTTTAGTGGTTTTACTACTGAAACATTTGGCTTAACTTCTATAATTACCGCTCCTTTAACTTTAATTGGTAGCATAACATCTAGTACTTGTAGTCCTTTAGCTCTAGATATACCCTTTTTATCTAAGAATAATAAATTAACACTACCTTGTATGAGTTCTATATATCAAGAGAATTTCGGTTCTTTTCTTACTATTTATCAGACCATTACTTTTGGTATAGTTGCTTACTGGGTTTGTGTTCGTATATTTGCTTTAGTTAAAGAGTTTAAAAACCCAGACGAAGATAGAATAGAGGTGTTAGATTTATGATTAATAAAATCTTAATGGGTATAATGAAACTTATTATTGGTCTAGTTAGTTTACTTCTTGCCCCAATTGATGCATTAATAGAAACTGCTCTGCCAGATTTATCAAATGCTTTAACTGCAGTGGGTAATTTCTTTAATCTAGTAGGTCAATCAATAGGTTGGGGTATAAGTACATTAGGTTTATCAAATGAAACACTTTCTTTAATTGTATTATATTTTACATTTAAATTAACTGCTCCAATGCTCTTTTATATGATTAAGTTAGCATTAAGATGGTATAACAAGTTAAAGCCGTAAGCGGCTTTATATATAAGCCGCTCGGCTTAAGAAAGGAATATTATGATTTATTTATTTTTAATTATTTTAATTGTTATTTTACTTATTAGATTTAGACATACTAAAATTAAATGGAAAACTTTTTTTAAAAAAGGTTTTGCTCCTAAAAGAGGTAAGTTTGGGGTTTATTGTTATTGCGGTAAACAAGGTTCTGGTAAAACTTATTCTGCAGTAGAGTTTATTCTTAATAATTCTCATATGCCTATTTATGCTAATGTTTCTACTATTAAAGGCGTTAACTACACTTATTTTACTGGTTTTGATAATTTGCTTAAATTAAGAAATGAACACGATTGTATTATATTTTATGACGAAATATTTACTGCATTAACTAAATCTAGCAAGATTAATACTGATGTTTTAGATTTCTTATCACAAATGAGAAAGAGAAGAATTATATTTATTACTACTGCTCAAGAGTGGCTTGAGATTAATATAACTCTTCGTAGATACTGTAGATATCAAATAGATTGCAAAATGTTAAACCTTCTTGGTTTAGGTGTATTAATAAAAAGTATGTATGATGCTGAACAAATGAAATGGTCTCAAGAAGATAATGAGTATATTGCTCCTCTGACTGAAACCACTATAAGTAAATGTAATTTATCTGTTGCTAACTCTTATGATACTTTTGAACAAATAAAAACATAAATAACTTATATCGTCAGTGGGAGCGAAGCGGACGAGTAAGCTATAGCGATAATTTTATAAAATGGGGTAATAGGGGCTTGCCCCTATACTAAAGTAGGTGAAGTGGGGCAGGGGTTCCCCACGAGGGCGACAGCCTTCAATTTAATAGGAGTGTGATAATATGATACATATAAATGAGACTACGAGCGAGGGTGTGAAACACCCGGCTGCTCCTTTACTTGATAGTAGTCTCATATCTGCGTATAAAGATGTAGAAAGTAGAATAATTTATGATGTAAAAATTATTCATTGTGGAGACACTTTACAAGTTTACAAGTTCCCAGTTTCTAGGTCAAAAGATAACATTAGAGATAAAGAATTACCAAAAATGAGTATTAAAGATATTGATACTGATAATTTATATAAACCTGATAGAGTAGAGGAAGTTAAATCAATATTGCTTTCTAATGCAATTCGTAGCAATATGAATTGTCAAAGAATTGCTAAATCAAATAGAGATAGTTGGGAAAGTTTTATTACTTTAACTTTTAAAGAAAATATTACTGATATTGTTTATGCTAATAAGATTTTTCATAATTGGGCATCAAACATTCGTAGATTAAAAAAAGATTTTAAATATATAGCAGTTCCAGAGTTTCAAAAAAGAGGTGCTGTTCATTATCATATATTATCAAATCTAGGTAGGGGAGATACTAATATTATTATTCCTCAAAAAGAAAGAACCGAAAAAACTAAAGATTTAACTACCCTATTTGATGTTAAGTATTGGTCAAAAGGTTTTGCTAGAGTTGATTTTATAAAAGGAGATTATAAAAAGATTTATTCATATATCTGTAAATATATGACTAAAGATATAGATAATAAATTATTTGGTAAGCATAGATACTTTAACTCCCAAAACTTAAATAAGCCTTGTGAAGAATATTTAGATTTATCAAATGAAAATGATTTAAAATATTTTAATAATTTAATTAGTAATTGTTCTATTGATTATTCTTCCCAATATAAAGATATATATACTGGAAATGATATTGATTTTATAGAATTAATTCAGACGGGCAAATAATGGCCTATTTTAAAAAATATTGATGTTCCTATAATCAATATTATGTTAACTTCTATAAATAGAAGAACAATATGCCAATTTTTTCATATTAAGTAATTAAAGAATAAATATATTACCTATTGTTAATAATATTAATGGAGGTAATTAAAATGAGTAAAAAAGATAAGAAATCTAAAACTGATAATAAATTAGATAAGTCTAACACTTTTGACTGTAATTGTCATAAAGATGATGAAACACATGACGATACTACTTGTGAATGTCATAAAGATGATTGTAAGTCATGTAAAAAGAATAACAATAGTTCTAAAGATTTATTTTAATAATAAAAGAATAGGGTACTCTACTCTATTCTTTTATTCATACTTTCTTATTCCTTGCTATACTTAATAATTAAACTATCAAACTCTTTCTTAATTAGTTCTAATTTTTCTTTATTTGATGATTCATATCTAGTGGTTATATTAGGACCTGTATTAGATTTTCTGACTAGAGCAAAGCCATCATCATATAACACTTTAATACCATCTATCTTAGAATAGTTATATCCTTTTTCCATGCAGTACTTCTCTACTCTATTTACAATGATATCTTTCTTAGAGTCCTCTACTGTTAACTTTTCTTCAGGATAATCATAATACTTAGTTATACCTTCAAGAAGTTCACTTACTTTTTTAGGATTACGTGATAGTATTTCTACTAGTCTTAGGCCTGCATATATACCATCATCAGTACCAATAAACTTATCTCTAAAATATAAGTGTCCCGATAATTCTCCGCCGAATGGGTAATTATTGTCTACTGATATTTTTTTAGTATAAGAATTGCCTGATCTTACTTCAACTGGTTTAAGTCCTAGTTTTATCATTTCATCACTTACTACCCTAGAACATTTTACGTCATAGAAGCCTTCTTTTTTATCTATTTTATTATAGATATCACGCCATACTATAACCATGAATTTATCTATTGAAACAAACTCTCCTTTTTCATTAACTACTCCTACTCTATCACCATCACCGTCAAAGGCTATACCACAGTCAGCGTGTAATTCTTTTACTTTTTCTTTTAGAATAGTAAGATTAGATTCTACCGCTGGGTCAGGATGGTGATTAGGGAATGTTCCATCTGATTCAGCAAATAATGGAATATATTCAATATTATCATTACTTACAAAGATATCTTTGGCTACAATAGATGTAGTACCATTACCACAGTCATATATTACTTTTAATTTATTATTACCCATATTGATATGACTATTTATCATCTTTATATAATCTTCTTTTATATTGGCACTTGATATAGAGCCGTTTCCTTCGCTATAGATGCCGTTTAGTATTATATAGTATAATTCTACTACTTCATTACCAAAACAGTTGTGAATGCCATTATATGACATTTTAAAGCCATTATATTCTTTTGGATTATGTGAAGCTGTTATCATTATACCGCAGTGGATATTTAATTTATCCCAAGCATAATAGTACATAGGAGTAGTAACTAGACCTAATCTTACTACATCTACTCCACCATCAGTAAGTCCTTTTACTAGGTTCTTCTCGATAATAGGAGAACTTAATCTATTGTCATAGCCGACAATCATTTTATTTTTCTTTAAACTTAATAACTTAGTAGCATAAGCTCTACCAATATAATAAGATATTTCTTCTGTTATATCTTCATTCCATATTCCTCTTATATCATATTCTCTAAACATTAATTTATTTAATTTCATTGTAATCAGTCCCTTCTTTTATATAAATCGTAGTTTTCTTTTAATATGTCATTTGTTACATTAGTATATATTTGTGTAGTAGAGATACTAGAATGTCCTAACATCTCTTGGATTGTTCTTAGATCTGCTCCATTATTTAGTAGATGTGTAGCAAAAGAATGTCTTAACATATGCGGTGTTATATTCTTATTAATATCTTTATCTTTAGCAATTTTCTTAATAATTTTAAAGAAACCTTGTCTAGTCATTTCTCTGCCATGATTATTTAAAAATATCTTCTCAGTATAATAACCTTTCTTCATACTATCTCGGTATTCATTAATATAAATACTTAAATATTTAGAAGAGTATTCTCCTACTGGTACAATTCTTTCTTTACTTCCTTTACCAAAACATCTTACATAGTTATTATTTAAATCTATATCACTAAGTTCTAGATTAATTAATTCACTTACTCTAAGTCCTGAGGAATACATTAGTTCTAACATAGCCTTATTTCGGTAATCAAAAGGAGTATCTAACTTTATATCTAAAAGATTATCTACTTCTTCAATAGTTAAGATATTAGGTAGTTTTCTATAGAATTTAGGGGTATTTATCTTGGTACTTATATCTATTACTTTATAATTTTCACTTAAATACTTATGAAAGGCTTTTATAGATACTATTTTTCTAGCTACTGAAGATACTTCATATTTATTATCGTCTAAGTACTTTAAATAGTCTAATAAATTATTATAGCTTATATCTAAAGCACTAGATATATTTTTACTTTCCATATATTCTAAATATTTATATATATCTTCACTATATGAATTAACTGTTGTATCTTTATCTCTTTGCTTGATTGTTTTTAGTTCTATTATATAGTCTGATAATAGTTTTTTATTCTTAGCATTTAATTTATCTATATTTATCAAGATATCACTTACTTTCTTATTACCTCTTAAGCCTGTAGTCTTAAGAGGCATAATGAAGCCTAAGGTCTTCATTATGATATTTATTTTATGTAGTTTATTATTTTGGCTATTATATGATTATAGATAGTATCAGCATAGAATATTGAAAATGAACCTATACTGATAATACTAAACTTCTTTTTGGATATATTTAGAGCTAGTTTTTCTATTGTTGGTACTACTAGATACATTAGAAGCAATCCTGATAGACCAAAGAATAATACTGATCTTAGGCAGACAAAACCATTTATATTACCAAAGTTTAATATCTCTGTATTATAATCCCATAGTCTTGTACCACTTATACGATATAAAAGATAACCAATAGTATATTCT
Source organism: uncultured Bacilli bacterium (assembly GCA_934096555.1). Classification (GTDB taxonomy): domain Bacteria; phylum Bacillota_I; class Bacilli_A; order RF39; family UBA660; genus CAG-302. Next base: position 93,271 of record CAKOMD010000002.1, on the reverse strand, counting down.
AATATACCACATACTAGAGTACTAATTAAGAATACATACATAGGTTTATCTTTTATTTTACTAGTAGTTAAATATATTAGTAATGCTCCGTAGGCATATATTGGTATCCATGGTCCAAAAGTAGTACCACGATTAATAAAATGACCTGTATCTATTTTATAGAAGATTACTTCATAAATATATCCAAATACTGCTCCTATAAACATGGATAATAATATTATTAATACTTTGGTTCTTTTATCAAAACTATACTTCATACACTCACTACTTTCAAAATAAATTATACCAAAAAAAGTAAATAGTTGCAATTCTATTTACTTTAATTATTTTCTTTATTTTTTCTTTCTTGTTTTTGATTTATTAGGTAGATATTTTTCTTCATGTTTTTTAATACGTGATATTTCATCATCATAGTCATACCATTCATAATTATAACCACAGATATAACTTTCAGCAAATTTTTTTAGTTGTAATAGTTTACCTTTAGCTTCACTTAATTCAGTTATACTATTTATTTTTTTCTTTAACTGGATAGTTTCAAGAAAGGCAAATCCTAAACCTACGGCACCAATGGAAATTAAATATGATGTGTTGTTTTTTTGAACTGAATTCAAGGCTTCACTTATCATATAAGATCCGCTTAATGAAAAGACTAATGTTCCTATAGTGTTTAAGTTTAATGAAGTCTTTATTTTTCCGATACTTGTCTCTATTAAATATAACATATTATCTATATTATCGATTGTTGCACCATCAGAATATTCTTCAAACTCTGGCATTTGCTGCTGTAATTTATATTTTTTCATTATTTTTTCCTCGTCCTTTCGTGGATAATTATTATATAACAGAATATATTTGTTGTCAATAATATCTTAAAATGGTATAATTAATATGTTTAGGTGATGTTATGGAAGAATTATTATCAGTAAAATTAAGACCAAAATGTATTAGCGATATTATTGGTCAAGAACATTTAGTAGGAAAAGATAAGATTATTTATAATTTGGTTAAGAATAAGAAACTATTTTCAATGATATTATATGGTCACCCTGGTATTGGTAAGACTAGTATAGCAACAGCAATTGCTAATGAAATGGAAATGAATTACAGGTCACTTAATGCTGTTATTAATAATAAGAAAGATTTTGATGTTGTTATTGAAGAAGCCAAGTTATATAATGGTATGATTTTACTAGTAGATGAAATACATAGATTAAATAAAGATAAACAAGATATATTACTTCCATATTTAGAGTCTGGTCTTATTACTTTGATTGGCATGACTACTGCTAATCCATATCATGCTATTAATCCTGCGATTAGGAGTAGATGCCAATTATTTGAATTAAAAGAACTTAGTATTGATAATATTAAAGATGGTATTAATAGAGCTATTAAATCTAATATTTTAGAGGGTATTAGTATGGACGAAGACACTATTAATTATCTAGCGGGTATTTCTTCAGGAGACTTAAGATTTGCTTATAATATTCTTGAAATAGCCTATTATAGTAGTTCTGATAAGAAGATAGATATTGATTTGATTAAGAAGATTAATAATAAACCTAATTTATTTATTGATAAGAATGGTGACAATTATTATAATATTATTTCAGCTTTTCAAAAATCTATTAGAGGTAGTGATGTTAATGCTAGTTTGCATTATTTGGCTAGATTACTTGAGGCTGAAGACTTAGATATTATTGTAAGAAGATTATCTGTTATTGTCTATGAAGATATCGGTCTTGCTAATCCCAGTATGGGACCAAGAGTAGATGCAGCAATTAATAGTGCTTTAAGGCTGGGACTACCTGAGGCTAGAATTCCACTTGCGGAAATTGTTATTGAACTTGCATTATCTCCTAAAAGTAATAGTGCGGAAGCTGCGATTGATGAAGCTTTAAATGATGTTAGAAGCGGTAATATTGGTGATGTTCCTAAACATTTAAGAAATCCTTCTAATGATTATAAATATCCTCATAATTATAAAAATGATTATGTTAAACAGCAGTATTTACCTGATGTATTACTTGGTAAGAAATATTATCATCCTAAAGAAAATAAAAATGAAAAAGTACTTAAGGATATTATGGATAAACTTGATACGATGTAAAAAGAGAATAACTAAGTTTTATTCTCTTTATTTAACATTTACACTATCTAAATAGTAGTTATCATTAATATCTTTTTTTAAATTGTAAGTAACAGTTTGCTTTTTTTGTAATTTAATATTTTCATATTCATCATGTTCAGTAACATCCTGTTTATCAGTAACTACCACTATATTATTATTCTCTTTAATGGTCATGGCATGTTTAGCGGAAATATTACATGATATTGGATGCTGATTAGTTAAGTTAAAATAATTAATAATATATTCATCTGTATATGGCTCAGGCATTTCTGTTAATTGATTTTCTATATTGATTAGTCCATATAATTTTATAATTTTATCGGCATCACTTTTTTTATACTCCCGCAGTCAGCAGCTCCACCACAAGCTGGTACATCTGGAGTTCCATCTTCATTAGTATCAATAATTATTTGGCTCTGGCCATTATTTGTGTCTAACTTATGTGAAATAATATACCATGCAAATATTTTTTTACTATTGTTTTTAAAATTATTATCAGAAATGTAAGCATTCATACAATTATTACCGAGAGATTTTGCTTCATCAAGTCCTAGAATATCTAAAATTATATTTAAATCATTTGATGATAAATTAACATTATTTATTATAAGATTTTCTTTATTTTCCGTAGTAGTATTTAGTTTATCATAAATTATATATCCTCCTAATCCTAATATTAATAAAGATAATATTATTATTAGGATAACTAATATAGTACTTTTTCTTTCATTATTCATGTTATTTTTCCTCCATTATTGATGATACATAATATTTATTATTTGAATCTTTAGTAAATACATATTTAATAATGGGAAATGATGACATATTATCAGTAGTTAATTTAAATGTGTATATAGAATATTCTTTATCAAAATTATCTACATATACAAGTTCAACACCATTATTCTTATACTTTGTCACATGAGTATATAAAATAAATTCATTAGATGTTTCTTCACCATTATAAATTATTTCTTGACATTCAGGGTAATTACCTCCGCAATGATCAAATCTTAAAAACTTATCAGTATTTTTGTCATATGTAAAACTAAAACATGAAGGTGCTTTTTCACCAATATATATTGTTGTGTCTTTCAAAGTTTCTTTAGTAATGTTTTTATTAAATATTTGGTTAGTTTTATTTATTAATTCATCACTTGATACTGATAAATATTTTGAACCTGCAAAAGTACTTAATATATCAGCACTACCATATGGACCATTTTGTAATTTATCGTACATTTCTTCAGTAATATTTTCTAGATAATCTTCTCCATAACTTTTAGCAACAATTGATAATAATGTATTTTCATTTAAGTCTTCTAAACTAGTTTTTAAATATTCAGGATAATATTCACCATTTTTTACAATATTATATAGTTCTAATATTTCTTTGTTTTTTAATTGATATGGTATGTTTTGATTATCTTTATCATTATTATTTATATCATTATTATCTAAATCAGTGTTATTACTACCTTTTTTATATCCTAGTAAATAGCCTCCTATACATAGTAATATTATTACTGCTATGGCCACTATTACAAATATAATTTTGCCTTGTCCTAAATTATTAGGTTTATTATTTTCATTATTCATATTATTCTCGTTACTCCTTTCTCTATTTTAATAATATCATATTATTTGATTAATTTCAAGAACCTTAAAAAAACTATGCATTAAACATAGTTCTTATTTTATAATACTATTTATTACATAAGATGCTGCATATATACCAGCAGTACTTGGTACCATTATCATTGAAGTAATCATTGTTTTATTTGTTTTTCTTGGTTCTTCGGTACTTGATACACATATTACTTTATCTCTAATCTTTTCATCTTTGACATATTTTCTTAAGGCTTTAGCTAGCGGATCATAATTAGTATCTCTGATATCACTAACTTTTACTTTAGATGGATCTAATTTCTTACCCATACCACAGACAGTTATTAGATTTATATGCTTCTTATGACACATTTTTATTAACATTTTCTTTACAATCATAGTATCACAGGCATCTATTATATAGTCATAATCTTCTTCAAATAATAAATTTATATTATCTTCATTTATTTTTTCTTTGATTATTTTTACTTTAACATTACTATTTATACTCATTATTCTTTTTTTAAATTCTTCTACCTTACTATTACCAATATTTGAAGATAGTGCTATTACTTGCCTATTAATATTTGATATATCAATATTATCATAGTCTACTAGGGTAATATTTTCGATACCACTTCTTATTAATGCTTCAACAGCATAGCCGCCTACCCCACCTACTCCTATTACTAGGATATTACTATTTTTTAATTTAAGATAATTATCTTCACCAATTAGATTTATTTCTCTTTCAAACATATTATTTTTCCTTATATCTTGATACTTGTTCTTTTAAAGTATTAGTAAGATTAGTAATATCACTATCTGACATATCTTTTTTATCTACGATTAATGCTCTAGATTTATTTATGTATAAATAATATGCTTCTTTTGTTTCTAATACTTTGTATAATGAATTATAATCTATATATTCATCTTTGTTAGAACTTAGTTTGAAGTTATTCTTTTTAAATAGATATTCTATCTTGGTATTTAAGACACTATCTTTAGCTTTTTCTAATTTATGATAATTTAATTTTGGTAACATAGTGGTATTTAGTTCTATAACCCCAAATAAACAAAATATAAATGTTGTATAGTCTAAGAATACTTTATTATCTTTAGTAAAGAAATAGATAATTACTAATAGTATTAAAATATTTATTATTAATCTTGGTACTTTTACTTTTTCAAAATAATATACTTCAAGAAACTTCTTAACGTTATCGGGAGTATATATTGTTTTATTTTTAATTTCTTTCATATTATTACACCTCACGCATATTAGTATAGCATAATTTCAAAATAAAAAAAAGACCCAGATGGACCGACTCTGTAAGATAAAACCCGCGGCGTAAGTCACAGGTGGGTCAGCACAATAGTCTAATTAGGATCCCTATCAATGATAGGTATTCAACACATAAACTATATTAGCTCCCCGTTTAATATCTTTAGTCGGTTTTATACTAAAGATGTCGTATCCTCTAGGTATCTTAATTATATCATAGGTATATTTTATATTCAATATATTTATCATTATTTGACAATAATTATACAAAAATATTTTTATAAGTGAGACCTTAGGCTCACTTATGCCCCGAAAGACTACAGGCTTAAGGGGATATAAAGAAAAAGAGAAATTATTTCTTTCTCTTAATTAATTTATATTTACTATTATCACTAATAGTATCTTCACTAATAATAAGTTCTTCGTAAGTATTTGGATTAGTAGCAATTTCAAAAGCCGCTAATGCTAAAGCCTTATCAATTATTTCATTAATTTGACCTTCAGCATAACCATTCTTCTCTATAACTTCAGATATTCTCTTAATAGCAGTTTCTTCTACAGTTAACCTAATATTTAAACTTTCTAGAAATTTCTTAGAAATATTTAAAGAATTATCTTCATCTTTATTTATATTTGCAATATATTCTTTAGTAGTAGGCTTATCTAATTCAATAATATTCTGAATAGATATTACTAAATCTTCTAGTAGTCCTTCATTAAGATAATCAATTCTTGTCATTTGTTTACTTTGATTATTTGAAGTATTAGAAAAGCCTTTAATTGTAGGTATTTCTTCTTCATATTTCATGAAATCTCCCATTAGAACTACAAGCATTTTACTAGTATCTATTGTGTAACTATCACCATCTATTTCTATAGTAAATGGTAGACCATTAATTAATCTAATTAGATCTGTTTGATATTCACCAAATAACCTAGCGTCGTTTTGATCTAATATTGTTATGGTATCTATATCATCTATTACAATAATACTTGTCTCGGCTTTCTTTATATCATAATTACATTTCTTTAAGAGACTAATTAAGATATCATTAACTGTATTTAGTGTTACATTATTTTTATATTTATTTATAGCACTTGTATTTAGTACTGGAATATTTATATTGTCTTCAATTATATTAAATATTTCTTTTTTAGGAGAACTTTTTTCACCATTAATTAGTATACTTCTTGATTTGATATTTTGATAGTTGTTGAAGTCTCTCCAGATAATAGATAATATTTCTTTGATATGATTATCTTGATTTGGAATTTTCTTTTTTATTTCACTATATATTTTATTTATGTCTATTTCTATATTTTGCGGTGTTTCTTTTTCACTATTTTCATATGTAATAATTTCAGAAAAATATCTTATATAGTAATTTGTAATGTCGTCTTCCATTAACACCTTATTTTCATCTTTTTTTATATATCTAATAAATGGAGGGTCACTTTCATGTTTGATTCTAATATAAGTACCTTTTCTTAATTCATTTAATATTATTTTTTTAGCTATAAACATAGACATATATTTATGTTTATTTATTAATGCTGTTATGTTTTCTCTATTACAATAGCCATAGTCTTCTCCTGCTATTATATGTTTTAAAGCAACATTGTGGGCAGTAAAGGTATTGTTTCTTTCTGAATATATGCCTTCAGCGACATCAATTGGTACATAATAGGTAACATCGTCTTGCTCAATCTTTTGAAATATTGCTGCATAATCTTTTTTCATAATATTCCCCCTATTTGATTTACTAGTCTCTTACCTTGATATGTGTTTCTCTAAGTTGTTTTTCAAATACTTCACCAGGACAGCCCATCATAGCATCAGCGCCATTAGCTCCTAGTGGGAAGGCTACCATTTCTCTTATGTTTTCTTCATCCTTAAGTAGCATTAGAATTCTATCAATACCAGGAGCCATTCCTGCATGAGGTGGAGCACCATATTGGAAGGCTGTGTATAGACTTCTAAATTTTGTTTCGACATCTTCTTCAGTGTAGCCTGCTAGTTCGAAGGCTCTCTTCATTATTTTGATGTCATGATTTCTAACGGCTCCTGAAGCCATCTCGTAACCATTGCATACAAAGTCGTATTGATATGCAAGGACATTTTCTAGATTATCCTCTTTTAAGGCATCTAGGCCACCTTGAGGCATACTAAATGGATTGTGTCCGAAGTCATACTTACCATCTTCTTCATTATATTCATACATAGGGAAATCATTTACTATGCAGAATTCATATTTATTCTTATCAATTAGATCTAGTTCACTTCCTAGTTTTATTCTAAGAAGACCTGCTAGTTTGTTAATTTTATTTTTAGAGTCCGCTAGTACGAATAAAGCACTACCTGGAACTAGATGACATTTATCTATTAGTTCTTTTCTTAGACTATCATCTAGGAATTTATCAATTGAAGACTTGAAAGTCATATCTTCATTTACTTTGATGTATGATAGACCTACGGCGCCAACGCTCTTCATATATTCTTCAATAGATTTGTACCATGAATTTGATTTATCTATATTAGTTACTGTTATACCTCTGATGTAAGATGTTTTGAATGGTTCAAAAGTACTCTTAGATAAGATATCAGTAATATCTTCAATTATTAATGGATTTCTTAAGTCTGGTTTATCTGAACCATATTTTAACATGGCTTCTCTATATGGTATTCTTCTGAATGGTCTTGGAGATACTTCTTTATCACTAAAGTGAGTAAATATATCATAAAAGATTTTTTCTCCTACTTCGTAGACATCCTCATCTGTTGCGAAAGACATTTCTAAGTCTAGCTGATAGAACTCGCCATATAGTCTGTCACTTCTTGGGTCTTCGTCTCTAAAACATGGGGCTATTTGAAAGTATCTATCAAATCCTGAACACATAAGTAATTGCTTGAATATTTGTGGTGCTTGAGGTAGTGCATAGAATTTTCCTTTGTACTTTCTTGATGGTACAATGAAGTCTCTTGCTCCTTCTGGTGAGGAAGCCGTAATAATTGGAGTTTGTATTTCAGTAAACTTCATATCTTTCATTATTTTTCTCATGTAATCTAATACTTCTGTTCTAAATAGTATTCTATCATGTACTTTAGGATTTCTTAAGTCTAGATATCTATATTTTAATCTAGTATCTTCAAAGGCATCTGTGCTTCTGTTAATCTCAAATGGTAAGACATTTAGAGCTTCTCCTAGTACTTCAAAAGAGGATACTAGAACTTCTACTTCACCTGTTTTCATATTTGGATTAGTCATACCTTCTGCTCTATGTCTTACTGTTCCAGTTACGGTCATAGTGCTTTCTCTTGTGATATCTTTAAAACTTTCGATATCTTCACTAATTAACTGTATTACACCTGTTTCATCTCTTAGTGTCATGAATACTAGACTACCTAGATTTCTCTTTTGTTCAAGCCAGCCCGCTACTCTTATTTCTTCACCAATGTTTGTGGTAGATACTTCACCACAATAGATTGTTCTGTATTTGTTTTTCATATTTATCTTTCCCTTCTAATAATATAAAAACACATTAATAATCTATAGGGACGAATATATATCCGCGGTGCCACCCTACTTCACTAATGTGCTCTTTTATTTGGTTTTTATCGGAACCAACCGTTTCTATCTTTTTATATACTATTTGTCACTCATAGTAACAGAAAATCTATACTTATTATATAATTTATTTGGGGTATTGTCAATTGTATTTTTAATTAAATAGAATTTTTTCACTCTTGTATATCTTACTTATTACTGATATTAATATTGTTATATAAAGTACTGAGGATACGATAGTTAGTAAGATATTAGTAGTATTTATAGTACCTGTTAAAATATCATTTATCACTATGGTGTGATTGACTATTGGAATGAGATTTAAACCGCTGGTTAAGTTAATGTTTAGAATACTTAAAAACATTGGTATGCAAGTGATAAGACTTATTGGAGTAAGAGCACTTTGGGCTTCTTTGAAGGTCTTGGTAAAACTAGCTATTGCTATACATAGGCCTGATATGAATAATGTATAAAATAATAATATTATGATAGTTAGAACTATTGTGTTAGGTGTTATGTTGAATATTACATTATCATAGATGGTAAAGTTATTTTTTACAAAGAATAATGATGTTATAGATAAGATTACTCCTATTGACATGGTGATAATACCGGATATGCATATGGATAGATATTTTCCTAGTATTAGTTCTTTTCTGGTTATTGGAAATGTTAAAAGTGTTTCTAGAGTACCACGTTCTTTTTCACCGGCAGTACTATCTGTTGAAGCATAAATACTTGATAGTGTTATAGCCATTATGGTAAAGGTTACTGCCATTAGAACTACCTCACTGGCAAACATTGATTCTCCTTCTAATTCATTAGTGGTATAATTAATATTATTATATACTTTATTTATGTCGATATTGTTTTCTAATAGATAGTTTTGACCTAGATAACTATTATAACTATCTAGATAGCTTGTTAAGTACATTAGAGCCATACTACCATTTTCTGTTTTGCTGTTTGCATATATATTATAACTATTATTTTCTTTTGTAATATAGGCTATTATTTTATCTTTCTTGTAGGCGTCTTCCATATCATTTAGACTACTATATTTAATTACTTCTATATCAGGGTTTAATAATTCTTTTTCAATGTTATTTAGTGAATAATTGACTCCCACTTGATATTTTGTCTCTTTACTATCACTGGTTAGTGTTTCGTACATGTAAGACATTAATATTACAAATATGGGAATAAATAAGGGTGTTAAGGCCATCATAAGTAATGATTTTTTATCTCTTATTACTGATCTTAATTCTTTTTTAATGGTTATTTTTATGTTATTCATTGCTATCACCTGCTAATACGAAAAAGGCATCTCTTAAATTATTAGTATCGGTTTTCTTTTTTATCTCACTTGGAGTACCTGTGGCAATGATTGTGCCTTTATTTATAAATATTATTCTGTCACATATGGTATCGGCTTCTTCCATATAATGAGTTGAATATAAAATGCAGTTTCCTTTTTCTCTTTCTTCTTTGATGGTATCTAATATTACTTTGCTAGATATGATGTCTAACCCGCTAGTGGGTTCATCTAAGATATAGTATTTAGGACTATGCACTAAGCATCTTGCTATTGATACTCTTTGGGATTGGCCAGTAGATAGTGAGCTTATTCTTTGATATAAAAAGTCTTTCATTTTGAATCTATCAGTTAGCTCTTTAATTCTACTTTTTATTTCTTTTGTACTTAGGCCATAGTATTCACCACACATGGTAAGTAATTCATAAGCTGATAAATCTTTATATAGTTTGGTATTACCTGTTAGGAATGATATTCTTTTCTTTATTTCTAATTCATTTTCTTTGTAGTTTAAGTCGTCAATGGTAATTGTACCACTGGAAGGAGTCATAATACCAGATATCATTCTTAGTAATGTTGTTTTTCCTGCTCCATTAGGGCCAAGGATACCTAGTATCTCTCCATCTTTTGCTTCAAAAGTAATATCCTTATCGGCATAGAACTCTATCTTCTCTTTATTTTTTATTTCTTTAGTAAATTTTTTTGAGATTTTTTCTACTTTTATCATGTTAGCCTCCTAGTTAATTATATAATATTTTTTATATTATGACAATAATACAGGTTAGCTATTTTATAATTTTAATAATAATTATGGTTTACAAAAAAATATAGATCTGATATAATATTAAATTGTCATAGGAGGAAGATTATGAGGATTAGAGAATTAAAAGAAAATGAACCATTAAAAGTAACAAGGGTAACATACCATTTTCCCGCTTGGCCTGATCCAAGTACTGGTAAAGTAGATAAGGATGCTAAACCTATAGAAGACGAACGTATTAAAACAATAATAATCACTGATGGTGAAATTGAAAAACAAACTGAAGAAGCTTCTCAAAGTATAGATGAATATTATATTGGTAAATCTAAATATCATATGACTGTAGATACTTTAGAAACAAAAAATATATATTTTAAAAATCATAGTTATGTTATAACCTATTTATTAGCAAAAGAATTTAGAGCTATTCATAATGGTGGAGGCTGGTTTGATGTTATTAAAGATGTTTCAATTCATTTAGAAAATAAAAATGACAAAAAGGCATTAAGAGAAGCTAAGAAATTTATTAAACAAATTAATGAGTGCAATGATTATACTAATTATTTATCAATACGGGGACTACAGTTACCACAAGATGAAGGACTAGAAAAAATTTCTAAAAATGCATATACTTTAAAAAGAACTAAATAAAATAATACTTAAGTTTAGAGACTACAGGCTCTAAACTTTTTTCTAATGACCTTAGGCATTAGAAAACCTTGAGTGACTATAGGCACGAGAGGAATAAAAGAAAAAAGTAGATAACTCTACTTCTCTAGCATTATGGTAATTGGACCATCATTTATTAGTTCTACTTGCATATCAGCGCCAAAGATACCGGTCTCTACCTTGACGTTTTTTTCTTTTAACTTTTTATTGAAGTCATCATATAGAACTATGGCTTCGTCTCCATTTAGGGCATTTATGTATGATGGCCTGCGGCCTTTGGAACTATCGGCATATAGAGTGAACTGACTAACTGATAGGATGCTACCCTCAGTGTCAAGGAGACTCTTATTCATTACTCCATTTTCGTCGTCGAATATACGAAGATTTATTACTTTGTCTACCATGTAGTCTATCTCTTTTGACGTATCACTTTGTGTGAAGCCTACGAGAAGGAGGAGTCCGTGGTTTATTTCTCCTACTACTTTGCTGTTTACTTTGACATTTGCAGATGTTACTCTTTGTACTAATACTTTCATTAATTAACACTTCTTTCTACTTTTTGTACAAATTTTAAATTTAGTAAATCGTTGATAAATTTTTCTAGTTTTTCTTTGTTTTCTACTAAGACAGTCATATTGTAGACTTTGTAATCACTTTTGTTTATTGTGGAAATGCTGTCAATAATGATACCACTGGAAGAGGCTTTGGTTATTATGTCTAATAGGTTGTCAAAGGCATTTGTGTATACCAAGATGTCTGATGGATATTTTTTGGTAACGTTATCGTTCCATTTGACGTTGATTAGTCTTTCGTCGATGTCAATGATGTTTCGGCAAGTACTGCGGTGGACGGTTATGCCTGATCCTCTGGTGATATATCCTATGATGTTGTCTCCTGGGATTGGTTTGCAGCAGGAACTTAGGCTAGCTTTTATTTCATTCATACCTTCTACTAGGACGTCGTTGTTGGAGAAACTTGCTTTGCTGTAGTTTGTTTCATTAATTTTAGCGGCGATGTCTACTTTTTCCTCTTCAGGCTTGTTGACGATTTTGATTATTTGGCTAGGTGTGTATTTGCCTAGGGCGATGTTGACGTATAAATCATCGACGTCATTTAGCTTTAGTTCGTCTAAAATGGTATCAATATTTTTGTTTGTTAGGAATTCGTTTATTGATAGATTGCTTTTTCGTAATTCTTTTTCTAGAGTGTCACTACCTTTTTCGATATTTTCGTCTTTTTCAAGTCTACTGAAATAGGCTCTTATTTTGTTTTTGGCGCCTGTTGTTACGACGAATGATAGCCAGTCTTTGCTTGGTGTGCTAGCTTTATTGGTGTTTATTTTTATGATGTCGCCATTGCTTAGTTTGTAATCTAGGGGAACTATGTTGTCGTTGACGATGGCTCCTATCATGCGGTCACCTACTTCGCTGTGAACTTTGTAGGCAAAGTCTACTGGGGTGCTGCCTTCGGGTAATTCCATGACATCGCCCTTTGGGGTGTAAACGTAAATTACATCACTTGAGAGAATGTCTTTTTTTACTGAGGACACAAATTCCTCGGGAGTTGATGAGTCTTCGTTTAGTTCAATGATGTTTCGGAATATTTGAAGTTTCTGTTCCATGATGTCTTTTGAAGCAGCGGCGCCGTCTTTGTGTTCTTTATATGACCAGTGGGAGGCAATACCGTATTCTGCTATTTTATCCATGTCATAGGTTCTGATTTGGATTTCAAATAGTTCTCCATCGATACCGAAGACTGTCGTATGTAGTGATTGGTATAGGTTTGTTTTAGGCATGGCTATGTAGTCTTTGAATCTTTTAGGAACAGGTTTGTATTTGGAATGTATTAGGCCAAGGGCTATGTAGCACTCCTGCTCTGTGTCTACGAATACTCTAAGGGCTAATATGTCGTAGATATCGCTAAAGGGTTTGCCTTTGGATAGTTTGTTATAGATGCTGTATATGCTCTTGCTTCGGCCTTTGATTTCGTGAGGAATGTTGTGTTCTTTTAGAAGACTTGATACTTCGTCCATCATTTTACTAACAGCGGCATCTCGTTCGACTTTCTTTTGATTTAGTTTTTCTACAATGTCAAAATAAGCATCGGGCTTTAGGTATCGTAAGGATAGATCTTCTAGCTCGCTTTTGATCTTGTATATGCCTAATCTATGAGCTACGGGAGTTAGTATTTCAAGGGTTTCTTTTGCCTTTTTCTTTTGCTTTTCTTCGGACATGACGTCGAGGGTGCGCATATTATGAAGTCTATCCGCTAGTTTGATTATTATTACTCTTACATCTTCGGATAGGCCTACGAGGATTTTTCTTTGATATGCTGCTGAAGCTTCGGAATCGGAATTGAAGTTTATTTTATTTATTTTTGTTACGCCGTCTACTAGAAGGGCGACTTCACTACCGAATAGTTTTTCTATTTCTTCTTTAGTGGCATCTGAATCTTCAATGGTGTCGTGAAGGAGAGCAGCGGCCATGCATGGAGCATCAGCAGAAATTTCGGTTAATATTAGGGCAACGTTAAGTGGATGTAATATATAGTCGTCGCCGGATATTCTCTTTTGACCGAAATGTTTTTTTTCGGCATAGTCATATGCTCTTCTTATTAAATCCATATCTTTTTCATTATTGTTGTATTTTTTGAATTTTTCGATTAATTCATCGATTGTTATGTTTATTGTTTTTATACTCATGATTTCACCTTCTAATCTACTACATTTTTATTTTCTTTTTTTAGATGGTCTTTTAAAAATAAATCTACTTTGGTTATGTCTACTTCGATAATATCGTTGACCATTTCTGATAGAGTTAAATTTTTGGCTTTACTCCATTTGTTTATTTTTAGATAGTTCCATATATCAATTTTTCTTATATAATTATATTCTTTATTTATTAATCTTAATTTAACATTAAATGCACCGGATAAAAAGTTAAATAATTCTTCTTGACTTTTATACATCTGATCACCTACCCCATAATTATACTATATTTTGTTAATTAATAAAATATATATAAGAAAAAAATAGTCTTTTTTTGACTATTTTCCTTCTTTATCTTCTCTTTTTTCAAATAATAAGTTTATATCAATATCGAGGGCATTTGCTATATTGCTAACAGCATCTATTGAAAAGTTTTTTTTGCTGTTGGGGGCTTCGATTCTTCTTATGAACTCATGAGAATATTCTGTTTTTTCTGCTAATTCAGCCTGCGTCATATTTCTACTCTTGCGATAGTATTTAATATTTTTTGCAATAAGTTCATAAATATCCAAGTGTTTATCTTTTCTTTTCACAAAACATCACCTTAAATTTATTTTCTCATAAAATGCATATTTTTTATGTAAACCATTTGGTTACATTTTGAGGATTTGTTGCTTATTTAGGTTACATTTTGGTAACTCTTTCGTATTTTTTGTAATACTTTTGCTTCTCCCCTGGATATTTCTACTTGGTTCATGCCGAGCATTCTTGCTACCTCGCTTTGGGTTTTGTCTTCAAAATACCTTAGTTTTATTACTTCTTTCCAAGGCTCTGGAAGACTATTTATTTCTTCATTTAACATGAAAAAGTCAATATTATAATAGTCTTTGTTATCACTAACAGTATCAAATAGTGATAAATCTTTGTCACTATTTGATATAGTTCGCTCTAGGCTATCTATACTTTGCATGCTAGTGATTATATTTTCTATTAATTTGTAATCAAGCTCTAAAAATGAAGATAATTCATATGTTGATGGCTCTCGCATTAATTTTTGTCTTAATATGTTTTGAGCTTCATTTATTTTTTTATATAAAGAGTAATTTTCTCTAGCTAGCTTTATTCCTCTTAAATTGTTTATATATGTATATATTTCACCATAGATATATGTATAGGCATATGTAGAGAATTTTGTGTTGTGTTCTTTTTTATAGTTATTATATGCTTTGATTATTCCTATTACACCAACCTGATATAGGTCTTCTTTATCATAGCCTTTGAAATATTTATTTATTATCATATATACCATGCCACTAGTGGAGGCTATTACTTCTTCATATTTGTTCATTTATATCATCCTTTCAAATAATTTGAATGCATCGTATTCATTATCTATTTTTGGGATGTCCTTTAATAGTTTCTTTGTGATATTGAATTTATCACAAATAATCATCTTTCCATCTGTGCATTCAATATTTTTGTATATTTTGTTTATATATTTTATACTGTAACTATCTATTGAATACATATCGTCAAGATTTAACACGACGTACTTAAAGTCTTCATCTATCACTCCTTTTATTGTATTCTTATTTAGGTCTCCTTTTAATCTAATAAACAGAATCCCCTTCCTAAACTCCATATAGGTCCTCAGCAATAATATTCACCTCTCTTTTATAATTTAGCACATAAATATTTTTATTTATACTAATTCGACAAAACTAGCTAAAATATATCATCGACATTTTTTGCAATATCTTTGCCTTAAGTATTAAAATATTTATTATCACCTCAAGGTGATATATTTCTGTTTGTGATAGTTAGCATTAACTTCACTCGCAGACATTAATTCCGATATTGGCTACCGTACTTTATTTTTTTGCCTAAAGAAATAGTGCTTTTTAACTTGTAGTTATAGTCTTTTCTTTGGCATCTTTCATATATAATTTTAATCCTTCAAACATAATATTTATACTAGCATTATAGTCTCTATCTAATATGCTTTGACACTTATTACATTTGTAGATTCTTTTATCTAAATTTTTATATTTTCTATCTATATTACCGCATACACTGCACGTTTGGCTGGATGGATAATATGGACTTATTTTATAAAAATATTTACCTTTTTCGTTTGATTTATACTCTAGCTGCCTTAATATTTCACCTAGTGTAACATCAACGATATTTTTTGATAAATGATTTTGTTTATTCATTATCATCTTTTTTGTGGTTAAGGATTCTGTACTTATAATATCGTAATTGTCCGTTATTTCTTTGGTTATACTATGAGTATAATACTTTCTAGAATTTGATAGTTTTACATAGAGTACATTTAACTTTTTTAAATTTTTGTAGTAGTTTTTGCTTCCTTTTTGTTTTCTTGATAAATTCTGCTGTTCTTTTTTTATTTTGGTTTCATATTTTGCTATATATTTGTTGTTATTATAGGTTATACCATCTGATAGCGTTATTAATTTTTTTAGACCAAGATCTAAGCCCACTACTACACTGGGTACTATTTTATTAATGTTAGCTAATTCAAATAAAAAACTTATATAGTATTTACCATTCTTTTCTCTTGAAATTGTGTAATTGGCTATTCTACCATTTATCTGCTGAATATGCCTATAACCTTTTATTTTTAATCTTCCTAACTCTGGCACCTCGACTCGTTTGTTTTTTAAATCTAGGCTTACATTTTGATAGTTCGTGCCTACATTACTACTGTCAAAAGTTATACTATAGGAGTTTTTGGCATATTTACTTTTATACTTTGGATAGCCAAAACTACTATTAAGATATCTTTTATAATTATCTTCAAGTCTATATAATGTTTTTCTAATAAGTATTGGATTAGCCTCTTTTAAAAAGGGGTAAGTATATTTTAAATTGGTTGTGTAATCTTTGATATAATAATTAACATTTTTATAACCTTCCTTTCTTATTTGATTTAGATAATGATTATAAACGAATCTATTGTATCCAAAAGTTTTGTTTATTTTTTCTTCCTGCGAGCTATTGGGATATAGTCTAAATTTAAATCCTTTGTAAATTGTTATCATCTCCATTCTTTAATTTGCATATAGTATTTTTCTTTGTTATTTAGCTCATATTTATATTCTCCTTTCCTTCCTTTTTATCCCTTCATACTTATATACAAGAATTAATGTTTGATTTTGCCATTTTTTTGAAAAAAAGTTTAAATTATTTGATTATTACCAAGAATTATTAGATATGTGGCATTTTGATTATTGATCATGAAAAAAAGAATATAATTTAAACTATATTCTTAACTTCTCAACATTTTTCTTATATCTTTATAATTTGGACAATACTTTGATACTAAAAGCCAAAAGTCTTTAGAGTGATTATGGTGAATAAAATGGGATAGTTCATGGACTATAACATAATCTAATGCACTTATATCATACTTTGATAGTTCTGAATTTAGAGTAACATTGTGATTTTTTATATTGCATACTCCCCATCTACTAGTCATTTTTCTAATTTTTAAGTTGGGGTATGGGATATTTTCTTCGAAGATATTATACCAATAATTTAATCTTTCACTGTATATATTGGTTATGTATTTTGTATAGTATTTATTAAATGTTTTTTCGTCTTTGGTATATATTTTATTATTATTTATTTCCGTATCAAATGGGCCATATATTATATCGTAACTATTACCAAATAGTTTGAATGTGTCGTCTTCTTTTTTCTTAATACTTTTATCTAAGGCTTTATTGATAAAGGTTGTATTATCTTCGATTAGTTTGGTTATTTGTCTACTGGTGGTAAGGTAACTAGTGGTTACCACTATTTTGTTATCTTTTACTCTTAAATAAGTATTTTTGTTTGTTTTTTTAATTACTTCAATACTGTATTTCTGTTCATTATAAATGTACTCATTAGCGGAAACCACCTCCGCCACCTCCTCCTCCGAAGGATCCTCCTCCTCCGCCACCGGAAGAAAAGCCGCCTCCACCAGAAGAGTATGATTCTGCTCTTGACCTTGCATTGCTCGCAGCATTAACACTTCTTGTACTGATATAGTTTATGTATAAAAGGGTATCAAAGTCGATATTGTAGTCTTTTATTACTTCAGGGTATAGATTTTTAAGCTGTTTAGCGACTTTGTCAGCAATACCGAATATATAGGCAAACATTAGGTATTCATCCCATAGATGGACTTCCATTACTTCTTTGGTATTGATACTAGAGAATTCGTTTAAATATAGTTTTAGGCCATATAACTCTTTACTATCTTTATATATGGTATCGTCCATTACATTTTTGCATTTGCATTCTTCTTTATTTGTTCTTTTGTATATGTGATTATCAATTTTTAATTTTTCTAGCTGGACATTATTTATTCTGGTAAATAGTCCGAAGAACTTGCTATAGTGGTCTCTGCACCACTTTTCAAATTCTTTTGTTTCTAATATACCATCTTTGCTAGCTTCATGCATTATATCGAATAATTCCTTTTCTAGTACGTTATCAAAGGTTGGATTTAAGGTTAAATCAATGCTACCTTTTTCTTTATTTGAAGATCCGCTGGCTATAGTGAATTTTACTTTGCCTTCTTTTACCCATTTTAATATTATGGCACCGAATATGTTTGTTTCTTTGTATGCTGAATACAGATTTTTGTTTAGATTTGTTAAAGTATTGGCATAATATATATCTTTGTTACATGGTATTTCTCTAAAGAACGGGGTATCTTTTTTGCTTATTACCTTATTGTTTTTATAGCCATAACCGTTTCTTTGGGCTACTATTATTGAAACTACTATAATTGTAACTGGAAATGCGAATGATATAATCATAGTGAATCCCATAAATATTTTATCTATTATACTTGTGGCATTATAATTATCATAATCGTTGTGATTGCCTGAATAATTAGTAGCTCCTTCATTTGCCATATTTAAAAATTCATCAAATGTCTTATCTAAAGTGATGTCTAAATTAAATGTGTCCTTTGGAAACTTTACTAGGATAGTCATGTATTCACTACTAGAAATACTTCCATCAGAAGTCATTTCTATTACTCCATCATATACGTAGCAGGGTGCTCCATATTTACCATAGCCCCATACATCTAGGGTATCTGCATACTTAAAATCACTATGTATTTTGATGTTTATATTACTTGGACTTGGATTATAATCATATGGAAATAAAGTCCAGTAGATCATTTGATAGTCATCACTTGTTTTGACTACGAAATTACTGATATCATATGAAATATAATAAGTGTTATTTCCGTATTTACTGATACCAAAACATAATTCTATACCATTATCAATATAATGAAAACCATTAGTATGTTTTTTACTATCAAATGAAGCATTTATATTATAGTTATCGTTAAATGTGTATTCTTTATTATTTAGTTTTACCTTGAAATTAGATATCTCACTATTACCTAAATTATAGTATGGCTTATATCCCTCAGTACCTTCGTCTAGATATGTATCCCAGGCCTCTGTTACATGAGCTGTACCTGCACTATCTACATAGATATCCATATTTATATTTTTGATTGAATTAGCCATTGCGATACTTGGTACTAATAATATAATACCAAGAATTAATAAGTTTATTTTTTTCATATATTCTCCTATCAAAAAAGGACTATATTAGTCCTAAAATTTAACATTTGGTACTTCTTTATCTTTTTCTGAAGCTTTAAAGAAGTTAATTTCCTTAAATCCAAATATGTTTGCTACGATATTTGACGGAAATTTTTCTCTTGTATTGTTATACATTAAGACAGAATCATTATAAAATTGTCTAGCATAACTAAGTTTGTCTTCGGTTTCTCTTAAATCTTTTTGAAGAGATAAGAAGTTTTCATTGGCTTTTAGTTCTGGATATGCTTCTGATAAAGCAAATAGTTTATTTAAAGCTCCAGTAACAGCATTTGATGCTTCTAATTCTTCATTAATGTTACCAGCAGTATTCATTTTATTTCTAGCTTCAACTACTTCCTTGAAGGTATTTTCTTCGTGCTTAGCATAACCTTTTACTGTTTCTACTAGATTTGGTATCATATCACTTCTTCTCTTTAGTTGTACATCTATTTGAGCGAACTGATCTTTTACTTTGTTTCTGGCATTTACTAGTTTGTTATATACTCCGATTACATAAAAGACTAATAGTAATACTACTCCTACTATTACAATGATTATTATTGAACTTGGTTCCATATTTATTCTCCTTTCATACTATATATAAATTATATCATTGTTTTTTGTTAATGTAAATATTTGTTGAATTTCTTTTCTTACTTTAATATATGACTATATTACTTATTTATTCTTATGATATTATTTGAGGCTATTACGGCATCTGCTACTGCGGTAGTAAGCTGGTAATAGTCTTTTTTTATTACATCACCTATGGCATATACATAAGGGATGTTTGTTTCATACTTATCATTTACTAGAATATAATCATTTTCTTTTTCGACATTGAAAGACTGACTATTTGGTATTCCACCTAGAGCTAAGAATACTCCACTTGTTTTAACTCTCTTTTTGTTATCTAATGTTACTGATACCAGAGTATCATTCTTAGTATTATAACTTATGATGTTACTATTATTTATTACTTTAATATTCTTTTTATTACCTACTCTATCTATTAGATATTTATCTCCAGTAAAGTTATCTCTTCTTATGATAATAGTTACTTTGTTGCAGATATTAGATAAGTATAGACTTTCTGTTAAAGCAGAATTTCCACCACCGACAATGATAACATCTTTATCTTTATAGAACATTCCGTCACATAAAGCACAAGTACTTATTCCTCTTCCAAGTAATTTTTTTTCTTTATCTAGTCCTAGAAGTCTACTCTTTCTACCTGTAGCTATTATTAAATACTCAAATTCTATATCGTTATTGATTATTTTTTTATCTAAATCTATATTGCTGATATTTACAGATTTTATTTTTATATCTAGATTATTTACTTGATTATATATATTCATAGCTAGATCAGGGCCTGATATACTTTCATAACCAGGATAATTCTCGATATTTGGTATATAATTTAGAGTGCCTCCTGGGGCGTTATTTTCTATTATTAATGGGTTTATACCGGCTCTTTTGAGATTAATTGCAGCACTCATACCGGCTATTCCTGCTCCTACTATTACTACTTTGTATTTTTCCATGATTTCCTCCTTATATAGATAATTCCTATTATACCTATTAATATTAGTATAACTGATACAATTTGACTTATTCTGAATGCTCCTAAATATAGGCTATCTGTTCTTAATCCTTCGATAAATAATCTACCTATACCATACCATATAAAGTAAAAACTTACTAATAAACCATTATGTTTATATTTATCTTTCTTTCTGATAATTAATAATATTATAAATCCTAAGAGACACCATAATGATTCATATAGGAATGTTGGTATATAGTAGTTACCATTAATATACATACCGTTTATTATGAAATCTGGGAGATGTAAACTTTTTAAGTGTCCTAGAGTAGTTACTGCTCCATGGGCTTCTTTATTTATGAAGTTACCCCATCTACCGATGGCTTGTCCTAGTATTAGATATGGTACTAATGTATCAATAGTTAATAGGATATTTTTATTATGCTTTTTACAATAATATATTACGAATACTATACAAGAGATTACTGCTCCATATATGGCTAGACCGCCTTCCCATATTTTGAATATATCTAATAGATTATCTTTAAATACTGAGAAATTGAATATTACATAATATAATCTTGCTCCTAGTATACCTATTGGTATTACATAGAATATTAAATCCATTAAGAAGTCTCTTCCTAAACCATTCCTTTTGGCTTCTTTGGTTGAAAAATATATTCCTATACAAATTGCGGATACTATTAATACGGCATACCAATATATAGTAATTGGGCCTAATTTTAAGAATACTCTATTCATAATTATCACCTGTAATATAATAATACCACAAATTATTATAAAAAAGAAGTCGTATTATAACTTCTTTTGGTTATTTCACTATGAGTCTATGGTCTCATAGTGTTATTTATAGCCTAAGGTCTATAAATAATATATCTACATATCTATTATATATAAGCTATATTTAGGATACTAACCTAATTATCTATATAAATATCTCTGATAGTATTAATTGGGATATATTCATTATCCATAGTAATTAAATTAGTTTTAGTTTTACCTACTATTCTCTTTTTACTTTTTCCTTTATCTGTAACAATAATAACATCTATTTTATAAATATAATTAGGAGAATTAAATATATTATATATTTTTTGTTCTACTGTATAATTATTTTTATTGTTAATAAAGTTATTGGTACTCCTTAATTCTATATCATTATTATACATAGTAGAAAATATTTTTTCATTATTATTAATATTTTTATCTATGTTATTATGATACATTTTTGGTAGTTCTTTCATATATTCACCTCTAATTTATTATATGATACTAATATATATTTATTATTTTATTTTTTTGTGGTATTATATTAAAGAGAGAGTTGATTAAATGAAAAAAGAATCAAGATTTAAAGTAGAAAATTGTATTTTAATACCAATAATATTATTTGCTATTATTAGTATTATTACTATATATTGTACGAGAGATTTACTCGCTAGTGATTATCAAAATTTGTTTATTAAGCAATGTCTTTGGTATTTACTGGGATTTGCTATTGCTTATATTATGATGTTATTTGGTAATAAATTTCTTTATAATAATGCTTATATATTTTATATAATAGGAGTTATTCTCCTGATACTGGTATTATTCTTAGGTAAGCCTATTAATAATGCTAGATGTTGGTTTATTATTCCTTATATTGGTAGTTTTCAGCCTTCTGAATTTATGAAAGTATTTTTAATGATTACCTTATCAAGAATGATAAATGATTTTAATGAAGAAAGAAGAAGTAATGATGTTAGTGAAGAATTTAGGTTTCTTATTAAAGTACTTATTGTAGTTGGTATTCCTTCAATATTAACTTTTATTGAACCAGATACTGGTGCTGTACTTATTTATTTTATTATTACCATTGTAATGCTTTTTGTAGGTGGTTTTAGAGGTAGATGGTTTATTATTACTATTGGCACTATTGCTGTACTTGGTGGTATGTTTTTAGGATTATATTTTTTAAAACAAGATTTATTTATTAAGATATTTGGTACTAGCTTCTTTTACCGAATGGATAGAATTCTTAATTGGTCTAATTCTAGTGGCTTACAACTTACTAATGGGCTTACAGCAATAGGTTCTGGGGGATTATTAGGGCATGGATTTAATCATACACCAATATATTTCCCTGAGATGCAAACTGACTTTATATTTGCAGTATTTGCTTCAAACTTTGGTTTTGTTGGGGTACTTGGTCTTTTATTACTTATTGTATACTTTGATATTAGTATTATTAAACTAGGTAGTAAATCTTATAATAACAACGATAAATTACTTACTGGAGGAATAATATCAGTTTTACTCTTCCAGCAGATACATAATATAAGTATGACTATTGGACTGCTTCCAATAATGGGTATTACTCTTCCATTTATTTCTTATGGTGGTTCTTCACTACTATCATACATGATATTAATTGGAATGTTATTTAATATATCAAATGAAAACTTAAGATTCAAAAATTAATCTTAAGTTTTTTATTTTAATACATTTAAAAATGTTTGTATCATACTAATATTTTCTAAAGTTTTATTTAATCTATCGCTAGGCTTTATTTTAAATTTATCCTTCATATCTTCAGTAAATTCTCTAAATAATAAAGGATCCCTATTTAGTCTTTTATACCAGATTGGATACTGTCTAATAAATGATACTAGTCTTGGATCAGAACTAATTTTAAGTTGCAATTCTGTTGTCATTAATCATCGAACCTTCGGTAAATAGGTCTAGGATTATAAGTACTACCAGTACCTGGAGCTTTATCTTTTACAAGCATATCTCCTATTAAACCAATAGCTTTTTGTACTGAACTTATACTATCTTGTAATTTATTTGTATCAATATTTTTAGCCATATCTAATATATCAGAAAACTTACTAGTTTTTTTAGTTTCGCTCTCTTTAGTATTATTTGCAGAACTTTTAGTATTTAAATACTCATTCCAAACACTATTATCTTCACCATATAAATCATATAATTCATAAAAACTCTGCCATGACATAGTATTATTTCTAACATATGTAATTAAATTAGGATTATTTTTAACAAATAATTTGAAATTATCTATTTTTGTCATGATTATCACCTATTAAATTATATGTCAAATTAACTAAAATGATATCAAAAAATACTTCTTATTTTTTAAGAAGTATTTATAAATTATTCTACTTTATTTTTTTGAAAAACAGTTATAAGTATATTTATTGATATAAACAGTCTATAATTCAACAGAGAAAATATCCAAAGATAATTATTGTTTGAATTGTCAGAACTTCTGTGTAGTGGTGTCAATCTTATTATGAAAATTATCCTCTCAGGAATAAATCCTAGGGCGACTAACTTTCGTTACCGCCCTTGCACCTAACGGACTTCGCCCGTTTAAGGTGCCTATTATCAAGTTTTTCCTACCAAAGTTATTTCAAATTAATTGCTTACGCACTTAATTTGTACGGATTGCTCGAAGTTCCATCTCCTGGACCCATTGCCACATCAGAATCTAGATAAAGGACTGGACGCACGCCGAGAGTATTAAACGCACCGTAGTTGCCGTACACAAAGCCCGTCGAAGTCACATACCACGCATAGGCGGAATAGCCGGAATAATGGGTTAAAGTCCACTTATTATTACTATTAAATAACCAATCATTAATTTTACAAGTTGAATTATCATAATCGCGCAAGTTTTGTGTACATTTACTTAAATCTGCTGCATAACCATAATCTGATGGATACATTAGTCCTATTTTCCCAGTCCACGTTGTTGTTCTTCCAGAATATACTGTTGTTCCTCTTTCATATTCATAAATTTGATTAGAATATACAGAGTTGCTATTCCATCCGCCAATATTCCATGTCTCTTCAGATATAAGATTTCTTGTAACATCATTTTTTATTCCTGTACTTGTAAAATTGCAATCTACTGTTGCATTATTTTTACCGCTATAACATTTACCCGATGCACTATTCCAATACAAACTCTGTCCTAAACCATTATCATTAGAATCTGTTGTATAATAGTCACTCGGATTTAAAAGTTTCATTAATCTTGCTGTAGTCCAGTCATTTTTACCAAGATCATTTTCTGCACCCGTACTTTTATTTTTGTTATCCCAAGCATAACCTCCGATTGATTCGTTTCTTATTATTTTTAATTTACCATCAAATATACCTATTATTCGCCATGTTTCACATGTACTTGAAGATTGATTGTTATAATCAGAACAATTAAAATATATATAATTATTTGGGTTTGCTCCATAATATCTTATATTACCACCATCTAAACTAGTTGTTGTACCTCCTAGTCTATCGTTCATTAATGATACTGATGGTGCTGTGTTATATGTAATACTATTATTTGTTACTGTTGTTTTTGATGCATCGGTATAAAGCTTGGTTATATATTCTGCTGCTGATGGAGGTGGAGTATATGTATCAGTAACTAATGTTACTCCACTAGGGACGACTAAGTCGCCACCATTTTCATAACCTAGTACTGTAGATAGTTCTATTGTTTTATTTGTACTGTTTTTGTTTTCTAGATATAATTTGATATATTTCTTACCATTTTCTTCAATTGTACCAGTGGCCGGATCTTCTGATGTATCATACACTTTTACTGTAACTCCTGAAGTTGTTTGATAGGCTACGCCATATTTTACAGTACCTGGATTAGTGTTGGTAAGCATGTAATAGACATTACTTGAACCATTCGCAGGTATTGAAGCATAGGAATCGTCATTAATATATACATCAATACCAGTATCAGTCTCGGCACCAATATAATTACTTAAAGCGTAAGTTTGATATAATTTTACTATTCCTAGTGAAATTGTAACTACTAATAAGATAACTGAAGTAACAATTAACATCCTTTTTTTATTCATATAATCACTCTCTATTCTATAAATTAATTTTATCATAAAGATATATTTTATGCAATATTATTGTTATTAAAATTATTAATTCTCAGATAATTGATATGGATTACTTGAAGTACCATCTCCTACTTCTATGGCTAAATCTGAATCTAGAAAAACTACTGAGTGAACGCCGTAGGAGGCATATACATTACTAAGGCTATTTATATGGTTTGTTGAACTTATTCCCCAAGTACCATATGAACGAGCTGAATTTTGTGTTATTGTCCATTGGATAACGCCATTATACATCCAATCGTTATTTTTACATGATGTATTGTCATAATTGTATAAATTTTGTGTACAGCTACTTAAGTCTGCAGCATAACCATAATCTGATGGATATATTAGACCTATGTTACCAGTCCATGTTGTTGTTCTTCCTGAATATACTGTTGTTCCTCTTTCATAAGCATATATTTGGTTTGTAAATATTGTTTTACTATTTTCATAGCCTAATATTGTAGATAGTTTTTTTGTTTTGGATGTGCTATTGGTATTTTTTATTCGTAATCTGATATATTTTCTTTCGTTTTCTTCTATTGTACCACTAGGTAAATCTTTTGAGGTACTATAATACTTTTACTGTTATACCTGATGTTGTTTCATAGGCTACGCCATACTTTATAGTACCTGGATTTGTATTTGTTAGCATATAATAGACACTACTTGAACTATTCGCAGGAATAGAAACTAGGAATCGTCATTAACATATACATCAATACCGGTATTAGTAGTACTACCAATATAATTGTTTAAAGCATATGTTTGATATAACTTTACTATTCCTAGTGAAATTATAATTACTAATAAAATGATAGAAATAACTATTACTATTCTCTTTTGATTCATGTAATCATGTTCTATTCTACTCTATATGTAATTTTACCATAAAGTAGTATTTAATGCAAATGATTTATTACAAAAAAAGATACTCAAATGAGTACCTTTTAATTTAATTATTCAATAATGTTAGTTACTGAACCAGCACCAACAGTGTGTCCACCTTCACGAATTGAGAACTTAGTTCCGTTTTCAACTGCGATTGGAGCAATTAATTCAACTGTCATAGTAACATTGTCACCAGGCATAACCATTTCAGTTCCTTCTGGTAATGTAACTACACCAGTAACATCAGTAGTTCTGAAATAGAATTGAGGTCTATAGTTTGTAAAGAATGGAGTATGTCTTCCACCTTCTTCTTTAGAAAGTACATAAACTTGTGCTTTAAATTTCTTATGTGGATGAACTGATCCAGGTTTAGCAAGAACTTGTCCTCTTTCAACTTCACTTCTGTCGATTCCTCTTAATAATACACCAGCATTATCTCCAGCTTCAGCATAGTCAAGTTGTTTTCTAAACATTTCAATACCAGTAACAACTGTTTTCTTAGTATCTTTTAAACCAACGATTTCAACTTCATCATTAAGTTTTAATTGTCCTCTTTCAACTCTACCAGTAACAACTGTTCCTCTACCAGTAATAGTAAATACGTCTTCAATTGACATTAAGAATGGTTTGTCATTATCTCTTTCAGGAGTTGGAATCCATTCATCAACAGCATCCATTAAGTCTTCGATAGCCTTAACATACTTAGGATCTCCTTCAAGAGCTTTAAGAGCAGAACCTCTAATGATTGGAGTATTGTCTCCATCAAATCCGTATTCAGTAAGTAATTCTCTTACTTCCATTTCAACTAGGTCTAATAATTCTTCATCATCAACCATATCACATTTATTTAAGAATACAACCATTCTAGGTACACCAACTTGTCTAGCAAGTAAGATGTGCTCTCTTGTTTGAGCCATAGGACCATCAGTTGCAGCAATAACTAGGATTGCTCCATCCATTTGAGCAGCACCAGTAATCATGTTTTTAACATAGTCTGCGTGTCCTGGACAGTCAACGTGAGCATAGTGTCTCTTTTCAGTTTGGTATTCAACGTGTGCAGTGTTGATTGTAATACCTCTTTCTCTTTCTTCTGGAGCTTTATCAATGTTTGCATAATCCATGAATTCTGCTCCGCCTTTAGCTGATAATACTTTTGTAATAGCAGCTGTTAATGTTGTTTTACCATGGTCAACGTGGCCGATAGTACCAATGTTAACGTGTGGTTTTGAACGATCAAATTTAGCTTTTGCCATAATAATTTCCTCTCTTTCTTAATTTACATATTCTATTTTATCATATTATTATTATTTTTCAAGTATTTTTACTAATTTCCACCATTTTTTTTGATGATTTCATCAGCAATTGATTTTGGAACTTCTTCGTAATGATCTAGTTCCATTACATAGTTTCCTCTACCTTGAGTAGAACTTCTTAAACTAGTTGCATAACCGAACATTTCTGCTAGTGGTACCATTGCAGTGAATGCAATAGCGTTTCCTCTAGATTCTTGTCCTTGTGGTTTACCACGTCTTGCAGTTAAGTCGCCGATTACAGCACCAGTGTATTCGTCTGGAGCAGTAACTACTACTTTCATTATTGGTTCAAGCAATACTGGTTTACATTTATTTCTCATTTCTTTTACTGCAAGTGAAGCAGCAATCTTAAATGCCATTTCTGATGAGTCTACATCGTGGTATGATCCATCGAATAATGTAGCTTTAACATCTACCATTGGGTAACCTGCTAAAATACCAGTTTGCATTGCTTCTTGAAGTCCTTTATCGATAACTGAAATGTATTCTCTAGGAACTACACCACCAACAATGTTATCAACGAATTCATAACCTTTTTCAGGATTTGGTTCAAATCTAACCCAAACATGTCCGTATTGTCCACGTCCACCTGATTGTTTAATGTGTTTACCTTCACATTCACCCATTTGAGTGATTGTTTCTCTGTATGCAACCATTGGTGCACCAACTGTAGCTTCAACATTAAATTCTCTTCTCATTCTATCTACGATGATATCAAGGTGTAATTCACCCATACCAGAAATAGTTGTTTGACCAGTTTCTGGATCTGTATGCATTCTAAATGTTGGATCTTCTTCAGCAAGTTTTTGAAGGGCAATTGCCATCTTCTCTTGGTCTGCTTTTGTTTTTGGTTCAACAGCCTGAGTAATAACTGGTTCTGGGAATTCCATACCTTTCATTATTACTGGTTTCTTTTCATCACATAGAGTATCAGCAGTTGTAGTATTCTTAAGTCCTACTGCAGCACCAATTTCACCAGCATATATTTCTGGAATTTCTTCTCTGTGATTAGCATGCATTAACAATATTCTACCAATTCTTTCCTTAACATCTTTAGTAGAGTTAAGTACATAAGAACCACTCTTTAAAGTACCAGAATATACTCTGAAGAATGTTAATCTTCCTACGAATGGGTCAGTAGCAATCTTAAATGCTAATGCTGTAAATGGTTCTGAATCTGATGGGTGTCTTAATACAACATTACCTTTCATATCAGTACATTCAATTGATGGAACATCAGTAGGAGCTGGTAAGTAATCTACTACAGCATCAAGTAATAACTTAACACCCATATTACCTAAAGCAGTTCCACACATAACTGGGAAGAATTCTGCTTTTAATACACCTTTTCTGATAGCTTTCTTAAGTTCTTCTACAGTAACTTCTTCACCATCAAGATATTTCATCATTAAATCTTCGTCAAAATCAGCAGCAGCTTCAATTAATATATTTCTATATTCTTCTGCTTTAGCCTTCATATCTTCAGGAATCTCTATTTCAGTATAATTTTCTTCTTGTTTACCATCAAAGTGATATGCTTTCATAGTAACTAGGTCAATTACACCATTAAAATCTGATTCAGCTCCGATAGGAAGTTCTAGAGCAGCAGTATTTGCTCCTAATCTATCTTTGATTGTACCTAAGCTAAAATAGAAATCTGCTCCCATTTTATCCATTTTATTAGCAAATATAATTCTAGGTACACCATATTCATTTGCTTGTCTCCATACTGTCTCACTTTGTGGTTCTACACCAGCTTGAGCATCAATAAGTAAAACAGCACCATCTAATACTCTTAAACTTCTTTGTACTTCGATTGTGAAGTCAACGTGTCCTGGAGTATCTATTATATTGAATCTATAACCCTTCCAGAATGCAGTAGTAGCGGCACTAGTAATTGTAATACCTCTTTCTTGCTCTTGAGCCATCCAGTCCATTTGAGATTCACCATCATGAGTTTCACCAATCTTGTGAATCTTATGTGTATGGAATAGAATTCTCTCAGTACAAGTTGTTTTACCTGCATCGATATGGGCCATGATTCCAATGTTTCTTGTATGATCTAAGCTTATTTCACGAGCCATAATTCATTTTCCTTTCTTACCATCTATAATGAGCAAATGCTTTATTAGCTTCTGCCATCTTGTGTGTATCGTCTTTCTTCTTAACTGAAGCACCTGTTCCGTTAGATGCATCAATTATTTCGTTAGCAAGATTTTCAGCCATAGAATGACCATTTCTTAATCTTGCATATTGAGCAAGCCATCTGAATGCTAGTGCTTGTGCTCTATCTGGCTTAACTTCTACTGGTACTTGGTAGTTAGCTCCACCAACTCTTCTTGATTTAACTTCAAGAGCAGGTTTAATGTTATCCATAGCCTTGTTAAATACTACCATAGCATCTTCACCAGTTTTTTCTTTGATTATATCAAAAGCATCATATATAATGTTTTGAGCAGTACCTTTTTTACCATCTTTCATGATATGGTTAACTAATTTAGTAACTACTTTTGAATTATATATAGGATCTGCTAAAACATCTCTTTTAGTAGCTCTTCTTTTTCTCATAATCTTTATATCCTCCTTCCAATATTATTAATTTTTATTTTTTGTCTTTTTTAGCACCGTATTTACTTCTACCTTGCTTTCTGTTTTGAACTCCAGCAGTATCTAAAGTACCTCTAATGATGTGATATCTAACACCAATTAGGTCTTTAACTCTTCCACCTCTTATTAAAACAACACTGTGTTCTTGTAAGTTGTGGCCAATTCCTGGAATATAGCAAGTAACTTCCATACCATTAGAAAGTCTTACTCTGGCATATTTTCTTAATGCTGAGTTTGGCTTCTTAGGGGTAATAGTACCAACCCTAGTACATACTCCTCTTTTTTGAGGTGATACTTGGATTGTTTGTTTCTTTTGAATACTATTTTTACCAACTAATAATACTGGAGATTTACTCTTTCTAGTTTTCTTAGTTCTTGGCTTCTTAGTTAACTGATTAATTGTAGGCATAATCTCACTCCTTTCTTACACATATCCTGGTGTTTCATATTCTTCCTTAAATTTAAGTTTTGCCCATGACAAAACCTAAACTCGCAAGTGATTTAATTATAATATTATTGTCTTTTAAAGTCAATACCTTTTATCTACTTTTTAGGAAAATACGCAATATTTTATGCAATTTTTTATATTATTATGCTTTTTACTTACATTATGAAGATAAAAATAAATTATCTCTACTCTATTTACAAAAAAATAAAAATATAGTAATATTATTATAGTAATAGAAAGAAGGAAATAATATAATGAAAATAAAAAAATTTTTAATTTTAGCACTTTTAATAATATTAATAACCCCAGGATGTAGTATAACTAAAGACTCTATGGAGGATATAACTATTTATACGACTATCTACCCTATTAAGTATTTACTGGATAGTTTGTATGGAGATAATGCTACGATAAATAGTATTTATCCATCAGGAGTTGATACTGCTGATTATGAATTATCTGATAAAAAACTTGAAGAATATTCTAAGACTGATTTATTTGTATTTAATAGTTTGGATAAAGATAGAGACTACGCTGTTAAAATGATAAATAAGAATAAAAATTTAAAAGTTATTGATGTGTCTCTTGGTATTACTTATGCCAATGATATTACTGAACTATGGCTTAATCCTTATAATTATTTGATGATGGCACAAAATACTAAAGATGGTTTACTTGAATATATTGATAATCCTTATTTGATATCTAATTCTGATGGTACTGGTATTGAGGATAAATATGAAGAATTAAAATATAATTTATCTAGATTGGATGCTGATTATAAAGAAGATATTAATCTTGCTACTTATAAAACTATTGTTGTTGATAATGATATGTTTAAATTTTTGGAAAAATATAATTTAAGAGTTATATCTCTTGAAGATAATGATAATTTAACTGATAGTACTATTAATGAGGTTAAAAAATTAGTTAATAATGGTACTATTAAATATATATATTCTTCGAAAGATGAAACTAATGATATTTGTAAAAGTATTATTGATAACTATGGTATTGATTTAGTTACTTTAAATACTATGGAAACTATTGATGGTGGAATTACTAATTCTAATGAGAATTATATAACTATTATGAACAACAATTTAGATCTTTTAAATAAAGAATTGTATAAATAATTAAAAAAGTACTTGCCAAACCAAAAAAAATGTAATATAATTATATTACGTTTCACGGCGAGATAGCTCAGTTGGCTAGAGCATTCGGTTCATACCCGAAGGGTCGAGGGTTCGAATCCCCCTCTCGCTACCAATATTGTTTACTACTAACTCATGAATGAGTTAGTTTTTTTTTATTGTCTCTTAAGCCTGCAGTCTTAAGAGAAACAAGGAAGCCCTATGGTCTTCCTTGTTAATTTTTATTTTCTGTCTCTTTTTAGGTTTATAATTTTTTTACGTGATTCATGTTTTCCTTTGTTAAAGGCACTATTTAACATTTTCATATAGTCTTCTGCTGATGCAATTTCATTTATACTTTCTAGTTTTTGATGTACCCTTTTCATTCTATATTTTTTAGTAATTAAGTGTCTTTCGTATTTTGCTTGCTCTGCAACATTTGAAAATTTAATCGGTACAATACTTGTATCTTTTGTTTTATTAAGCTTTGATATAAATTGATTCATAGTCTTTCTATCAAAGCCTCTTATACACATAATACTTAATCTATTATTGGCAATAAAATCCATAAGTGATTCATAGCCATCAATATATATTGTTCTAACCCACTCACCATTTTTCTTTTCAGTAACATATATTTTAGGATTAGTGCATGTTCTCATGTTTTCTACACAAAAACAATCTTCTAATTTATTTTCAATACTATAATTATCAGTACTAAATAATACGCCATCAAACGCACCATTATTTAATATAAAAAGATTTTCTATTTTTCCCATTCTAATGTCTCCTTGATTTATATTATACCATAAACTACATCAAAAGATATATTAATCTTCATTACTTTGATTGTTTTTTCTTCATATTTTATCTTAGTTTTAACGTTTTAACAATTGTTTGATTATTATATTTTTCTCTATCTTTTTGAAGTCTATCGTCATTTATCTGCTGGCAATAATTACTTAGACTTTGTAACTTTTTAATTAGCTCTTGTCTAGCTTCTTTTAAGGATAATTCTTCCTTACTTTCTTTAGATACTTTATTTATATTACTGGTTAAATTTCGTTCTGAATAAAAGGCATGTGAATCACCCTTGGTACTTGCAAAAATATGTTTGACATTTTCAATTACAACATCTTGAGCAATTATTGAACTATCAGTACAGTCGATACTTTTTGAATCTATAAAAACTTTATTTGCTTTAAGTATAGAACTATCAATTCTTGTCTTTTCGGCTTTAATTTTTATCATAGATGTACTTTCAGCGGCTACTTCAGCATTTATAAATTCAACTAATTTAGCATCTATTTTCATGTCAAAAGATAAACCATTATATTCATTTAAATTACCATTATTTATAAATTTATCATTTTTAAATGTTATTTTGCTTACCATACCTGTAGTAAAATAGCAATCGCCAAGATACGATACTTGACAGTTACTAGCATATTTATTATTTTCAAAAGTTATTTCGTTACCACAACAAATATCTATATTCTTATCAAAAGTACAATTTCTAAATATTATATTGGCTCCTATAGAAGTTATTTCTAAGCTAGTATTAAACTTAATATCATCAAATATATAATATACTGGTTTATTTAATTTAAACTCTTCAGTTATTTCTTTAATACCTTCAGTTATTAAATCCATACCATTAAGTTTTATATTATATGTTTCTTCGTTTCCTTTGTATTTATTTAGCGGTTTTTGTTTAACATAACATATAATCCTATCTTCTTCTTCAGTAATCTTACCAATATCACAAATGAATCTTTTTAGATAGTTTTCCCTAGCTTTTCTATATACTTTTAACTTTGCTCTTTTATTTATTCTACTAAGAATTTTCCCCATATATAGTTCTTCTCCTTTGCGTGACTACTAGTCTAGCATAAAATCTAGTTTTATGCAAGTATCAATAATTCTATGTAGAATATGCTAATTCTTTTATTTTTATTAAAAAGAGAAGATATTTTACTCTTCTCCATTGTATATAATTAAGTTATGCTGTGCTCTAGTACAAGCAACATAGTATAAATATTTATCTTCTTCAGTATACTTATTATCTATATCATTATAAATGATTACTGAATCAAATTCTAGCCCTTTAGCGGTGTAAGAAGGAACTACTACTAAATCTCTCTTTATATGACCATAACCACCAAGTAACATGATATCAAAATCATCTTTTAACATATTATATACTTCTTCTGCTTCTTTATCATCCTTGGTAATAATGGCTATACTCTTAGACATTTCTTTTAAATAATTTATATCTTTAATAAAATCTTCTTTTTTAACATTGTTTCTAAAGATTATATCGTTAGACTTTTGATTTCTAATAGCTACTGATAAAGTTAATCCTAATATCTTATTGGTATAATCTATTATCTTATCAGTAGAACGATATGTCTTAGTAAGAGTAATATACTTTGATCCTTCAAACATATTTGTTAATTCTTTTAATGATTCATATTTATAATAAGGGTTTATTGTTTGATTAGAATCACCTAGTATAGTGTAATTAGCTGTTTTAAATGTTTTCTTAATAATTATATATTGTAATTTATTATAGTCTTGAGCTTCATCTATTACAACTTGCTTTATTACATGATTAGTATTAAATCCCACTAGTAGACTCTTTAAATATAAGAATATACATGCATCTTCATAATATAAATAATTACCATCAATTTTATCTTTATACTTAGCATATTTACTAGTAAAGAAATTATTAAATATAACTTTTAGATCTAATTTAATATTTAAGTTTTCTTTTAATATCTTTTCAATGCTTCTAGCATTTTTAGTATTTCCATCATAATTATTATAAGCTATCTTTTCACTCATTTCTTTTATTCTTTCAAATAAAGGAAAATTACTATATTTATAAGTTAACATTTTATTTAATTCTTCAGTACTAATATCAATAAAACCATCAAACTCTAAATTTTTAGTAAAACTAATATTATTTAATATATCTTTTACATAATCATCTAGATCTTTAATTATTTCGTCTGATTGTTTATACTTAACTAAATCATAATTTGTTACTTCTTTTTTATAATATCTTGATATAAAATCAGTGAAATTTTCAATATCTTTATATTCATTAATATTCTGACACAATAAGTCGTAGAAGGTCATATCATAAGTATTATCTTCACCAAGTTCTGGTAAAACATTAGATATATACTCTGAAAACACTTTATTAGGAGTAAATACTACGATATTTGAGGATGTTAAGTTTGGTATTCTATATAATAAGAAGGCTATTCTATGTAAGGCTACGCTTGTTTTACCTGAACCAGCAATACCTTCCACAATAAGATTTTTGTCTTCAGTATTTCTTATTACTTTGTTCTGTTCTTCTTGAATAGTATTAACAATATTTTTCATTTTATCTGAAGATTCTTCTGCTAATACTTCTTGAAGAAGACTATCACTAATATTTAAGTCATTATCAAAAATGTGTTTTAATTCGGCATTTTCTATTATATACTGTCTTTTTCTTGTTATTTCCCCTTTTATTATTCCACTAGGAGCCTTGTAACTAGCGGGTCCTGTTTCATAATCATAGAACATACTGCATATTGGACTTCTCCAGTCATGAACATAATAGTTAAGTTTATCTTCAACATGGGTTATACCAATATAGATGTTTTCTTCGCCATCTTCGTCTTTAAATCTAATAGAACCAAAATATGGTTTATCTTGAATTCTAAACAATCTCTGAAGATAGTTTCCTTTACCTTGCATAATTGATACTTGAAGATCGGATTCTGCCATCATTGTACGCATTTCATTTGGATCCATTTCGGCATGGGAATCCCAAATAAATTTTTTAAACTCTAGTACCTTAGAATCGTCATCAAATAGTTCTTGTCCTAAATTAGAAATTTTCTTCCTAATTAAGCTGACCGTCTTGTTAAGATAGTTTCTTTCTTTTTCAAATTCTTCTCTTTCAATTTTCATAATATCTCCCTCCTTCACGACAAAAAACTACATTCTCATTGTAGTTTTACATTAAGATGAAAATAGTTACTTCGCAAATGTCTATTTCATTGTAGTATATTTTTATTACTTTGTCAATTAAAAATATTTATTTTACACATTAAACTAGAAATTATAAACTATTTTACTTTTTAATATTTATCTTTATATTTCTTCATGATATAATTTATTTATAATAGTTAGAGGTAATAATATGAGTAGTAATAATAAACATTTTAAATATCTTGATATTCTTAGAATATTTGCTTGTATAACAATATTCTTATATCATTTAAATATACTAAAGGGCGGTTTTTTAGCGGTATCGATCTTTTTTGTTCTAAGTGGATATCTCTCTACGATAAAACTTTTTAAAAAAGATAAGATATCTTTTAAAGAATATTATTTAAATAAATTATTTAGATTATATTTACCAATGTTAATTGTGGTATTTACTTCAGTTGGAATTGTTAAACTTTTACTGAATGTTAACTGGTTTAATTTGAAACCTGAGGTAACTTCAATTGTGCTGGGGTATAATAATTTTTGGCAAATTATGACTAATATGGATTATTTCAGGAGTGCCTCGGAAACGCCATTTATACATCTATGGTATATGGCTATATTAATACAATTTGATTTAGTATTTCCTTTTATCTTTCTCCTACTAAAAAAGATAGGAAGTAAAATTAATAAAAATATTCCTATTATAATTACTTCGGTTGTTTCTTTGCTAGGAGGAGCTTATTTTTATTACTCTGGAATAAATAATGATATTTTGTTTACTTATTATAATACTTTTACTAGAATGTTTGCTTTATTTTCTGGTGTGACACTTGGATTTATACATCATTACTATGGGAATTTAGTTCCTTCTAAAATTAAAGATTCTAATTTAAAGAAATATATTTTTTATGCTTACTTAGTAATTTTGTTACTATTATGTATTTTTATTAGTCCTGGTTCTAAATATATTTATTTAAGTATGATTATTACTACCCTACTCGGTGTAAGAATTACTGAATATGCTACTTTAATGATTAATAATTGGGCTAATACTACTAAACTTGATAATGTTATAAGTTATATTTCAAGTATTAGTTATGAAATATATTTAATAGAGTATGTGATAATTTATTTATTTGAACATATAGATTGGAATAGATATTTAGAGTTATTTTTGATTATTATAATTACAATACTTTTATCAATACTATTACACTTTATGACTACGAATAAAGATAAAAAGAAACATAATATGAAATGCCTATTATCATTTATGTGCTTATGGATATTATTGTATGGCATATATGAATTTATTATAGCTAAAGATTATACTAACGATATAAATGATTTAAAGAAACAGCTTGAAGAAAATGAAATATTAATTAAAGATAGTAAAGATAATTATGCACTCAAATTAAAGGAAGATAAAGAAACTTGGGAAAAAGAACTGGCCTCTATTGAAGAAGACGAAAGCAAATTAGATGAGATAGTTACTAATCTACCTGTAGTAGGAATTGGCGACTCAGTACTTCTTGGAGCGGTTAGTAACCTATATAATAGATTTCCTAATGGCTACTTTGATGGTAAGGTATCACGTACAGCTTGGTATGTTAATGATATTTTATTAGACTTAAAAAATAAAAATACACTTGGTAGTCCAGTAGTATTTAATTTGGGAACTAATGGTGACTGTTCTCTGGAGTGTAAAGAAGAAATACTTAGAACTTGTGAAGACAGAGATATATTTTGGATTAATACCGTTAATTTACCTGATGTTAATGTCAGATTGAATAATTTAGCTTTGTCTCACTCTAACCTACATATTATTGACTGGTATTCTATTTCAAGAGGCCATAGTGAATACTTTGCATATGATGGTATTCATTTAACTAGTGAAGGTAGAAAGATATATACAGATACTATTTATAATGCCATATATAATGTTTATAAAGAAAAATATATTGAAAAGAAAAATAGTATGATTAATAAGCACGAAGAGGAAATTAGAAATAAAGTTAGCTTCTATGGTAATGATTTACTACTCAATGCTTTTGATAATATTAAAACTAATTTTACTAATGCTAATTATATAACTGATAAAGATTTTAATTATAATAATTTGAAAAAAGAAATTAAAAAAGAGATTAAAGATAATACTCTTAATCATAATGTTGTATTTTTATTTGATAATACTATAAATATTAGCAAGAAAGAATATGATAGTTTAATTAAGTTATGTAATGGTCATAATATTTATATTATTTCTACTGATAAAAAACTTAGTAAGATTATATTTGATGAGGATAATGTTAAATATATTAATATCTATAGTGAAATAAAAAATCTTAATTATTTGGCTCCTGATAATATTCATTTGAATAGAGATGGTAATACATATCTTGGCAATCTTTTAAATAGTGTTATAAATAATAAATAAAACAAAAGGAAGACTTATATTTAAGGCTTCCTTTTGCCTCTTAAGACCGTC
Organism: uncultured Bacilli bacterium; assembly: GCA_934096555.1. Lineage (GTDB taxonomy): Bacteria > Bacillota_I > Bacilli_A > RF39 > UBA660 > CAG-302. The sequence goes on along the minus strand of CAKOMD010000002.1, from coordinate 54,214 downwards.
GGCTTAAGAGGAATATAATAAATTAATTAATGTCTAGGTTTAAATATTAAAGCTAAGATAAATGATAAAAATAAGGCTACTGATATACCAGCAGATGTTAAATCAAATATACCAAAGGCAAGTCCTAACGGTCCTAAAGCAGTTCCTGTTTCCATAGCTCCATGAATTAGTAGATGACCGAATGAAGTAATAGGAATTAAAGCTCCCGCTCCAGCATACAAGACTATTCTATCATATATACCCGCTACATCAAGTAAGGCTCCTACTACAACAAAGATACTCGTTACATGGCCTGGAGTAAGCTTTGTGTTATCTAGAATAAGCTGAGCCATCATACAGACAAAGCCGCAAAATAGAAAAGCATAAACATAAGTCATCATTCTACTACCTCCAAACTAACACAGTTTGCTATCGCAGGTATTGATTCTTTTTGAAAAGTAAATGTCGGTGAGAAGATGGCTCCTGTTGGTACTATTAATACCCTCTTAAACTTACCCTTTAACATTTCTTTATATATATAGCCAAAATTAACTAAACCCGAACATACTGGTCCAGAACCTCCGGCAAAGACAGGCTGATGCCCTATATCATATAACATAGTACCACAGTCATTATAATTATCTCCTAGTTCTATATTATACTTAGTAAGCATATATTCTCTTAGTATTTCTTTACCATATACTCCTAAATCTCCAGTTAATATTAAGTCATAATAAGATGTATCTCTTTTAGTATCAGTCAAATGATTATATATAACATCTCCTGCTGCTGGAGCCATTACTGCTCCCATATGATTAGCATCAGTAGTTCCCATATCTACTACCTTCCCTATTGTTGAAGACTCTATTTTAATTTTAGTTTTCTTATTAGTAAGCAGTATTGATACAGCCCCAGTAGCAGTAAAAGTAGCAGTCTTTGGTTTAGGAGTACCATATTCAGTAGGATTTCTAAACTGTTTTTCACTAACCATGTTGTGACTAGATGTTGATACTAGTACTCTTTTACATAGCTTTCCTTCAATAAAATTACTTCCAATAATTAACCCTTCACTACTTGTCGAGCAAGCTTCAAATATCCCAAGAAAAGGTATATCAAAGTCTCTAGCCATATAGTCAGAAGCCGCTATCTGATTCTGTAAATCTCCTGATATTAAAAGATCAATATCTTGTTCTTTTAGTTTATTCTTTTTTAGAATGTTTTCATTAGCCTCTTTTAAAAGATGGACTTCAGCCTTCTCCCAAGACTTTTCACCAAAGTATAAATCTTTCTTATGTTTCTTATCAAAATATTTTGATAATGGTCCATCATTCTCATAATTGCCACACACTGTATAAGCATCCTCAATAAAAACATTATTATATTTAGTTGTCATATTATCCTCCCATCACCAGTAGTCTTATTAATCCAAAGAAATATACTGCTACTACACCATATAGAATTACAGTTCCTGCTAATTTGAATATATTAGACCCAATTCCAAGTACTAAGCCTTCATGTTTATACTCTAAGGCTGCTGAAGTCATTGAATGAGCAAAGCCTGTTATTGGTATTATAAGAGCCGCTCTTACTTTACTTACCAGTACATCAAAGACACCACAAGCTGTAAGTACCGAGGCTATCGTTATTAAAGTAAGGATTACCATTACCCCTGATTCTTTTCTAGGTAAATTAAACCACATCATATAACATCTAAGTAATAACTCTGATAGGCTACCAAGGAGACCTCCCACTACAAAGGCTATGAGAGCATTACCTATAACATTTTCTTTTGGAGTATGTTTATCTACTATTTCTTTATATATTTTTTTATCCATATAATCACCACTAATAGTATTAAACGAGCTGGTAGAAAATATACAAAATTATTTACTAAATACTTTAAATATGTTATTATAGTTTAGAAAGAAAGGTGCATTTATATATGTCTGAAAAGTTACTAAATATTTTAAAAGAAATTAACGATGGTACTAGATGGCATATATACGGACTTAACTTAACAAAAGAAGAACTTCTAAGTAAAGATAGTAATGGTACTTATTTTATAGAATATCTTTTAAGAAATAACATACCATTATATTCATTAGAAAATATAATAGCTAACGATGCTCTTATCGCCTATTTATTTTGTAAAAACAATGCATCTTTATACTCTTATAAATTAGACGAAGAAACACTATTTTCTTATGTCAATGGCAAAAGAATTATTGATTATATTTTAAATAGAAATAATCTTTTATCTGATAATATTATTTATGCTATCAAAGAACATACTGAAATAATTGATTTACTATCACAGTATAATATGAAATTTGCTTTAAATTATATCAATCCTGAACTAGTAAAGAAATTAACTACTAGAAACAGTAATGGTACTTATTTAATTGAAAAATACTTAAATGATGATAGTATATTAAATATTATTGTCCCTATGATTGATAATAAGGAACCACTAAATGAATTATGTACTAAGTATAATAATTATCACTTAATGGAATATGCAAATACTGCTATTTTAATGAGTAGGACTAAGGAAAATAGTACTGTTTTAGATTTTCTTATCAATGATAAAAAGATAATTCCCAAGGCTCTTACTAGTATTCCCAATGATATTAAATTTATTAAATTTCTTATGATGAATAATTATTATGATTATCTTGGGAAAGTTAGTGAAGCAGTCTTATTAATGGAAGTAGAACCAAATAAAACATTACTTGAAATTCTTATTGAAAAAGAATGCACTATTAATTTTACTTATATTCGTAATATTAAAACAATAGATATATTATACCGCTACCAAAAACTAGATCTTATAGGCTATATTTCTAATGATATTTTACTTAGAAATGTTTCAGAAGTAATTAAATCAATAGATAAAGAAGAAACTTTCTTAGAATATCTAATTGATATTAATTTTAATTTAAAGAAATGTCTTTTCTTATGTAGTGATGAAGAAATAATTAAAATATTATTAAAAAAAGAAAGACCTGATTTACTAGCGGTCATAAGCCCTAAAAAACTCTTAAAGCCTATTAATAAAAATGATAGTTATACTTATTTTGATTATATTTTAGATAATGTTAAATATGAAATAGTAAGAGTTAACATTAATGATATAGCAGTTCATTTAAATGATATTAATACAGCCACTAGGTTTTATATCACATTAGCAGAGCATGATATGATAGAATATGTTGATAGACTTTCTGAAGATAAACTATTAAAAAGATATGATAATAAAACTTTATTAGAATCTCTACTTGAAGCCAGCTCTAGTCTTGCTCTAAGTAAAATTATTACCGGTGATGTAAAAGCCGATCCTAGAGTAGCCTTTATTATAAAAACTAAAGGGTTTGAACAAAAGGATATTAATGTTTCTAAAGAAAAGAAAAACTTTGCTTCTGATTATCTTAAAAATGTTAGTAATCATTTAGGTATTGGACCTCTATATAGTGAAGGTGAAGAACTACTTAGAGAGCTTAATGATGTCTTTGACGATAATATGAGTAGTTCAAAATTAATTGCAGCTTTAGTAAATGGCTATAGAACTGCCCTTGTAGCAGGATATAATTATGAGGCTGTAGTAGCTGAAATAAGAACTCTAATTGAGATAAAAAAACAAAATAGAAATAAATTCTTTTATATGGAAGATAATGATAATTGTTATTTTTCAGCAAATTGTAAGTCTGTGTTTTGTAATAGTACATCTGTTAGTGCACTTCTACATGAAACAGGTCATGCACTACACTACTATATAGCTAAAGATAAAATACCTGAAGACTATAATAAAATAATTAGAAAAGTCAAAGAAGATCCAAATCTAATAGCAAGAGCGGAATTATGCGCTAATAACTACAGAAAATTATATAAACAAATTGCAGCGTTTATTAAAAAGAAATGTGAAAGCTATTTTGATACCTATTATAGTGAAGAGAAAAAGTCTGAAATAAGAACTATGCTTGAGAAAAGTAAAGAAGAGAAAAAAAGAGAATTTGAAGTACTTAAAATACCTGAAGAGCAAATGGATATAATTTTAAATAAAATGTATACTGAAGAAGAATATATTAATCATCAAAAGAGAATATATATTAGTCAAAATGTTGATGCAATGATGCGAAGTAACTATGGTGAATTATATGCTATATGTGATATATTAGATGCTATATTTGATGGTAAGTTTCATAGCGGAGCTCTATATAATGCCAAAAATAAAAAAATTAAATGGGCTCCTGGTCATGGAATCTACTACTACTATGAAACGGATAATGGTTTTTGTGAAATGATTGCTAACTTTGCTTTAATATCTAAGTCAAAAGATGCTGAAGAATATCTATCTTTACTTAAAAGTATTGTGGGTTCTGATGTATATAACATGATAAGTAAGTTCTACTATAACGAAATAATCAAACTAGATACTGAAAAATTAGAAATAGGTAAATCAAGAAAGGTAAATAGAATATGGAAGATAAATTATTTGAATTATATACATTAGCGGAACTAGCATATAAAGATCATTTTAAGAATATTAATGAAGAGGATTTATTTCCAATAGGTTGGTATGAAAATATTGATTATCAAACTAAAATAGAAATTATTACTGAAGCTATTAAATCTAATAATTTGATTATTAATGCTCCTATTTACTTAAAAATACTTGAAGGAGTAAAAGACTAAATAAGAAGTAACTATCTACTTCTTTTTTTAGTACTATATCATATAATTTATTATGAAAAATAAATTTATTAAATCAACAATTATATTAATTATTGGTGGTCTTATTACGAAAATACTTGGTATGGCTATTAAGATTGTTCTTACTAGAACTATTGGTACCGAAGGTATTAGTAAATATATGCTTGTACTGCCTACTTTTAACTTATTTATTACTTTATGTAATCTTGGTGTACCTACCGCTATTGCTAAGATGGTATCAGAAAGAAAGAAAAGTAGTAAAAAGATTGTTATACCCACAATGTACTTAGTACTAATATATAATATATTACTTATCATTATATTATTTATTATATCCCCTATTCTAGCTAAAAATCTATTACACACTAGTGATTTATATTATCCTTTAATATCTATTGGTATTACTCTTCCTTTTATTGCGGTATCTAGTATTATTAAAGGATATTTCTTTGGTAAAGAAAGAGTTTTTCCCTGTACTTTATCTAATATTATCGAACAAATAGTTAGACTTATTCTCACTATATTAATTGTTGGTAATATGATGAGCCGTGGTCTTACTGTAGCTATTACTTTCGTTGTACTAATTAATATATTTAGTGAAGGCTTTTCTATTATTGTTCTTCTCTTCTTTTTACCAAAAGAGAAAATAGTTAAAGAAGATTTTCATAAAGATAATAAAATTATTAGAGAGATACTTGGTATTAGTATACCCACTACTACCGCAAGAATGATTGGTTCTATTACTTATTTCTTTGAACCAATTATACTTACTAATATACTTAAATATGTTGGCTACTCAAGTGATTATATTACTTTAGAATATGGTATTATTAATGGTTATGTATATCCATTATTATTACTACCTAGTTTCTTTACCCTAGCTATATCGTCTGCAATTTTACCAGTAGTATCTAATTCTTACAGTAGAGGCAATATATTACATACTAAAAAGAAAATAAAGGAAGCTATTATCCTCTCACTACTTATCGGAGTACCCTCTACTTTAATATTTATCTTTATACCAGATATACCATTAAAACTAGTATATAATACTAATCTAGGACTAGAATATATAAAAGTAACTGCTCCCTTCTTTTTACTTCATTATATTCAGGCTCCTCTTACCAGTAGTCTAAATGGTATGGGCTACTCCAAAGAAGCCATGAAAGGAACTTTATATGGCGGTATAATCAAACTACTTAGTCTAACTATTCTAAGTTATTTAAAGATAGGATTATGGAGTTTAATTATATCTAGTATATTAAATATATTAACTGTTACTATTCATCATATTTATTATACATATAAATATTTAAAAGTAAAAGAGTACTAATTAATTTTAGTTAGTACTCTTTTTAAGGCATCGCCTTTCTTTATTTTATTATAAGACACTCCTACTCTAGCAAATGAAGACATATCTTCAGTAAGCGAATAATCTAATAGTGCTTTATTAAATTCTTTCATAAAATATTTAGGATCCTTCTTATAATTTTCATACATATAGATACTAAATAACTTACCAAAACCATATATAAGTGTATCGCTTAATGATACTTTATTATCCTCAGGAATAATATGCATATTATAATCTCTTTGAATACTCTCTAGATAATACTTACTTTTTTCAATACTGATTATCATTTCGTCGTCAACATCATCTATAATACTAGGATTTCTAAGTATTGCTACTGCATATAGACTATCTGTTAATAAATCTATTATATAACCATGTAAAAGCATATTATTTTCTTCCCTGTATATATTGTTTTCTATAAGATAATTAATATAAGCATATTCTAAAAAGATTGACGATACTTCATAAAATGGACTATTCATTATTTTATCATAGTCACGCATTTTATGATTATTTAAGTATAGTTTTGCTTCATAACTATGACCAAGTTCATGACTTAATACGGTATATAGTTCTATACTATCATCTAAAGTTTCGTCTAGTAATATCATGGTATCGTTTAAAGTTGAAAACGCATAATTTTCACCAGTATAATCTTCGTCAGTTGATACAGCAAAAATATTCCCCTTATCTCTCATACTTCTATATTCATTACATAATTTAGGACTAAATGTATTTAAAAAGTCACAAAATATTTCTTCTAAATCCGCCGTGGAATGTCTTGAATATGTTTTACCATAGTACTTATAAAATTTAGGACTTGTACTTAATATTTGTTTTAGTGAAGACTTAAATATTTTTAAGTACTTTTCTCGATTGCCTGAAGCATTTGTTATAAATTTACAATAAGCTAATATTGCATCACAACATAGGGTATTGTCATTATTCCAGGATATATCAAATTCAAAATTAGAAAAGTACTTTTCGCACATTGACGATAATAGAATTAGATCGCTAGCTATTAATTTCTTTTTAGACTTAGTATTTGCTTTAGCATATTTATAATTAAATATAGTTATCATTTGTTCTAATTGCTCTTTTGATAATTCGTTACCCATAATTTTCCCCCTAATACAAGTATATCATATAAATAGCTAATTTAAACAAAATATTTCATTATGAAGACCCTAGGCTTCATAATGCCCCGCAAGACTATAGGCTTAAGGGGAAAATAAAAGAAGAATAACTTAAGCACACCAGTTATTCTCTTTTTTTAATTTATTAATTATATTATTATGTTCAGTACTATTCTTAGTTAAGTATACTTTACCATTACAATCTGCAACAAAGTAATAATATTCATGTTTATCTGGATTAATCGTAGCCTCAATAGATTCAAGACCAGGATTACATATTGGTCCTACCGGAAGACCAGTATTACTACTACATCTAGTATTGTATTTGTTCTTGCAGTCATTAAGTTCTTTATAAGTTAAACTATAACTCCAATCGTCGATCTTTGATGCATAATAAGTAGTAGCATCACTACCTAAAGTAGGATAAGCACTGCTAGCAAGTCTGTTATAAAAGACGCCTGCTACTCCCTTTCGATCAGTAGCTTTAGCCCCTTCTAACTCAACAATAGAGGCCAAAGTAATTATCTCATGTATGCTTAAATCACTCTTATTAATTTCATCTTTATATTTAGATAATTTCTTATCCATTTCATCTAACATCTTAGTAAATATTTCCTCAGTAGTTACTTCCCTATTATTAAATCTATAAGTATCAGGAAATAAATACCCCTCTAAGCTATAATAAATATTCTTATTTTTAATATCCTCAGTCAAAAACCAGTACTTATCTATTAAAGTATCTATAAATGTTTCGTCAGATGCTTTCTTTATGACATCGTCATAACTATTATTAGTACTTTCACTAATTAATGTAGCTATCTTTCTTATATTAATTCCCTCTTTAAAAGTAATAGATATCTCATTAGGATTATACTTAGTACCTTCTTCAAGGATCTTCACAATCTTTTCAACGCCCATATTTTCAGATAATTCATAAGTGCCTGCTTTTAGATTAGTCTTATTAGTTAGTTTTATATATACTTTAAATATAGATACATTCTTAATAAGATTATTATCTTTTAAAGTCTTTGCTATATCATTAATAGTACCCTCTTCAATATTTACTATCTTCTTAGTATCAGAACTAGATGTACCAGCCATATTTACTTTATAATATACCCCTAAAGCAAGTATTACAGTAGTAAATACTACGAGTAATATTATTGCCATATTTCTAAAATTCTTCATAATACCTCCATGAAAAAAAGTAATTAATTACTTTCTTCACTATTCTTTTTGTTTTCTTCTTGAATGGAATCTAGTATTGTTTCTATTATTTTCCATTCTCTTTCTGTTTCTACTGGTAATAGTTCTAGCGGTTCAGCATCAGGTTTAAATACACTAGCATATACTCTAACATTACCTTCTTCATCAGTACTATTATCAGTATAAACCATATAATTCTTCTTTGTTTCGTCTGATTCAAAAGTAAATAGTACTTCAAATTCTATTTCTTTTCCATCTTTATCTATTACTTTAAATTTATTTTCTTTATCCATTGCTTTTCTCCTTATTTAAATAGTCTTGTAATATTATTTGAGCGGCAATACTATCTACTTTTTTCTTTCTCTTTTTACGAGACATATCAGCCTCGATTAGGATGCTATTCGATATTACTGAAGTTAGTCTTTCATCAAACATTACGACAGGAAGACCAGTAGACTGTTCAAGTAGTTCTTTATATTTTAATGTTATCTCGGCACGTTCTCCTAAGGTATTATTCATATTCTTGGGAAGACCTAATATTATTTTGGTAATATTGTATTCTTTAATAATATCTTTTATTTCGCTAATAGTGCTCCTATAATCTTCATCTTTAAAGAATATAGTTTTGTAAGTAGATGCAATTGTTAAGGTTGTATCAGACATAGCAAGGCCTACTGTCTTACTACCTAAATCTATTCCTAAATATCTCATTTTAAATAATTCTTAAGTAGTACTTCTACTAGTACAGTACGATCTATCTTGGCTATTTTATTTCGTGCTTCTTTATATGAAGAGATATAACCTAAATCACCAGATATTATATATCCTACTATTTGGTTAATTGGATTATATCCTCTCTCTTCAAGGGATTCAAGAACATCACGAAGGGTACTTTTAACAACTTCATCATTTACTTCTGATATATCAAAATGTATTGTAGTATTACTATCCATCTATATCACCTCTATTACAATTTTATTCTACCATAATTTAAATTATTTAACAAGAGTATTTATTAAACTTTACATTAGCATTTTTATTATGTATTCATAAACTATTATAGGTGATAGTAATGTTTAATAACTTTTTTAATTTTTTTAGGTTATGTGCCGGATGGAAGTTATTTTTTCTTGTTATGGTTATCATACTTATGATTATTACTTTTTATCAGATGTTAATTACTTTGTTTGCACCTTGTTTTGGTAATGTATTTATACTTCTTATAGAGTATGCTGCGCTTATATGTTTGGGATTTTGGTTAATATTTGGCTGTTAAAAGAAAAGAAAGTATTATTCGCTTTCTAATTCAAATATTATATCTCTAAGCCCCATAGCTCTTTCAAAGTCTAAGTTACCAGCGGCTTCTTTCATTTCTTTAGTTAAATCTTCAATCATAGATAGTTTTTCTTCTTTAGTTAGTTTCTTTTCTTTCTTTGGTTTTACTTCTATTTCATTTGATACTACTTCAGGTATTTCTTTGATAATAGTCTTTGGTATAATGTTATGTACTCTATTATATTCTTCCTGTATAGTTCTTCTTCTTTCGGTCTCAGTAATGGCTTCATTCATACTATCAGATATAGTATCTGCATACATTATTACCCTACCTTTAGCGTTTCTAGCAGCTCTTCCAATGGTTTGAATTAAACTTCTGGTACTACGTAGGAAGCCTTGTTTATCAGCATCCATAATGGCTATTAGAGATACTTCAGGTATATCTAGTCCTTCTCTTAATAGATTGATACCTACGAGAACATCATACTTACCTAGTCTTAAGTCTCTTATTATTTTTAATCTTTCTAATGATTTTACTTCATTATGTAAATAGGCTACTTTGATATCTAGACTCTTTAAATAGTTAGTTAATTCTTCGGCCATACGAATAGTAAGGGTAGTAATAATTGTTCTTTCATTAGCACTATTATTCTTTTCTATTTCTTCAAGTAAATTATCTATTTGGTTTTTAGTAGGTCTTACTTCAATCTTTGGATCAAGTAGTCCTGTTGGACGAATAATCTGCTGGATATAGTGGTTACCCGTTCTTCCTAGTTCATAATCACCAGGAGTAGCACTAACATATATAACATTATTTAGTTTACTTTCAAACTCTTCAAATTTAAGAGGTCTATTATCTAGAGCACTAGGTAGTCTAAAACCATAGTCTACAAGGTTCATTTTTCTTGCTCTATCTCCATTATACATAGCCCTTACCTGAGGAATACTTACATGAGATTCATCTATTACAAGTAGGAAATCTTTGGGAAAGAAATCTATTAAGGTACATGGTGGTACTCCTTCTTCTTTTAGAGCAATATGTCTAGAATAGTTTTCAATACCTCTGCAGAAACCTGTTTCAGAAAGCATTTCCATATCATAGTTAACTCTTTCTTCTATTCTTTGAGCTTCGATTAATTTATTGTTTTCTTTAAAGTATTTTACTCTTTCGTCTTTTTCTTTTAATATCCTATCAATACTTATCTTTAGTTTTTCTTCATCAGTAACAAAGTGAGATGCCGCGAAGATAGAGACTGTCTTTTTATCTTTTAGAATATGTCCTGTTACAGTATCTACTTCGCTAATACGATCTATTTCGTCACCAAACCACTCTATTAGCAAACCATTAGTTCTTTCATTCGCAGGTATTATTTCAAGAGAGTCTCCTCTTACTCTGAAAGTGCCTCTTTTTAAATCAAAGTCATTTCTTTCATATAACATTTCTACTAATTTCTTTAATACATCATCTCTTGGAGTAGTATCACCGACATTAAGAGTTAACATCTTCTTACGATATTCTTCTACTTCACCTATTCCATATATACATGATACTGAGGCTACCACTATGACATCATTTCTAGATATTAAACTTGATGTAGCTCTATGTCTTAATTCATCTATTTCATCATTTATTGATGAATCTTTTTCTATATAGGTATCGGAACTAGGTACATAGGCTTCAGGCTGGTAATAGTCATAATAGGAAATAAATAGTTCTACTTTATTATTTGGAAATAATTCTTTAAATTCTGCATAAAGTTGACCCGCGAGAGTTTTATTATGAGCAAGTACTAGTGTTGGTTTATTTACACTAGCTATAACATTGGCTATAGTAAATGTTTTACCTGTACCAGTTGCTCCTAGTAATACTTGATCTCTTTTACCTTCGTTTATACCATCTACTAATTCTTTAATAGCCTCAGGCTGATCACCAGCTGGTTTATATTTTGATATTAGTTCAAACATAGTTATTCACCTCCTATATTTTTTTATTAAAATTAATTCAAATTATCGTGTAATTATTACTAATGATTATCTATTTTTTCTGTTTCAATTAGTAATTTATCAAAATCAGAAACAAATTTTTTATCTTGTATAATTTTGTATTTTTCATATTCACTTTCTGCTTTTTGTTTTGCCTTTTCAGCAGAAATTTTACCTTTACCTTCTAATACTTCATAATGAAATAAGTTTAAAGATATTTCTACTTCATTCTTCCAATCTTTCATACTCATTGGTAAGTTTCTTTCCGCATTATTCTCTGCAATATCTAAAAACAAGTTCACCAAATTATTTAAATTTTTTATTTCTTTTACATCTAAATAATTTTTAGCAATACAAACATCTGATTTTAAGATTTTTCCATCAGGAGATTTATTCCAATTTGTTAATCCCATATTCACTTTTTGACTATCAACTCTATTATAAATAATTTCAGCAGCAGTATTTCCAGTAATAGCATAATGAAATTTATTTTGAATAGTTGCATAAAAATCCTTTGCAATATCGCTATTTTTATCATAATCAATAGAACACTCAGCAAAGATATCTGTAATTTTCTGATAAAACATTCTTTCACTAGTGCGAATTAATTTTATTCTTTCAAGTAGTCTTTTAAAATATTCTTGATCTGTTTTTCTTGCCTTCATAAATCTATCATCATCAAGTGCAAAACCTTGTATCATGTAATCTTTAATTATCTCATTCGCCCAAGTTCTAAATTTAATTGCTTTTTTAGAATTAACTCTAAATCCGATAGAAATAATCATATCCAGATTATAATATTCCTTTTGCCTTTTAACACTTCGGGTTCCCTCTACTTGAACTTGTTCCAAAATGGAACAAGTTGACTCCTTACTTAATTCTTCATCATTGTATATATTATTTATATGCTTTACAACAGCAGGTCTTTGTACATCAAAAAGAGTAGCTATTGCATTTGCATTTAACCAAACATTTTCATCTTGAAGAATTACTTCTACTTTTGTTTGCCCGTTTTCATCACTATAAAATAAAATATTTTTTTCATTACCAATTGTTATATTATTCATTTATGCTACTCCTTTTCCTTCCTTTATACCATCTACTAATTCTTTTATGGCTTCAGGCTGATCACCAGCTGGTTTATATTTTGATATTAGTTCAAACATAGTTATCACCCACTTCTTTATGTATTTTATCATAAATATTAATATTAAACAATATATTATTTTTATTCAGTTTGAGCCTTAATAAATTAAGTCTCACACTGCTATATTAAGTCTTATTCTAAGTCTTAATATAGAGTCTATTATATATAAGCAGATACTATATACCTAATATTAATTTAATATGTAGACTTATTTCTTACTGCTAATTTAATATATCATATAGAATTATTAATGTCAATATGTTTTCATACATTTGTTTGCTTGTACTACAAATAATAAAAGAAGAACTTTACTATTCTTCTTTATCTATTATTAACTAAACTTCTTACTTTAGTTAATACTTCATCTTTTTTATGAATTCTATTTTGATATGCAGGATGATAAGTCCATATGACTCTATCATCATTTATTACTAATTTATCAGGAGTTGGATAATCATAGACTAACCCTGAATTAATTTCTTTTAAGTATTTGGTTACTACTCTATAATAAGGATTAGTAGGGCCACATACAAATATAATATGTTCTGGATTAAATATCTTTGTTATTTCAAGTAAGTATTCCATACTTAAATTTTCTAGTTTATCATTTGTTTCGGGATGACCCATACTTCTTCTTTTACCCGCAATAAAGACATTATTCCAAATAACATTTGATAATAAATCTTCTTTTTGAAGTTCTAGAACATTTCTTATAAATACCCAAAAGTCTCTATTTCTAGCACCGTCTTTTAGAAATTTAAAATATCTATCTTCGATAGCATCTACATCAGGTAAATAAGTGCTATCATCATAATTCATCCAGCAATTGGTCTCTTGACCAATATATAATACTCTTCTTTCTAAATTATTGGTATAATCATCATTTGAAGAAATAAGAAGAGGTATAGATAACTCCTCTCTATTAGGTAAATGTTTATATTCTTCATAGACATATTTATTTAATTCATTTAATTTATCCATAATATCCCCCTTTAAGTGAGAGATATTATACTACAAAACTATTTAATTTGCAAATTACTTAGTATTTACCCATATTAGATCTTTGATAGTGTCTAAGTATAACTTTTTCGTAGCACTATCTATATCACTTACTTCATTAATTATTTTTACTATTTGATTCCATTTTAAATTCTTTATTTCTTTAAATTCTTTGATATTATTATTTTCTAGAATATCAAATATAGCATTTATCATTCTTTCTATTTCTTTATCGTTATAGTTTTTGAACCAAGATTTAATTCTATTATCAATAGTAATACTTAGTTTGGATTGTTTTCCTTTTTCTAGAAACTCTCCAAAACACTGCCACGAATTGACATCATGACTTAGTACTCCTATTGCAGTACTTTTTACGATGTATTTATTATTTGAAGTATTTAGAAGCATGCCTACTATAGTATCTTCTGGTACATATACTTGTAGTTTTGGTAGTATTTTCTTAAAGTTACTACTTGTATATTCCTTATCTCTAAAACCAGGACCATCTAAATTATATATAGTTTTTACTCTATTAAATATATCTTCTTTAGTATACATCGCAGATGTCATAGCAAGATTACCACCTTTAGAATGGCCTCCGATATATATTTCATTATCACTTGGAGTAATAACTTCCTCTAAATAGTTAATAGCATACTCTTGGGCTACTACTGGGAAGTTATAAGCTAGTGATAAATCCTCTTTCCAACCTATTACTGTACCATTAGTACCCATAAATGATATAAATACTTTATCAGCAAAATGAATAGTAATAGCTCCAAACTGTTTTTCATTATCAACAAGTTTCCTATAATTACTTAGATAGATATCTTTATATCTATTACTATTATAAATATCTTTTAGATTACTAACATTTTCTTTCATAAAACTAGTTAGATAGATGTCTTTTTTAAATTCTTGGTAAGTGGTAAAAGCTTCTTTTAGTGTTATTTTATTATTACCAGTAGGTACTATATTACTCCAATCTATATAAGATAGTTCTGTAAATATTATAACATCATTTATATTTAGTTTATTATCTTTAAAAGAAATACTTTTATAGTATTTTAAATAATCTTTAATTGTAGCCATTGTTATACCTCCATATTTAAATTTTTGATGATACTTTTTATTTTATTTGAAGACTCTTCGAGTACTTTAGGATCTTCACCTTCAATTATAATTCTAACTAATGGTTCAGTACCTGATGGTCTTACTACTAATCTATAGTTACCCTTAAGATTATTTCTTATTTCTTTAATACTATCTTCAATCATATTACTGGTAGTAAAATCATTTTTACTATTTACTTTAATATTTATATGTACTTCGGGATATTTATGCATAATCTTAGTTAAATTACTTAAAGTAGTATTACTACTAGCAAGAATAGATAACATAATTAATGAAATAAGCGGTCCATCTCCAGTACTACAATATTCCTTTAGAATGATATGACCTGCTTCTTCACCACCTAATGATAGATTGTTATCTCTTAAGTACTCATAGACATATTTATCTCCTACTTTGGTAGTTATAAATTCTATATTGTTATTTTTACAATATTCTAATAGTCCTAGATTACTTAGTATTGTACCTACGATAGTATTTTTATTTAATTTATTTTTATTTTTTAAATCATTACTTATGATAGCTAATATATAATCTCCATTGATTATATTACCCAGTTCATCTATGAATACTACTCTATCGGCGTCGCCATCAAAAGCTATACCTATATCTAATTTATTATTAATAACATAACTACTTAATACTTCTGGATGCGTAGAACCACAATTATCATTAATATTAGTACCATTTGGGGTATTATTTATTATATGATATTTAGAGCCTAATTTAGAAAAGATATATTCACATACTTTAGAAGAAGCTCCATTAGAGGCATCTATTCCTATATTTAAATTATTATAATTAACATTATTATTATATTTATTTAATGAAACTAATAAATGATTACCATAATCTTTTATTACATCTCTATTATCTAAAATTATGCCTCTTTTAGTACTAGGATATTTTATATTATTAAATATTAGATCTTCGATATTTTCTTCTAAATTATCAGATATTTTAGTTCCTTCTTTATCAAATATTTTAATACCATTATATTCATGAGGATTATGTGAGGCACTAATCATAATACCTAAATCATAATTATAATATTTTACTAGATATGATATACCTGGTGTTGGTATTAAACCAGCATCTAATACTGAGATACCACATGATAATAGTTCTTCTTTTAATGTACTTAATATCATATCAGCAGATTCTCTTCCATCATTTCCTATTATAACTTTAATGTCTTTATCTTCCTTATTAAATATATAGGCTATAGCATCCGCTACTTTGATAACTAACTCTTTAGTTATATCCTTATAAGCTATACCTCTTATACCATCTGTTCCAAATAATCTTTTCATATTTTATCCTTTCTCTATGATGTTATTTTCATCTTTCATAATACTATTACTTGGTATTATTCCTCGTACTCTTGTTAAGGGATATATACTTGTATTACATCCTATGATAGTACCTGGATATAATACACTATTACTACCTATATTTACATTATTACCTATTATAGATCCTAATTTAATCATATTTGTATCTATACCTTTAATTACAATATTACTCTCATCATTCTTTAGATTACTTAAGATTACTCCTGCTCCTAGATGAGAATGATAGCCAAGTATAGAGTCTCCAACATAGTTAAAGTGTGGTATTTGACTATTATCAAATATAATAGAATTTTTTACTTCAACACTATTTCCTATTACACAGTTATCCCCAATTATGACATTTCCCCTTAAATAGGCTCCTGGTCTTATTTCAGTATTCTCTCCAATTATACATGGAGCTATTATCGTAGATAATTTATCTATCTTAGTATTATTACCTACCCATATATTTTCTTCAATCATAGTATATTTATCTTTATCTAAAGAATTACCTATATCTATAATATTATCTTCTATCTTAGGTAATACTTCCCATATATAAGTAATATCTTTAAATAAACTATTTCCTACTGTTTTACTAATATCTATAATTTCCTCTAACTTCATAATATATATTCTCCTTATTACTTTATGTACTTAGTATATCATTTTTTAATTAAAAAGACAATCCTAGTATTAGGACTATCTATTTATATTGCTTCTTTATGACTATTATACTCTTTACTTTTATATGATATTATTCCTTCATATGCTAACCTTGAATATAAGAAACATAATGGAATATTATTATCTTTACATATTTTTTCTCTTTTTGATGGATCTATTTTAACTTTATTCCAAATATTATCTGGTATCATTTGATTTAATGCAAAATTATCTATTTCTTTTTCACTAGTTTCTTCATTATTTACCATTATTTTATTCTTTAATTTATTATAATCACTTTTAATATGTCCTATTTCATGATATAGAGTAAAATAGAAACTAGCCTTTTCTTTAAAATACCTAGTTATATATATACATGGATTATTATTTTTTACCATAGTACAGCCTCTTATTTTAGTACCATTTAAAGCTTCTTCAATTGCTAAATAAATACCTTGTTTATTAAATAATTTTGTTAATTCTTCTTCATTAAATTTTTTATTTCTAATAATTTTTAATTCTTTTAATAACAATGTTAAGTTACTACTTGAATATTCTGGTATATTTATCTTTTCTATTTTCTTATCACATCTTTTTATCCATAGATATATTTTATTAATATCAGCATCTTCTTTTTTCTTATATAATATTTTATGATTAAGATAATTACTAACATTATCAAAACTTGCTATACCTAAATAATCAAGTAAATCCATAGCATTTTGCGTATATGACGAACTATCTTTTAATGTTATCCATTTCTTCTTAGCCATTTCTTTTATGCAAAAAGTATTTAAGTATTTATTTATTTCTTTTTCACTATTAAATTTTTTGTTTAAATATCCATATATTCTCTTTTTTGTTTCTACGTAAAATATTAAATTAACATCTATATCAGTAATTAAGCTTATACCTAACATAAGTTCTTCTGATATATTAGTTTTACCATTTAGTATTTCATTCATATGTTTAGTAGAAATACCTAATCTTTCTGCAAAATCAGTTTGTGATATTTTATAGTACTCTAAATAATCTTTTAACATGCTTCCAAATCCTTGCATTATTATCCCTCCCCATAGTGTTTATCATCTATTGATACGAATTCTATTTTATCAATTGTTAAATTATTATAAGGATATTCTCCTTCTGGTTTCATTATTAATCTCAATTTACTGTTTATTCTTGCGGTATAATATTCTTTAAGATTACCGCTTTTCTTAGTAATATAATATATATCTTTATATGGGCTGCATAATAGTTCTTGAAGATTATTACTAGATAATATAATATTTTTTATATTTTCTATTTTTTCTTTTTCTTTTATCATATGCTTATTAATTATAATTTTTTTATAGTCCCTCTTGTATGCTGTACTCTCGTTTATAACCAAATTTATGCCTCAAATATATTATAACTTATCAGGTTACAATATGCAAGTATAATTTTTGGTTTTATTAAAATATTTATCTTAATTTACTTTAGTCTAAACGACCATAAATTTCTTATTTGAGGTTCTAATGTTTCATAACTCCATAGTTCATTGCTTCTTTCCCTACTATTAGGATCATTTATGATAAATTGTTTATTCTTTGTTCCTACAATTGTAATTATATGTCCTGTCGTTGTAAAGTCTCCTTTTTTCATACTACAAATAATGGGATGGTTTTGTTCTAATTCATTTATTATTGAAGCCTTTGATAATGGTATTTCTGTTCCTATAATTCCATATTTACTGGTTCCTTCAGTAAAAAGACTCCAGCTTGTACCACCAGTATAATAACCTTTTTGATATGAGTATGTTGCAATATCATAAGGAGTAATATCATTTCTACCAGTAAGACCTGCGATTATCATAGCAAGAGATGTTGGTCCACAGCCATTTATTGCAATAACATCGTCACCATACATTCCATATCCCCATCTAGTATCATATTGAAGTAGTAATGGATATTTACCTTTGGTAACTTTACCTATATCATTAGAAAATACTTGTCCTTTATAATCTAAATAATTTAATACATAGTCAGTCATATCAAGATTTCTAGAAAGCATTTCTAATAATATTTTAGGATAACTATCTTTATTTTTCATAATCTTTGCAATATCTGGATTTTCATTTGCTAAAGTCTCTAAATAATTAATACTATCTATATTTTTATTATTTATAGTCTCTTCTGCGCTCTTATATTGGTGATTAAATTTATAATTATAATATTCAGTTCTTATAAAAATAATGGATACTAAAATAATAACAAATATTAATATCTTTCTTTTAGTTTTTTTCTTTGTTTCTTTTTTCATAAATTATTACCTCAATTCTTATTAAAAAACAATCATTATAGCTGATAAATACATTATACCAGTTTTTTAATGATTGTTTTTTAAGTTTTTCTTATAATTATATTAATTTTTTCTTAATTACATTAACTTACTCTATAATGACCTATAATATCATTTCTATTTTCTAATATATCTTCTTCATAATGTAATTGATATGGATTAGCATGATGGATAATAAATGGTATTCCTTTACTATTTCTTTTATCTGATACAATACCAATATGTTTTTTAAATATAATTATATCTCCTCCTTGCCAAGAAGAAATATCATTAATATCAGTAGTTAATTTAATACTATTTCTTTCAAAATATACTTTTAAGTTTCTTACTCTTCTGAAGTCTATATTTTTATCTATAGTTTTAATATCATAACTATCTTTATTATTTATAATATCATTATTTACTAGTTCTCTTAGATCATAACCTGCTCCTTTTAATCCAAAGGCTACTACATCAGAACATACTCCATATTCATCATTAGGATAACCTGTACTATAATATTTACTTTTGTATTTTGGTTTTGTCTTTATATATTCTCTAACGCTATTTAAGATATCTGTTTGATCATCTATACCATCATTATCTTTATCTATACTACTAATATAAGTATTAATATTAAAATCACTATTACTATACTTTCTATGTGGTATTATATTAAGTATATATAATAAATATATAAGTCCTATTACTAGTACTAGTGTTACTATCATTATTATTACTTTTATCTTTTTCATAATTACCTATTCTAAAGCAAGACTAATTAGTTTATCTAATAACTCACTATAAGATAATCCTGTACTTTCCCATAACTTAGGATACATACTTATCGTAGTAAATCCTGGCATAGTATTTATTTCATTTAATATTATTCTGTTGGTATCTTTTTCTAAGAAGAAATCCACTCTAGATAGTCCAGAGCAATCAAGAGACTTATAGGCTTTAATTGCAGTTTTTCTTATTTTATCGCTAATGTTTTTATCTATATCATCTGGTATTATTGTTTTAGAGTCGTCTACATATTTGGCATTATAACTATAAAATTCACCTTTAGGTAATATCTCACCAAGTGGTGAAGCTTCTACCTCATTATTTCCTAATACAGCACATTCTATTTCTCTACCAACAATATTTTCTTCAATTAATATTTTATTATCAAAACCTGAAGCATATTCTATGTATTTAATTACTTCTTCTCTAGTATGAGCCTTATTTATTCCAACTGAAGAACCACTTCTTGATGGTTTTATAAAGACTGGTAGAGATAATTCAGATTCGACAATTAATGCAATATCTTGAAGTGATAATTCTTTTTCATTAAACTTATCATCTATATAGATATATTTATCCTCTACTTTTTTGATATAAATGTATTTAGCATTTTCTATTCCTACTTTATCAAATATCATTTTTGCATATACTTTATCCATACCTAAAGAACTAGATAGTACTCCGCAGCCTACATAAGGTACTCCAAGTAACTCAAATAATCCCTGAATAGTACCGTCTTCACCATATAGACCATGTAAAACTGGAAAGACAACATCTAAGCTTCTTAAGTAATCAAAGACATTATCTATTTTATTATCTTCTTTATACCATTCACCTTTTTTATCAATATATATTTTATATATATCGTATTTATCTTTATCTAAATTATCTATTACACTTTTCGCAGAATTAATAGATACTTCATGTTCCGTGGATAAACCGCCATATATTACACCTAATTTTATTTTTTTCATTACATATCACCTACTTAATTATATATTTTCATATTTATTTATATCACTAATTATATCTTTTAATGTACTTATATTTATTGTTTGCCCTGCATCAGAAAGACTTTTTTCTGGTCTTATATGAGCCTCAACCATTATACCATCTGCACCTGCTGCTATTGAGGCTATAGATAATGGTCTTATCATGTATCTTGTTCCAGTAGCATGAGATGGATCAACAATAATTGGATAACTCGTATTTTTCTTTATATAAGGAACTGCCGCTATATCAAGAATGTTTCTAGTAGTCGGATCAAATCCTCTTATTCCTCTTTCGCAAAGAATTATATTATTATTACCTTCATTTTTTATATATTCAGCCGCTAAAAGCCATTCATTATATGTTGCAGATAGTCCTCTTTTTAGTATAACTGGAGTCTTTAATTTACCTACTTCTTTTAATAATTCATAGTTATACATATTTCTAGCTCCTATTTGAATTATATCTAGTTTATTACCATACTTTTTAACTTGCTCTATACTAGTTAGTTCAGTAACTACTGGTATATTATATTTCTTACCAATATCAATTAATATTTCTACGCCTTCATCTCTTAATCCTTGAAAAGCATAAGGACTTGTTCTTCCTTTAAATGTACCCGCACGAAGTATATCGACATTTAATTCTTTTAATTTTTTAGTAATACTATCTAATTCTTCATAAGTACCAAAGGAACAAGGACCTGCGATCACAACTTTTTTATCTTTAAATAACTTCATTATATTCATAATTAAACCTCACTAAAATATATATTATTTTCTAGTTCATGTCTGAGAGTAGTCTCTCTTCCATGACCTGGATATATTAGCATATTTAATGGATAACTTTTTATCTTATTAAGACTTTCTTTCATAATATTATAGTCTCCAGTAGATAAATCACATCTTCCTATACTTTCATAAAAGATAAAATCACCACAGAAGAGAATATTTTCTTTCTTAAAGTAAAAACTTATACTATCACTAGAATGACCTGGATTAAATATAACATTAAAATTAAATTTATCTATTTTATATTCTTTTTCTTCAGTATTACTTCTATCATAGATTATATTTTTGTCAAAATAAGATAAAGCTCCTATATGATCAAAATGTCTATGAGTAATTAATACTCCAAGTACTTTTCTATTATTTATTACTTTATTTATTTTATCTATATTATCACCTGGATCTATTACCAATACTTTATCTTCTATTCCAAGTATATAACAGTTTTCTTCTAAAGAACCAGTAATAACTCTATCTATTTTCATATCTTACCTCACTTATCTACACTAATTGTATCATAGTTTTTAGTATAATAAAAGAATAAATACCTGACTTTACATAGGTATTTATTCCTGGCTTATATATAATAGATTTTATTTCGAGACTAAAATTAGGCTCGAAATAACACTCTAAGACCTGAGGCTTAGAGTGAACATATAATAAATATTAATTAATTTCTGATCTCTTACTTAAAGCATCTCTTGCAGCTTCTTGTTCAGAAGCCTTCTTACTACCTGCAGTTCCCTTTCCCATAACAATACCATCTATCTTAACAATAGAGGTAAAAGTCTTGTTATGTGAAGGTCCATCTTCATCTACCACTTCATAAGTAACAGACTTCTTAACAGTCTGAACTAATTCCTGAAGAGTAGACTTATAGTCATGCAAGAAGTTCTCTCCCCTATCAATATATTTAACAATAATATCAAGAACAAACTTCTTAACAAAGTCAAAACCATGGTCTAAGTAAATAGCCGCTACAAAGGCTTCAAAAACATCAGCAAGTATTGTTTGATTTACCTCTTCACCAGATCCAACTTTAATATCTTCATCTAAGCCCATTTCTTTAGCATAAGTAGCACAGGCTTCTTCACAAACATAAGATGCTCTCATCTTAGTCATTAATCCTTCTTCATACTTTCTTTCTTTATATAAATAATCACTAATTACTATCTCTAAAACAGCATCTCCTAGAAACTCTAATCTCTCATAATCAGGATAACTAGGATTTTCATTAGTATAAGATGAATGAGTAACTGCTGTTATATATAAATTCATATCCGTAGGATTAACATCTATATTATTAAATACTTTCATTATTTTACCTCCTTAGTGGCCTCAAAATAATTTATTTTAATACCTTTACTAGTAAACTTATCTTCATATTCAGTAGTAATAATATTATCTTTATCACTATGTAAATCATTAGTTAAATAATCAATATTATAACCATATTCTTTTAAAGATTCTACTGAGTAATTAAATAAATCTATATTATCTGTCTTCATTATAATTTTATTATTGCCTCTAAATATTTTACTATATCTTTCTAAGAATCTAGGACTAGTTAATCTTCTTTTAGCATGTCTATCTTTAGGCCATGGATCAGAGAAGTTTAGATATATTAAATCAATTTCTTTATCAAATACTTCTTCAATTAATCTAGCATCCATTCTTATTAGATATAAATTATTAAGTTCTAATTCATTAGTTTTTTCTACTGCTCTTAAGATAACAGAATCATACATTTCTATTCCTATGTAATTAATATTTGGATTATCAAGAGCATTCTTTATAATGAAGTTCCCTTTACCCATACCTATTTCTATATAGATAGGATTATTATTTTTAAATAGTTCATGCCATTTACCCTTATATTCATTAGGATTATTTATAAAGTATTTTCCTAATAGTATTTTTTCACTTGCACCTTTTATATTTTTTAATCTCATAACTCACCACAAATAGTATTATAGCACATTTATCGTTATTTGCATATAATAAAGTAAAGGAATGTGATAATATGGATAATAGAGATATGATGCAGTATGGTTATTTTCAGAATATGCCAGGTAATATGATGTATGGTAATTTTGGTTATCAAGGGCCTCCAGGTAGTTTAATGAATGGGATGCCATACGCTCCTCAGGGAATGAATTATAGTCCTAACAATCTACAAAATAATATAAATGGTTATGATAATAGCAATAATACTTTATATAATATTAATAGTAGACTAAACAGTTTAGAGACAAGAGTTAAATCTTTAGAGCAGAGACTAACTAATAGTAATTCTTACCAAGATGATGGTTCAATGTATATGTTATAAAAAGAGAGCTTAAATGTACATTCGCTCTCTTTTGCTATTTTTCTTTTTGTCTTTAGGATAATACTTCTCTACGAGGCATACTTTCTTTTCCTTTAGGCTCTTCTTAGGATCAATAATTCTTTGATTAGTAGAGCCTCTAAAAACGCAGTCATAACTTTTCTTATCAAGGATGAAGGGTCCATCCACGAGAATATCTATTTGTTTTAGGAGTTCTATTATTTTAGGATTTACTTCTCCTAGTTTAAGTAAGTTTTCATATGTGAATCCTGTATAACACCAAATATTCATTTTCTTAGACTTAATATATTTAGCAAGTTCAAGACAGGCATCCGCTTGATACATTGGATCTCCTCCCGAGAAGGTTATTCCATCTTGACCTTCAAGGTTATCTATTTGAGCCTTTACTTCTTCAATATCTAGAAGTATACCATCATCAAAGGAATGAGTGCCAGGATTATGACATCCCGGGCACTTATGTCCGCACCCTTGAGTCCAAAGAACTGCTCGTACACCTTCGCCATCTACAATACTATCTGTTTGTAATACTGGAGAGGCTAATCTTATTTCCATTTTTATTTTGCCTTCATTAAGCCTTCAGTAGAGTGTTTTACTCTATCTCTTTCCTCGGCTCTTTTACCATTGTTAAATCTGTCTACAGTTCCTACTAGATATCCTGTAATTCTTCTGATTCTTTCAAAACCTACACCCTCACCGACTAATTTAACTTTTTCTTCTTCTTTCATTTTTATTACCTCTTTTCTTTAACAATCACAACTATTTTTATATTCATTTACTTTTTCTACTGGAACGCCTTCATAGGCTTTTCTGCCGCATCCTGGGCAAACATCTCCGATTACACCAACATAACCACATACTGGATCTCTATCTACTGGATGGTTAATTGCAGCATATCCCATATCATTATCATGCATAAGTCTTACTATCTTTTCAAATGCTTCAAGGTTATTAGTAGTATCACCATCTAATTCAATGTAACTAATATGTCCTGCATTTGTATATTTATGATATGGTCCTTCTTTCTTAATTTTATTTACTATTGATATATTATAGTATACTGGTACATGGAATGAGTTAGTATAGTACTCTCTATCAGTAACTCCTTTAATCTTACCATATATAGCTTTATCAATATTAACAAATCTTCCTGATAAACCTTCTGCTGGAGTAGCAAGTAATGTGAAGTTTAGATGATATTCTTCTGAATACTCATCGCATCTTTTTCTCATGAACTCAATTATTTCAAGACCAAGTTTTTGAGCCTCATCACTTTCGCCATGATGTTTTCCAATTAAAGCTTTTAAGCATTCTGCTAGTCCAATGAAACCTATTGACAATGTTCCATGTTTTAATACTTTTCTTAGTCTATCATTCATTTTTAATTTTTCAGAATCAATCCATATTCCTTGACCGAGTAGGAATGGGAAGTTATATATTCTCTTATTACACTGAATTTCAAATCTTTCTAGTAGCTGATCTTTTACTAAGTCCATTAATTCTCCTAGTTCTTCGTAAAAGCCTTTCATATCAGTTTCATCATTTCTGACAATACCATGTTTAATACCAAGTCTTGGTAAGTTAATTGAAGTAAATGATAAGTTACCACGTCCTGGTGTTACAGCCTTATCTTCGTCTACAACATTACCAATTACCCTAGTTCTACATCCCATATAACCAACTTCTGTATTATAGTCTCCTTTATAATAAGGTTTATTGAATGATGAATCCATAAATGAGAAGTTAGGGAACAATCTTTTAGCGGATACTTTACAAGATAACTTGAATAAATCATAATTAGGATCTCCTGGATTATAGTTAACTCCTTCTTTTACTTTAAATATTGATATTGGGAATATTGGAGTTTCATTCTTACCTAGTCCAGCATCTACCGCTAATAGATAATTTTTCATTACCATTCTTCCTTCTGGTGAAGTATCAGTGCCAAAGTTTACACTTGAAAATGGTACTTGAGCTCCTGCTCTTGAGTGCATTGTATTTAAATTGTGAACAAAAGCTTCCATAGCTTGATATGTTGCTCTATCTGTTTTCTTATATGCTGTTTCATAACCTTTTTCAAAAATTTTCTTTACTTCAGTACTATCTTTATAGATACCTTCAAATACTGTTAAATCAACATCTATACTAGTTAGTTTGTCTATTTCTTTCTCTACTCTATCCATATTGACAAAACTAATAAAATCTGTAAAATCTAAAAGTTCATATACAGCTTGTTTAAATTGCTTTTTAAATGTCTTTAATACTCCTGGTGCTAAATAATAGTCAAAAGCCGGTATTGACTGTCCGCCATGCTGATCATTTTGGTTAGACTGGATAGCAATGGCCGCTAGGGCTCCATAACTCATGATATCTTGTGGTTCTCTTAAGTGTCCATGTCCAGTGGAAAAGCCGCCTTTAAATAATTTATTTAAATCTATTTGCATACAAGTTGTAGTACCCATAGCTTCAAAGTCCATATCATGAATATGAATATCACCATTATCATGAGCTTCAGCAAATTTCTTTTTCATTAAGTATGCTTCTGTAAACGCTCTTGATATAGTACTACCAAACTGAAGCATTGTACCCATCGCAGAGTTACCATCGATATTGGCATTCTCTCTCTTAGAATCTTCTTCAGTAGCACTTCTAAGGCCAAGGCCTTCAATACTTTTTTGAAGCTTAGCCATATTTTTATCGTCTCTAAAAGCTATTCTAGCATTAGCTCTTCTTTGTCTGTATTCTGAAAAGCTTTCATAGACATCTTGATAATCATACTTTTTAAGATTCTCTTCAATTAAATCTTGTATCTCTTCTATTTTTATTTTACCTAATGGTAGATAATCTTTAGCTATTTTTTTAATTACAGCTTGATATACTTTTTGAATATCTTTAGTGTTATATTTTTTTTCGTCTTCTTCGGCATCTAATAGTACACTATCAAAGCCTTTTTTGATAGCCATGGCTACTTTAGCACCATCAAACTCCACTTTTTTTCCGTTTCTTTTTACGACTTCTATTGTCTCTAATTTTTCTTCTGTTTCAATCATTGTTTTACTTCCTTTCCTACGATACAAGTTAATTATATATTAGGTGAATTTAGTTGTCAATAGTTTTTTGTTTGCTTTTTTATTTTTTTACATTTTTTACATTTTTATTTTTTTCGCTTTTTCAATTTTTCTATTTTTTATATTTTTTGTTTTTTCATTTTCTTGTATATTATATTTAGTTTCTCCTTATTTTATAAGCGTTTGTCCTCAATTTGCCGCTGCAATGTATGTAAATTATTTTTTGCTTTTTCTTGTTTTTTCTATTTTCTGTTGTTTCTTATTTTTGATTTTTTTGTATTTTTATTTTTTTCATTACAATTAACTGTTCGCCTTTTTAGTCATCATTACTAGTTATATAAAGAAAGAGAACTAATTTGGTTATTAGTCCTCTATTTTCTTATATTTAAAAAGCCCACTTTACATAGGCTTAATGTATTCAGTGGTGCTTGTGGTGGGACTCGGACCCACATGGCTTTTATACCGCTGGATTTTGAGTCCAGTGCGTCTACCAATTCCGCCACACAAGCATTACTACTAAATTATATAATAAATTTAGTAGAATGTAAATATTTATTTGTTCTTTTTTATAAACATTGCATCACCGAATGAAAAGAATCTATATTTTTCCTCTACAGCATGTTTATAAGCATTCATAATATTTTCTTTACCCGCAAGAGCTGATACTAGCATAATTAATGTTGATTTTGGTAAATGAAAGTTTGTTATCAAGGAGTCTATTCCTTTAAATTCATAACCAGGATAAATAAATATATCCGTCCAACCACTACACTCTTTAAAGGTATCATATTTACTCATAATAGTTTCCAATGTTCTAGTAGTTGTTGTTCCTACTGCTACTATACATCTATTTTCTTCTTTGGCTTTATTTAGAATATCTGCTGCCACTTTATTCATACTATAAAATTCACTATGCATCTTATGTTTAGTAACATCTTCAACATTTACAGGTCTAAATGTTCCTAGTCCTACATGCAATGTTATATAACAAACTGTTACTCCTAGATCTTCTATTTGTTTTAATAGTTCTTTAGTAAAGTGAAGTCCAGCAGTTGGAGCGGCGGCACTACCAACATTTTTAGCATATACTGTCTGATATCTTGATTGATCATCTAATTTTGTCTTGATATATGGTGGAAGTGGCATAGTACCTAATTTATCTAATATTTCATAGAATATTCCATCATAAATAAATTCAAAATTTCTTATTCCTTCATCTTTTACACCAGTACATTTAGCTTTTAATAGACCATTACCAAATGATACTACTGTACCTTCATGTATTCTTTTAGCGGGTTTTACTAGGCATTCCCAATTATTACCATCAATATTCTTAAGTAGTAATACTTCAATAACAGCTCCTGTTTCTTCTTTTTCACCTATTAATCTAGCGGGCATTACTTTAGTATCATTAAGTACTAGTACATCACCTTTATGTAAATAATCTACTATATTATAAAATTTCTTATCTTCTAATTTACCAGTATCTCTATCCATAACAAGAAGTCTTGATTCCTCTCTGTGTTCTAGTGGTACTTGAGCAATTAGTTCTTCTGGTAAATAATAATCAAAATCGTCAGTCTTCATTGTATTCCTTCTTTCTCAAATATTATATAACAATTTAGTAGAAAAAGAAAGAACAAACGTTTAATTTGTTCTTATTAATTATTTAATTGTAACTGTACCTGTATTATAAGTAAAACTATAATTGTCGGTAACATCATTACCACTTGAATCTACTACTTGGGCTGCACTAGCATAAATAGTTCCTGTACCAGTTGCATAACGATCGGTATATAAGTGTATGTGACTTATAGAATGACCTGAAACTAGACCTGTAACAGTTAATTTAGTCGGATCACTTACAACATTACCATCTTGCGTTATAGTCTGAGCGCTAGGTGTGATTGTTACTTCTTTTTTGGCAATCGTACAAATTATTGGCTTACTATCAATTGTACCATCTTTCCAAGACATTGAACTTGATTTTGGACGAACTATAACTGTATAACTACCAGCATCAGTTCCTGAATTGTTTGTAAATCTAATATTACCATTTTCATCAGTAATTAACTCCTGAGCACCACCATTATATGTCAAATTGCTATTACAGGTTGGAACCGCTATTTGTTCCACATAGCAAGAATAATTATTACTTGTTTTCCTAGTATTTGTTTTCTTACTACCAGTTGATAGTTCGACTTTCATTATAGCCGAAAAATGTTTAGCTAATATACCAGACTGATTATATTGTTCGTTATTGGCATTACAAGTACTTAAATCACCAGTACAACTTTCGGCAATATAAAATATTAATGAATATGTATTACCTGTAATTGCTAAGCTTTCCTGGGTACTTGTTAACACTATTCTATTATTTTCAATAATATCAAATTTTGGTGAAAAATTACCAGTACTTATTAAGGTTCCATCTTTATATAGTTTCCATTTAAAATATTCGTTTCTTAAAGGACAGCTTATATCGACACTATTAAGTGATATATCCATTATTGTATTATCAGGATTAGTTGAAACTCCTGATAATTTAAAATCTATCTTTAATACCCTGCTATCAGTAGTACTTGGCGTTATTTCTGTTTTTACATCATTAATTGGCAAGAGGTTACCTGTATTAGTAATTGCAGCACTACTACCATTAAGATAAGTTATGTTGGCTCCTAGTGTGGCTGTACTAACATTTATACCTATAGGATTAAAGGTATCTATACTTATAGCAAATGTTATTCCAATGATACCAAAGGCTATTACAACAGACATGGCTATAATAAACTTCAAATTATTCTTTATTAAATCTTTATATTTCATAATTGTCTCACCTATTTTCAATATAATTATATAATAAATAGCAGATTTAATCAATAATAAAATTAATATTTATTTTACTTTATAAAGTAAAAGAAGCCCTATTTGGCTTCGACAATTAGTTTAATAGCGGTTCTTTCTTCACCATCTATTGATATGTCAATAAAGGCTGGCGTGCAAACAAGGTTTTTACCCGATGGAGCAACAAATCCTCTTGCTATAGCTACTCCCTTTATGGCTTGGTTAAGAGCTCCCGCGCCTATTGCTTGTACTTCTACTATTCCTTTTTCTCTGAATACATTGGCAAGCGCTCCTGCCACTGAATTGGGATTAGACTTAGATGAAACTTTAATTGTTTCCATGTTTATTTTATCATTCCTTTCTTCTACATTAAAGTATATGCTAGAAGAAAGAAAGAAGAACAAAAATAGCAGTTATATTTTACCACTATTTTTTCTTTTATATAATAAATATGTTATTACTATTAATATTGTTAGTATTATTAATCCTACTATTTGAAATGTACTAAATATCTTTGTTTTTACTTTTTCAGCAGTAAAGATAATACTGCTATTTTTATAATTATCTTTAGTTATTTTCCATATATAAATATCATTTTCTACTTTATCAGCATTGGTATTTAATACTTTTCCTGTGTAATGAATTCGAATAGTCACATCTTCTAATAGAGAATATTTATCAAAGCATTTAAATTCATTTGATGTTTTAACAGAAATATTATCATCATTTTTTATTTCTATTTTGTCGTAGCAGGCCGCTACTACCGATAATTTATTGAATTCATTATACTTATATGAAGTATTATACCTATATCCAAAATTATTACCATTATTAGTTTTTATTTCTTCTTTTTCATATTTAAAGTTATTTTCAAAGGCTGCTACTTCATTGGCATATAAGTCAATGCTCACTTCATTTCCTTTATTCATATCGTAATATTCTAAGCCTTCAAGCTTCTTAGTACTATCATATATGTATGTTCTTTCAGTAATATTATTTTTATCTAAATATAAATCATAAGTAGCGGAACATCCTGTTAGTAATATTAAAGTTGTTGCAAGAATAATTATTTTCCTTTTCATTGTATCTCCTCTATTTACTATACTCACCTATAAAAGTCCAACCGCAAGAAGTTTCACAATCATTATTTGGGCTGTTTTTAGTAGCTTCATAAAAGCTTTCTAGTGTATATTTATTTGTACTACCATAGCCCCTGCCTGAATCTCCAACAATTATTGTATCGTCATTATTTATACCGAGTATTGATAGATAGTGTCCTGGTTGTAGGATAATGTATGCCTTTCCTTCACGTAGTCCTTTCTTCATTGTACTTAGATATTTTTTGTTTTCGTTTATTTTGCTTGGTGGACTAGCATCATAACTATTAGCTATTACCCTTACTTTTATTCCATAACGATTGTTTAAAATACCACTAGTTAAAAATTGTATTGAGGCAGCACTTCCAGTATATCCATATTCATTGCAAGCAATATCAACAATATTTGGCGGGGTTATATTAGTATATCCAAAGTGTCTAACTACCATAGTATAAGCCATATAACCACATCCTGAAGAACATATAGTCTTTGATTTTAAGCAAACCGGATAACTACTCCATCTTGAATCAGTACACTGCTGTAAATTGTCATAATTAGCACTGTAATTAGCTTTTATTAAATCGGTCTGATTATTGAATGAACGTGAAGCAGCATATTTTAATCTTTCTTCTTCTTCCTCTTCTTCAAGAAGTTTATCATACTTTTCAATATTTTCAGTACCATTTGCTATATTTTTAACTGTGGTAATACACTGCATATAGTCGCCGCCTAATTCTACGCCAACGCCATCAAGTGTAGTCATTACTAGACTAACTAACCATGGTGTAGCAAAAATAAGAACAGCGTACATTATTCTCTTACTGACAAGTTTCATACTTTTAACTTGTTCGTTTTCTTTACTGATAACTACAGCTTTAGTAAAATCTACCATTAGCATTATAATTAATCCTATTGGTATAACTACTGCGAGTATTTCCCAAAATAAATATGCAAAATATAATACTCTAAGTATTGTTGGATGCTGACAAGCATCTAGTAAAAAATACATACTATCACCTTGCTTTAAGTATAACTTATTATTTGTTTTTTTTCAAGTAAAATGGATAACAAATATCACTAAAAATCTAGACTTGACTTTATACTATTTAATAGTTAAAATCTTGCCATAAGATAAAAGCGGTTATATTTCGCCGCTATTTTTCTTTTTGTATAAAAAATATGTTATTATAGTCAATAATGCAAATATTATAAGGCCTATTAACTGAAATGTACTAAATGTTTTTGCTCTAGTGGGAGTTTTATATTCTACTGTCTTTGATACTGTTAAGGTAATGTCTACATTGTCTGGATTATCTATTACCCAAGTATATTTATTACCATCTACTTTTTGAGCGTTATTATCTAGTACTTCATAGCTACTGGTTACATTAATATTAATTTTATCAGAGTATAGACAAGCAAATTTACCACTTAATTTAATATAATAGTAGTCGTCAGTTTCATTTATGGTATGATTTTCAAAGCAGGTATTAATTACTTTTGATTTATTATAGTTACCTTCATATGTATAATTGAAGTTGAACTTCTTACCATTATTAGTATCTGTAATATCTTTGGTATATTTTTCATTACTATCTGTAATTAATGATGAATCATCCAAGTATAGGTAATAATATTTGGGGTTAACATCGCTTTTTCCTTCTACTTCTGGAGTTATTTCTTCATTAGTTACAGTACCGCTAATATTTTCGGTTATTTTATCCTTATTGATATCAAGATTATAGTTAACTGTACAACCACTAAGTAATAGTAGTAATGGTATAATAAAGTATAATTTATTTTTCATAAGAGCCTCCTATTTTAGAATTTACCGCCACTGCCACTGTAGCCACCTGATGTCTTATACCAAGAACCATAACCCATTATATCTGAACTATCTAGTGTATAATAATCTACTGGAGCTACTACGTTATTGGCACTTCCACCACCATTTCCATTAGACATATTGCCTTCTACTGTATGTAATTTATTACCTTCTACGTAATCAACAATACCTACATGATCGGTTTGATCAAACATACTTCCATATATTTTCTTATCCCAATTATGATTATCAAATCTATAATAAATAAAGTCACCTTTTTTAGGAGTATAATTTCCACCATAATATTTTGAATAATGGAATTCTAGATTACTTGCGGTATTGAAATTAATCATTGTACCGCCAGCAGCTCCTGTACTATATATTGGTCCTTCTTTTTCTATAATATTACGAACTGTTCCTTCACCATCTATTTTGGTTTGTTCAGTTAACCATACTGCAAAGAAGGCACACCATGGAGTGGAATCACCATAACCACTATATTTGTTACCACCTTTATGGCCTATTTCACCTTTCGCTATGTTTAACATTTGTGTAGCGGCATTTACATATTTGGTTTCATCTGCTAATTCTTTTCTGGACTCATCATTTGCCCTACGTTGTTCTTCTAATTTCTTTTTTTCTAATTCTTCCTCTTCTTCAAGAAGCCTATCATATTTTTCAATATTATCAGTACCATTTGCTATATTTTTCACGGTATT
This sequence comes from uncultured Bacilli bacterium, assembly GCA_934096555.1. GTDB lineage: Bacteria > Bacillota_I > Bacilli_A > RF39 > UBA660 > CAG-302. Next base: position 20,511 of record CAKOMD010000002.1, on the reverse strand, counting down.
AATACACTGCATATAGTCTCCGCCCAATTCTACTCCTGCACCATCAAGGATAGTCATTATTAGACTAACTAACCATGGAGTAGCAAAGATAAGAACAGCATACATTATTCTCTTGCCAACAAGTTTCATACTTTTAACTTGTGCGTCTTCTTTACTAATAACTACTGCTTTAGTGAAGTCTATCATTAACATTATAATTAATCCTATTGGTATAACTACTGCGAGTATTTCCCAAAATAAATATGCAAAATATAATACTCTAAGTATTGTTGGATGTTTGCAAGCATCTAGTAAAAAATACATAATATCACCTTAATTTAAGTATACATTAATACGTTAATTTTATCAAGAAAAAGAGAAACATTTTTTAACGTTTCTCTATGTGAATTAATCCATTATATACTTCTTCTAGAGCTCTACCTATATTTTTAGAACTCTTATATTCTTTGATAGGCATTTGATAATAGCCTGTTCTTGTCATTTGTTTTGCCCTATCAGATACAATATATACAAGAGCATACTTAGAATCTACTATATTCAAGATTTTATCAATAGATGGATAAATCACACTATCACTCTCCCTCTCTATTACTAGAATACACTACTAAATAAATAATTACAATACTGTTTACATAAATTTGACAAACTAATTATAATTATAATAAAAGAGACTCTAATTAGAAGTCTCTATCTCTTAAAAATGGTGGAATATCTAAATCATTATCCATATCACCAGTTGCTTCTCTATAAAGATCTTCTCTTCTAGTGGAATCAAAACTATGATATAGTGGTTCACTTTGGTTTTCAAATCCTGTTGCTATAACAGTAACTATTACTTCATCATTTAAGTTTTCATTTATTACTGCTCCAAAGATAGTATTAATATCTGTATTAGCGGCAGTTCTAATTACTTCAGCAGCTTCTTCTACTTCAAATAAAGTAAGTGAAGCGCCTCCTGTAACATTGATTATAGCATCTGTAGCACCATTTATTGATGTTTCTAATAATGGTGATGATACAGCTTGTTTAGCGGCCTCTACAGCTCTATTTTCACCTGATCCTACACCTATACCTATTAGAGCATTACCTCTATCTTTCATAACAGCCTTTACATCAGCAAAGTCTAGGTTAACTAGTCCTGATACAGCGATTAAGTCTGATATTGATTGTACACCTCTATGTAGTACATTATCTACTTCTCTAAATGCTTCAAGCATTGGAGTAGATTTATCAATTAATTCTCTTAATCTATCGTTGGGTATTACGATTAAGGTATCAACGTGTTTCTTTAATTCATCAAGTCCTGATACAGCTTGACTCATTCTCTTTTTACCTTCAAAACTAAATGGTTTAGTAACTATACCTACGGTTAATGCTCCTAAATCTTGTGATATTTCTGCAATAACAGGGGCAGCACCAGTACCAGTTCCACCTCCCATACCGCAAGTTATGAAGACCATATCAGCACCTTTAATTGCTTCTTCTATTTCTGCTTTAGACTCAAGAGCAGCTTCTCGACCTATTTCAGGATTAGCACCAGCTCCTAGCCCATCAGTTAATTCTCTACCTATTTGTAACTTTATTGGAGCTAAAGAATTATTTAATACTTGAAGATCAGTATTTGCTACAATGAATTCAACGCCTTTTAAGCCAGACTCTATCATTCTATTGACAGCGTTACAACCGCCTCCACCTACTCCAATTACTTTTATTTTTGCTAACTGATCCATTTCTAAACCAAACATATTATTCATTTTTAATCCTCCTTAGTACCAATAAAACTTCCAAATATTTTGGTAATCTTCGTTCTGTCCTTTTTATTCTTATTATTTGGATTGATAAGTAGTTCTTCGTCCTCTCTATCTACCATTGAGTACTCTTTCCCCCTAGTTTCCATCTTATCGGCAAAATATTTTATCATACCTACTGCTGTAGTATATTTATTATTTCTTACTCCGAGGGTATCTTCTGAATATATTATAACATCTTTTCCAAAAATTTCATATACTAAATTTTTAAATGCCCTTATTTCAGTTAATCCTCCTGTTATTACTATATAAGAAATGTCTTGTTTTGTCAATAGTAATATTTGCTTACGTGCTAGATTTAATATTTCTACTATTCTATCCATTACTATTTCAGTAACTTCAATTTGATTTAATTTTATTTCTTCACCAGCAGTGTTTTTTACCATATATACATCATTTAGAGCTATAAATCTTTTATGACTAGAAGCAAACTTTTCTTTAATTACCCTAGCATCAAAGATATTTATATTAAACATATAAGCTAAGTCTTTATCAATATTAGTGCCACCTAATTGAATAGTTTCAGTATTCATAATACAACCTTTATTATATACTGATACATTAGTGGTTTCATGACCTATATTTATAATAGCTCCAACTTTTTTATTTAAATCACTATTTCTTACTTCGTAGTAGTCTCCAATACCTGATATAGTAATATCGGCAACCTCTAGTCCTGCACCTTCCATAACAGATAGCACAGAATAGATATTCTTTTTAGGAGCAGTAATCATTATTCCTTTAACTTCTAGAACTTTTCCTGTCTTACCACATGGTTTTGTTTCTGGTTTTCCATCTATTAAGAAAACCAATGGTAGTACTGTTATTAGTTCGTAATCCTGAGCTATTTTAGAATATACTGACTCTTTTATTACTTTATTTATATCTTCGGTAGTAATTATTTCTTCTTCATCTGTAATATTTGTACTACCTGTTACAAACATAAATTTAGCATTATAGTCAGGAACACCTACTACTACTTTTTTTATATTAATACCTAAATAATTATTAACTACTTTAATACCATCTTTGATAGCATTAATAGCTAAGTTAGGATCGACAATTAAACCTTTTCTTATTCCTTTTGCTTTTTCTTCGTGTGCATATAGTATGTTTACTTTTTCTTTGAAGTATTCACCCACGACAAACTTAATTGTATCGGATCCAATATCTATTGAAGTATATATTTTTTTCATGATATCGACTCTCCCTAAAATGATACAATTTAATTATAACAAAAAAAGAAAGAATTGTATATATTTTCTTTTCTTTTTGTTTATTTTTTTATTATTTCCTCTTAAGCCGAAGTCTTAAGAGGCATAACATAGCCTAAGGTCTATGTTATGATAATTTTTTTAATTCTTTTTGTTTTTGTATATTAGTTTCTATTGATACTCTTTGGACTAATCCTAAAGCAATCATAAGACATATTGTATATGAGCCTCCATAGGATAAGAATGGAAGTGGTACTCCTGTTAATGGTATTACTCCTGTTACTCCGAGTAAATTTACCATTATGTGAAGAAGAAAATAAATAAATACGCCATAACAAATAAGACTATTCTTTAAATTACTAGCTCTTCTGGCTATTTGAATTATTCTAAATAGAACAAACATATATACTAAGATTATAAGAATACCAACGATTAACCCCCATTCTTCTACAATGATAGGAAAGATAAAGTCGGTATATGATTCTGGTAAATATAAATATTTTTGAGTAGAATTACCAAGGCCTTGGCCTTTTATACTACCATTTTTAAAAGCTATAAAGCTATTACATAACTGATAACCTGTCTTTTCTTGATACCTATCACACGGATTAAAATAATTAAAACGATCTAACTGATATGACTGAAGAAACTTACCCCCTGCTACTACTAGTACTAATATTACTAAGAGAATTCCACCAATAATTATTTTGTTAAAGATACTCCTACTCTTTTTCTCCATAGGGGCAGCATAGAACATAGCAAGGGCTATTAATCCTATTATAGTAGCAGTTCCCATATCTGGTTGTAATGCTACCAATACTGCTATTATGACTATAAATATCATTGGTTTTATTATATTCCACTGATTGTCTAGTTTGTCTTTATTTTTAGAGTAATAAACTGCTAGATAGATTATTATTATTATTTTAGCAAACTCAGATGGCTGAATGGCAAAAGGTCCTATTTTATACCAGCTAACAGCTTGATTAGCCACATGACCATAAAATATTAAACCTACTAAGGCCAATATAATTGCCCCTAGTAGTACTTTATCTAGCTTCTTATAATTCTTAGTAGGAAAGATAATTACAAAGAGAAAGGCAATTAATCCTATTCCTAAAAAGATAGCCTGTCTAAAAAAGTAATGATATGGACTATAATTATAACGCATATATGATTCCATTGAAGAAGCACTAAGGATCATTATAAGACCAAAAATAAAAAAGATAGTTGTTACTATTAATAATGGTTTATCTAATTTTGATAATATTTTCTTCATATCATCACATCCCTATTATTATAATAGCATATTTTTATCTTTTTTTAAATCTATTTTTTATTAGTTTACATATTTTATCTATATTTTTTATTTTTTTAAGATAACTAAAGAAGTATTATCTATGTCTATTTTCTTAATTAAATCTAAAAATTCTTTCATATTTAAACTATCAATTATTTCAATAGGATTATCCTCTAAATGTTTATTATAGATTATGTTATCAATAATAATATCTCCTACTGCCTCTGTATTTTCGTAGGCAAATACTTCATTACTTATAAGAACTTTTTTCTTTCTATTAAAGTCTTCTTCACTTATTTCAATATTATCTAGTTTATCTTTTATTTTATTTATATATTCTTCATACTTATCTGTTTCATTCATTAAAGATATTAAAATATGAGTATCACAATTAATTAGATTAACATAAGTAGTGTTATTTATAATACCATCTTTCTTTAGTTTTTCGTCAAACTCTGATGTCTCATCAAAAAGAATAGTAAATAATATATATAAATATAAGTGTAATTTTCTTCTGGTAAGTCTAATATCTTTTACAGGTAATTTGATAGTATAAGCTATTTTAGGTATATTAGTTTCTACTTTCACTATTTCTTTTTCTTTTACAACTTTATCTTCTTCAGTAAATTCTTTAATTTTTATACTGTCCTCTTTAGAGAACTCTTTCTTATTTTGATTTTCTTTAATAACATTCATTATTTCTTCTGGATCAAAATTACCAGTAATAACCATAAACATATTGGAAGGGTGATAAAAAGTATGATAGCAGGTTTCTAAATCTTCTTTGGTTATACTTCTTATATCTTCAGTAGTACCAATAATACTATCTTTATATGGATTGGTCTTTAAGGTATTCTTTCTTATTTTTTCTTCAAGAATACTCATTGGTCTATCGTCATACATATGAATTTCTTCTGATATTATATTTTTTTCATTCTCGACTGATTCATCTGTTAAATAGATATTCTGAACATAATTTAATAGATAATCTATATTTTCTTTTAATGATTCGGTAGCATAAAATAGATAGGTTGTATTTTTAAATGTTGTATAAGCATTGCAAACTGCTCCACTTCTAGCAAAGAATTCCATAGGTTGTGGATCTTCTTTTTCTGCAAATACTTTATGTTCTAAGAAATGAGCGATTCCTTTTGGAAAAGTAGTCATTTTACTAGTACCAATAGGAACAAATTCATTATATACAGATCCATATTTAGTAGTAAATGTCACATAATTTGAATGAACCGTATCTTTGGTGTATAAGTACACTTCTAATCCATTATCTAATTTTTCATAAAAGATATCTTCTTCTACTCCCTTGATTCTAATCTTCTCCATGTTCTTCCTCCTTATCTTCTAGAGTAAGAATTGTATGAAGACTAACTTTTTTACTTACCTTAATAATGTCTTCTTTAGTAATTTTACTAAAATTATTTATTCTCTCTTCAATATCATCTGATGATACAAGTACTCTAGATAATGCTGTATTTATTATTCCTGATGGTGTATCTGACGAAGACTTTATTGAGGATAAAATAGTATTTCTTGACGACTCAAGTAATTTATCAGATATCTTGCCATTATTTATATCTTTAAGACATTTTCTAATTAATTTAATCGCAGGTTCTATGTTCTTTTTTTCTACCCCAGAATTTATAAGAAGAATATTATCATAGGCTTTTACTCCCGAGTTTATGTAGTAGCAATAGCCTTTTTCTTCACGAACTCTACTAAAAAGTACTGAGCTTGAGGAGCCTCCAAGTATTTCACTATATAGTTTTATAGTATATTTTCTTTCAAAGTCAGTTAAATTATTTAAACTGCATAGTAGTACTAACTGAGACTGACTAACTTTATCATACTCATGATATTTTACTATTCTTTTTCTAGGTACTAGTTCTGGAATAATAAGATCTTTATTTTCTTTTTTAAATGTATTTACTTTAAAATATTCCTTAAATATTTCTTTCATTTCACTAGGAGAAAAATCTCCTAGTACAAAGATATCTATTTGATCTTCATTTATAACTTTTTTGTAATATTCATATAATTCCTTACCACTTATATCATCTAAATCTTCTTTATTACCATATGGATTATATGAATATGGTTTATCTTTCATTTTTTCCATTAACTTTAACATAGAATACTTAATTTTATTATCTTTGAGACTATTTATTTCTTGATATAATCTACTCTTTTGCTTGTCTATGTTAACAAACCTACCATCTTTTACATAAGGATTAAATATTAAGCTTAAGAAAAAGATGATAGACTCTTTATTCATATCCTCTTCTGTATATTTTTCATTTAGAAACTTAGTTTGAAAAGATAAATCACTAAATTTTCCTATTCTAGATATACCTGAAGATATTTTAATATCATATAATCTTTCACTTTCAATAATTAATTCTCTCTCGGTTTTATAGTCATTATTAGAATCTAGTAATATCATTTTTAATAAGTTTCTTTTAGTAATTTCTTCTTCTTTTATTTCACGATAAAAGTTAACATCCACTGATATTGTTTTAAATTTGTTTGTTTTTATAAAATGTAGGTTATATGCTCCCATATTATGTGATTCAATATTCATAATTCACCTCTTCCCCTATATTATATCCTAGTTTTATATTTTTAAACAGGTTTCTAAAGCTAAAGTTATTAAATTATCAAGTCCTTGTTCTCTTTCTAAACTGGATAACTTATCACTAGATAAAAAGCTATCGCTTACCATTAGAATGGTACTAGCTCTTTTTCCTAGTAAATTAGCATTAGTAAATAAAGCAAATGATTCCATTTCTACTCCCAGTACAGCATATTTATTTACTTTATCATTAAAATCATTATTTTGCTCATAAAAGACATCTGATGAGTATATATTGCCTTTATTTATTTTTAAATTTAATGTTGCTGCTGTACTTTCTATAACACTATTTAATTCAATACTGCCATTTATATTTATATTTGGATAATTACATAAAAACTTGCCATAATTAGAATTTGTAACTGAATTAGTTACTAGTACTATATCTTTTAAATTTAAATTAGTATATGCGCCCATAGTACCTATTCTAATTATATTATTTACATCATATTCTTTAAATAATTCATAAGAATAAATACCCATACTAGGGTTTCCCATACCAGATGGAAATACTGTTATTTTTTTACTCTTATAATATCCTGTATACCCAGTCATACCTCTAACATTATTAATTAGTTTGGCATTAGCTAAAAACTTTCTAGCTATATATTCACATCTTTTTGGATCGCCAGGCATTAATACAGTTTCAGCAATATCATCTTTATTACTTTCAATATGTACACTCATACTTATCTCCTATTTTTCTATATTTATACTGTATGTTTTGATACTATCTTTAGTAAGAGTATCACTTAAGGCAAACTCTACTTTAAATGTTCCTTTTTCCTCTAACTTGTTGGTATCATTAAATTCATACTTTTCTTCAGTTAATTTAGTATTATTATCTCCATATAGTGTTACTACTACTGCCATATTTTTATTTTCACTAGTAGTTGTTACATCACCAGTAAAAGTAATTAAAGTATCAGTAGTATCTACTTTTATGTTATTTATCACTTCAGTATCTAACTTTAATTCATAATTTGTTTTGGATAATTCTACATTAGTAACTTCAGTATAAGTTTCAGTCTTTTCTACATCTATGCTTTGAGTTGTATTAACATATACAAGTATATTATTATCTGAAGTAACATATCTTATACCATTAACTGGATTTTTTTCATCTACTTTATTTAATGTACTTCTGCAGGCATCTTCACTATTATTATAGTATACACATATTATATTAGCTACTTCTTTATAGATATCCTCTATAATTAGTCTATTATCATCATTCATAGTAAACTCTAATTCTGTACCTACAGTATTAACATTTAACACTTCTTCTTTTTTTTCTTTTTTATAATCAATTTCTAATGAAGTACCATTTACTTTAGAACTAAATGTAACGTTATCATTTAAATATCTATTAGCCAAAGTACTATTGTTTAAACTATTAGAAATATCATTTAGTGTTATATAATTATTTGGCTTTTCTACAGGAGTAGTATTATCTCCTTTTCTTATAAATTTTAAATATAGAATAAATATTATTGCTCCTAGTAAGAATACTAGTAGTATATATGCAAGTATTGTATCTACCTTTTCTCTTTTTTTGATTTTTTCATTCATCATCATTTCTTGTTCATTCATTTTAATTACCTCTTTCTTTCTTTTTTATGGCATTATGAAGATTGGATCACCTTGTGCTCCAGTGCCGCTATCATACTTTACATTTGCTTTTAAATATACAACTGGTCTAAAAATGCTTTCATTTGTATCTAACTCTACGCCATTATTATCTGTGCCAAAGTCAATTGTACCAATTTTTCTAATGACATATCCACGATAGTCGTTTGCATTCATAAAGTATTCGAATTCATTTACCTGCTTGTTAAGCCATGTCAAAGTACCACATGTACTTATATCACTTAAAGACTGTATTCCATCGCAATCACCACTAAAATCAGTGGCATAGGCATAGTCAATTATATCAAGCACTCCAACATAAATATCACCTGCACTAGTGTCTGCTGTTTCAGCCCACATCCTATATAGTCCTTCTATGCCTGCATCATTATTTTGATATAATTCTGCTATACCATAATTATATTTTGGAAAGGGAGCTAACATATTTCTTGTTGTATCATTCTTTAAACCATTTTCTCTTACTTCATCCAAAAATCCGCCATAGTTTGTTTCTAGTGTATCAAATGTTTCGAGAATTGAACAGCTATCATCATTAATTTCTGGATTCCAATATGTTTGACAGCCGCCTTCTTGATTATTGAATGCCTTTCCAACTGTTGATGTTTTCCAGTTTCCATCATCAGATTCTATATTCATTGGAACCGTTATTGAACTTATTTGAGTGTTCCGTATTATTTTTACCTTACCATCAAATACTCCAATTATCCTCCATAATTCACAATTTTCATTTGGATAAGTATCACAATTAAAATATATATAATTGTTTGGCTCTGAACCATAATATCTGATATTTCCATCGTCTGCCGTCTGACCCTTCATATCGTTCATTAGCATCTCACCAGCTGATACATTATAAATTGTCCCCATTTTATTATTTGATATTGTACCATCAATATTATCATTATATAGTGCAGTAATATGCTGGGCCAATTTTTCACTTGTATCTTCTTCAGCAGTAACACTAATTGTAGCTTTAAAAGCTTTACCCATCATATTAGAGTTATTTTCTGCATTACCATCTATATAAATTATAAAAGTAAAATCTGCTCGAGTATCTGATAATGTTCCAGAACTTAGTTCTATTGTACTACCACTTGATATAGTACTAAAATTACCAGATTTAACTTGCTCACCATTTTGTAATAGTATATATTTAAAACTAGTAGACTTTAATTCTGCTGCTATACTAGTTACATTTAATGTTACTGTATAGTTTATATTGGCACTAGCGGCACTACTTCTTTTTACTATTGAAAACTTGGTCTTTTCACCATCATTTGAATTAAATACTGGGGCTAAACCTGTGGTGCTTATTTCTTTACCATTATCAAATATAACATCTCCAATATTACCTATTTTTACTGTTAATTTTGTTGTGCTAGGACTAGACCAAGTAAGCCAAGCATAAGTGCCTGTTCCTATTACTAAGGTTATAAGTAATAATACCAATACCACAATAAAGTATTTGTTATTTACTATTTTTTTTAATCTATCATTCATGAAATATCTAGCCTCCATACTCTATAACTAAGTGTACTATAAAATCATTATTTTTTCAAGATGTTTTAAAGAAATAATAATAATTTTAAATTGATGGTTTAGGCTTATATATGATAGGCATATTGTGGCATTCTTTTAAACCTTATAATGAAATATAAGGCTTAAAAGAACACTCTAAGATTACAAGCTTAGAGTGATAATAAGAAATAAATATTATTTAATTATTTTAACTGGATGTATTAAGTATGTGATAAACTCTTCAAATAAAAATTTAACTTTTGCTATAAGAGATTTGCCATTTAAATCTATTCGTTCTTCTTCAGATTTATTGTGTAACTGATTGACATAAGAAAATATACTTTGAACCTGAAAATATATTGTTAGTATTAAAAATATATAAAATACTATAGAAAAATATTTTATCTTAATAGATATCATTGAGAATATTAACATTAAAAATTCTAAGTTCATTTTATGTTTGCCTACTCTCTCGGTATAAGTACTTTTATACTTTATTATTATTTTATAATTTATTAGTGAAATTATGCACTCTAAAAGTAGTGGAATAATAATTAAAGGACTTCGGTGGATAATTAGAAGTATCATTACAGAAAGAGAATACATTTTATCACTTACAGCATCTAAATATTTGCCAAGCTTACTATAGGCATTTAGCTTTCTAGCTAAATAACCATCTATAAAATCAGATACTGCTCCATATATATAGAATATAATTGCTGGTATAAAATTTCCTTTGCGAAATAAAATAAAACCTATAATTAGACTTATTATTCTGGTAATGGTTATTATGTTAGGTAACTGTTTCATTATTTTATTTTTCATATTTATACCTCTCTTTATGATTATATCGTATAAATTTTAAAAAGGCAACATAAGTTTAAACGAAGTGTCAAGTAATGATAAAGTAATTTACATATATAAGCATTAATGTTATAATTAAAAAGATGAGAGGAATGATATAATGCAAGGAATAGTACAAAAGATTGTGGATTTATTTGGAAGTGGTATTGGTAAAGAGATTGCTGTTTTTATTATTTCAATGCTACCAATATTGGAGTTAAGAGGAGGCCTACTTGCAGCTTCTATTATAGGAATGGACTTTATACCTGCTTACATTATAAGTATATTGGGTAATTGCCTACCTATTCCGTTTGTTCTTATATTTTTAGATAAAATATTTGAATGGCTTAAGAAATTTAAAACTACTGAGAAGTTAGTTGTTAAAATAGAAAATAAAATTCTATCTAAGAAAGCACAGATTGAAAAATATGGTTACTTAGGTCTTCTATTGTTTGTGGGTATTCCGCTACCGGGTACTGGTGCTTGGACAGGGGCTGGACTTGCGGTACTTCTAAGAATGAATAGAAAAAAGGCTTCTATCTTTATCTTCTTGGGTGTAATACTTGCTAGCATTATTATGAGTATTATATCTTATGGAATATTAGATAAAATTATTAGATAAAAAGTATAGAGTTTTGTTTCTATACTTTTTTAATTTATATTATCAAATGTTACTTTGCCTAGGTAGCCATCTTGCAGATCTTTTATTACTCTTTTGTATACTCTATCATAATCTGTTTCATTATTACGGATAGCTCCTATCTTCTTACCTATTTCATCTAGGGTATCTACAATATCTTCTACTTTTGTTAGATTGTACCTATTTATTATGCTTTCTGGATAGTCAGATAGCATTTTTTGTATTATATAGATGGCAAGATCGTCAAGTTCTAGTACTTCTTCTTTGACAGCAGTCATGCTAGCTAAATTATGGGCGACTGTAACATCATCTAGTTTTGGCCATAATATACCTGGAGTATCTAAAAGTTCTACTTTATCATTAATTCTAATCCATTCTAGGGTCTTGGTAACACCTGGCCTATTTCCTACATTGGTGGCTTTTTTGCCTACCAATCTATTTATTAGGGTTGATTTACCAACATTTGGTACTCCCATTATTAGGATTCTGGCCTTTCTTTCTTTTAGGCCTTTGCTTTTTCTTTTGCCATTTATGTCTTCAAGTATGGGCTTTATTTTGTCAAATATTATCTTAGTATTTGGATTATTTATTAGATCCATTGGTACGACAATATAGCCTTTGTCTTCATAATATTTAATCCATTTATTTGTTTTTTCTTTGTCGCATAGATCCATTTTGGTCATTATAATGACTCTAGGCTTATTTTTAGTTATTTCTTCAATTTCTTTATTTTTTGAAGAATATGGTATTCTAGCATCTACTACTTCAAATACGATATCGATTAAATCTATCTTTTCTTTTATCTCTCTCTTGGTCTTGGCCATGTGGCCGGGGTACCAGTTTATATTTGTCTTATTTTCGTTATTCATTATTTTCACTTCCTCATTTGTTAAAATCTATTCATCAAATTGCATACATTTATTTTTTATAATAATTTAAATCCTCTAATTTTTTTATATTTTCTTTAACCCATGGATTACCTGCGACTACCTTGTTTATTTTTAATGATACATTCATTTCGTTAGTTGTAATATTCATGGTATTTTCAAGCAAAATTCCTTTTCTTATTTCAAATTTTATAATATTTTTCCATTCGATTAAACAGCAATCTAAAATATTCCAATCACCATGAACCGGAAAAATATAAATTCCTTTTTCATCAAAGCCAAATAAATATGATGTTGCTTGTTCAGATGCAACCACCATTACCGGTCCTACTGGTAAAACCCATTTTACTTTATTAATACTGTGTCCTGGTAGAATATTATTTTTATAATCAAATCCCCAGTTTTTTAATTTCTCTTTTACTTTTTCTAAATTGAGCATACTTCTAATCTCCTTTTCATTTTATTATTTGTTTGTTTCTTCTATTAATAAATCAAAATCTGACTTATATAATTTATCCTGTTTTATTCTATATTTTTCAAATTCAGTTAATGCTTTATCGTAAGCTATTTCATGTGGTATTTTTCCAGCATCTTTTAATATATCCCTATCATCTGCAAGCAAAAGCTTATCTATTCTAGATGACCTGTCTTCCATCATCATTGGAATATGGCTTCTCGCCCTATTTTCAGCAATTTCTAAAAATACACTAACAATTCCTTCTAAATCTTTTAATTCTTCTTTATTTAAATAATTTTTAGCAATTATTACAACTGATTCCATAAGGAATATTTTTCTATGAAGTCAAGCCCATATGTTCTTTTCTGAATTGACTCTACTATATATAATTTCTACTGCTGTTTGTTTTGACACAGCATAGTGCATTTTATTTTGAATCCTTTTAAAGAAATTGATTGATATAGGAGATTTAGGATCATAATCTATACTTTTAGCATAAATGTCAGTTACTTTTTGATAAAGCCTTCTTTAAGATAACCTAATTTCTCGGACTCCTTCTAATAACTTTTCAAAATAATCTTTATCAATAAATGAACCATTTTTCATTCTTTCTTTATCTAATACATATCCTTGAATTGTAAATGTTTTAAGTATATTTTCCGTCCATCTCCTAAATTGTGTCGCTCTTAATGAATTTACTCTATATCCAACTGATATTATTGCATCAAAATTTAAAATTCATTCTTTCACTAAATGCTCCCTATCTTTTCTTTTTGAACTAATTTTATTTGGAAATAAGTTGTTTTTTTAATATGTTTATAATTTTTCTTACACATGACTTAATTATAATATATATGGTAATATAATGTCAACTTTCTGGTAAGATTATTACCAAAGAAAAAAGCATATTAAATTATGCTTTCGTATTATTGATATTTTGTAATGTTATTTATTCTAGCAGCAAATTAAGGTACATATTTTGAATCTTTTTTTAAGAATATAGCAAATGCATCAAAGTATCTTGGCACTAATGATGTCGGCATAGCGGTAATATTCTTTGTACAAAGTGCATCTTTTCTTTTTATTCTTCACTATAGCTATATAAATTTATGAAAATTATTTGACTAATTTTATTTCAATACCTAATACTCCATATTTATCTTGTTCTTCTTTAGAATAGTATTTATTCATGTCAGCTGGATCTGCTGCTTCATTATCAGAATATCCCAAGACTTTTTTGTTGAAATGTTTATACAGTTCTGCAAAGCTTTGATAGTTATGTAAATTTATTACTTCAGTCATAATTTTTTCGCCGCTATCTCTACTTGTAAACTCTATTTTGTCTCCTATTTTTATTTTTCTTCTCTTTTCATCGTTTAACCGCATTTCTATTACTTTGGTGCCTGCTTTTATTAAAGTAAATGGCTCATTATTTAATTTCATTTCATGGATCATCATTATCACCTCTGATATCATTTTATCATGTCAAGATATATTTGTCTATAAGAAAACGGCCTAGTAGACCGTTTGAATTATTCTCCTTATGGACCGGTTGGCCCCGTAGGACCGGTAGCTCCTGTTGGTATTGTTAGATTCAATACAAAGTTAGGGGCTGTTCCAGTTATTGAAGCTGCAGCCTGTGTTCCAGGATCACCTGTTGTAACAGTGCCGATTGTTATTACTGGCGTTGCACCGGTAGAGCCTGTTACTCCTTGAGGTCCGGTTGGGCCAGTTGGACCGGTAGGTCCGGTTTCTCCTTGAGGTCCGGTTGGGCCAGTTGGACCGGTAGGCCCGGTTTCTCCTTGAGGTCCAGTTGCACCTATTGGTCCGGTAGGTCCGGTTTCTCCTTGAGGTCCAGTTGCACCTGTTGGACCAGTAGGCCCGATTACTCCTTGAGGTCCGGTTGGGCCAGTTGGACCGGTAGGTCCGGTTTCTCCTTGAGGTCCAGTTGCACCTGTTGGACCGGTAGGTCCTATTACTCCTTGAGGTCCGGTTGCACCTGTTAGACCGGTTGGTCCGGTTTCTCCTTGAGGTCCAGTTGCACCTGTTAGACCGGTAGGTCCGGTTTCTCCTTGAGGTCCAGTTGCACCTGTTGGACCGGTTGGTCCGGTTTCTCCTTGAGGTCCAGTTGCACCTGTTAGACCGGTAGGTCCGGTTACTCCTTGAGGTCCAGTTGCACCTGTTGGACCGGTTGGCCCGGTTACTCCTTGAGGTCCAGTTGCACCTGTTGGACCGGTTGGTCCGGTTGAGCCTGCCGGAATGACAAAGTCTAGAACTACATTTTGATTAGTTCCAACATTAGTTACACTGGCGCTTGTTCCTGGATCACCTGTAGTAGTTGTACCTACTGTAATAGTGGCTGCACCAGCAGGTCCAGTTGGACCGGTTGGTCCTGTTTGACCAATGATTACAGGTGTACAATTACATTTTTTACCATCTTCAAGTATTTTTTTAATTTTGTTTGAAAAATTTTTATCCATTTTAAAAACTCCTTTCATATTATTTTATGAAAGAAGTTATATTTTAGTTTTACTATTGTCTATAAATACTACATACTTTAATAATATCTTATATAGTTCCAATTTTAGATATAGGCCATAGTCTAAATACTGATTTTCCTATGATATCCTTTTCATCTATTAAACCTATTGATCTACTATCTTTTGATATTGGTCTATTATCTCCGAGTACAAGATATTTACCTTCTGGTATTGTGCTACATGTACATATTTCTTCAAGATTGAAATCTTTAGTATCTAGATGAGTATAATCTTCAGTTACTAGTTTATCATTTACATATAATTTATTATTTTTATATGATATATGTTCTCCAGGTAAACCTATTACTCTTTTAATTATTTCTTCTTTATCTTTCTTTATTACTACTATATCGAATCTTTTGATTGTTTTTTCATTATAGCCTATCTTTTTTACTAATAATAGTTCGCCATCATTTAGATTTGGTTTCATTGAATTACCCGATACTATCACTGGAGTAATTATAAAACTTCTTACTAATACTACTACTAGAATTATGATTATATAGGGATATAATTCTTTTATTATTTCTTTCATATTTCACCTCAATAATAAGAAGATAATAGCTAAGCTATTATCTTCTTTCTTTAATATTAAATTTTTTCTGTCTGTCTCTTAAGAAATATAATTTAGCTCTTCTTACTTTACCTGGTTTAGTAACCTTAATATAAGCAACTTTATTAGAGTGAACGTGGAATGTTTTTTCAACACCTACTCCAGAATATTCTCCTCTTACAGTGAAAGTTTCAGATACTCCTTTACCTTTTCTTGCGATTACAGTTCCTTTAAAGTCCTGTACTCTTTCTTTTGATTTACCGCCTTTTGTTTCAGTAATAATACATCCAACTGTAACTGAATCTCCTACTCTGAACTCTGGTAAATCTTTTTTCATTTGACTTTCTGTAATTTTGTCAATGATATTCATCGTATATACACTTCCTTTCTTTTTCAGATAATCATTACCTATATATATTATTATTTATATAATATAATACTATATATACTAAGCGGATTATCCCATAACGCTATTAATTTTACCATATTATATATTAAATTTCAACTAATTTTATGAAAAAATATATTAAATTATTTTATTTTTTATAGTTTTTATAAAACTCTTCTTTAAAGTCTAAGAATCTATCTTCTTTAATAGAAACTCTAATATCTTCCATTATCTTAATTAAAAATCTAAGATTATGAATAGATAAAAGTCTTTGACCTAAAGTTTCATTAGCCACTAGTAGATGTCTTATGTATGCTTTAGTATAGTTCTTGCAACATTTGCAATCACAAGTTTCATCTACTGGAGTAAAATCTTCTTTGTATTTAGCATTTCTTAGATTAATTTTACCATTTCTAGTAAATGCATGACCATGTCTGGCTAGTCTTGTCGGAAGAACACAGTCAAACATATCTATTCCTCTTTCTACTCCCTCAAATAAATCAGTAGGTTCTCCTACTCCCATTAGATATCTAGGTTTATCTTTAGGTAAATATTTAATACCATATTCTATCATTTTATACATAGTTGGCTTATCTTCTCCTACTGAAGTTCCTCCTATAGAATAACCATCAAAATCTAATTTTACAGTTTCCTTGCAGGACCATTCTCTAAGGTCTTCAAACTCTCCACCCTGAACTATGCCAAATAAACTTTGGTTAGGATTATTAAAGACAGCCTTTCCTCTCTTAGCCCATCTAAGTGTTCTTTCTACAGATTTCTTCATATAATCATGAGTAACTGGATATGGTGGACATTCATCGAAACTCATAGCAATATCACTATCTAGTTTGTTTTGAACCCCAATACTTATCTCTGGCGTTAGAAATAGCTTTTCACCATTAATATGACTCTTAAACGTTACTCCTTCTTCACTTATATCCTTTGGTTTAGCTAAGCTAAATACCTGAAAGCCACCACAGTCAGTAAGAATTGGACCATTGTAGTTCATAAACTTATGAAGTCCACCTGCTTTAGCTACAATATCTGCTCCTGGTCTAAGCCATAAATGATAAGTGTTAGAAAGTATTACTGCGGAACCTATTTCTTTTAGTTCATCAGGGTCTAGTGTTTTAACTGTGGCCTGTGTACCAACTGGCATGAAGATTGGTGTTTCAAATGTTCCATAGTTTGTTTCTAATGTACCATATCTAGCCTCTGTATTTTTATCTTTATGTAATAATGTATATTTAATTTTCATATTTACTACCTAAATAAGGAAGATAATTATCTTCCTTTACCTTTCTTTTCGTGTTCTTCTTCCATATTCATTCCGAACATTCGCATAAACATTTCTTTTTGTTTATGTTCATTTATTATATATAACTTTTCTTTGTATTCGTTAATAATTAGTTCTAATTTTTTTAGTGTTAAGTTGGCATAGGTTTTGCCTAAATACTTTGCATAAGTGTTCATCAAATAAGTACGTAATTTTTCAGCTTCTTTATACATATTTCTAAATCTAGCTTCACCACCATCAGACTCATCATCATAAGTGGTATTAAGTTCTAATAGTAATCTAGAAATTTTATTATTTATTTTTTTCTTTATTAGTTTTTCAGTAAGTGTTGGTGAAACGAAGACTATTTTACTGACTTCGATTGCATCTTCTTTTTTTACTTTTGGTTTAATATTATAACCATTTTTATTGTATTCTAAGTATACTACTTCACCATTTTTGTTATCTTTACTTATAAAATAATTCTTACTCATTATTTCCCCCTAATAAATCTGGCCTATTTTCTTTAGTTAACCTTAATCTTTCACTATGTCTAAACTCTTCAATGTTCTTGTGGTGACCGCTTAAAAGCACTTCTGGTACTTTCATACCACGGTATTCTAGCGGTTTAGTATAGTTTGGATAGTCTAGTAAATTATCATCAAAGCTTTCACTGACGAGTGATTCTTTACTGATTACTCCCTCTACTAGTCTTATAACAGAATCCATAACTACCATTGAAGGCAGTTCTCCACCAGTTAAAACATAGTCTCCTATTGAAAGTTCTAAATCCACGACTGCTTTGATTCGCTCATCAAAGCCCTCGTAATGACCACATAAGATTATTATATGGTGATGTTTAGATAAATCATAAGCAATTTTTTCTTTAAATATTTTACCTGATGGTGTCATCATAATTACTAGAGTGTCTTCTTTTTTTAGAGCGTCAATAGCTCTGAAGATGGGGTCACACATAAGGACCATACCACCGCCACCGCCATATGGATAATCGTCTACTTGATTATTACTATAGACAGTGTAATCTCTAATATTATGAATATTAATTTGAACTTTACCGCTATCAAGAGCTCTTTTGATAATTGATTCAGTTAAGAAATTATCATACATATTTGGAAATAAAGTTAGTACATCTATTAACACTATAAACCACCACCAATAAACTAATTGTTATTATACTAAAAGTTACTTAATTAGTCAAATAATCCACTTATATTTTTTATATATATTTTTTTGTTAGTAATATCTATTTTATCAATTAAATTGTAATTGTAAGGAATTAAATAGTATTTATTCTTGCCATCTATTTTAAGTAATGTGTTTTTGTCATATCTTTCAATATCGCTTACTATTCCTTTTTCTATGTTGTTGTAGATTACTGTCATACCTATGATATCTTCATCTAAGTATTCTTCTTTACTTAGAGTAATATCTTCTTTGTTAACATAAACATTTTTGCCTTTATATTTTAACACTTCATTTATGTTTGTATATCCTGTAAATGTTACCATATCGAAGTTTTTATGTTTACGATAGGTATTTATTGTTTCTATATCTTTTTTATCGATATATAGCTTCATATTTTTTATGAATATTTTTTCTTTATATGGGAACTTTGATAAAATTCTTAGTTCGCCTTTAATACCGTGGGTATTAACGATTTTACCTATTTTAATTAATTCCATTGTTTATCTCATATAGAATAATTGAAGTCGCCACAGCAGCATTCAAACTTTCTACTCTTTCATTCATTTTTATATATACATTTTTATCACAAAGTTTGCTCAAAGTATCGCTCATTCCTCTACCTTCATTACCGATAATTAGGGCGAAGTTACCATTAATATTGATATCTTTTATATTGGTACCATTTCTAACATTGGTACCTAGTATTAGGTAGTTGTTAATTTTTAATTCTTTAATCGTTGGTTCTAATTCTCTTGTAATAATGTTTAGGTGAAATATCATACCTTGGGTAGCCCTAATTACTTTTAGGTTATATAAATCTACTGTTCTTGGGCTTAATATTATAGTATCAATATTGAATGCTGCTGCTGACCTAACTATAGTACCAAGATTACCTGGATCCTGAATATCTTCAAGTACAAGTACTCTACTGCCTATCTTATCTTCTTTTCTTTTATATGCTACGCCAATTATATTTGGGTAACTATCCATACTTGATAGTTTTTTCATAACATTTTCATTAACATAAGTAATATTGTCAGCATATTTATCAGCATATTCAAATGTACTACCTTCAAGAATTACTAGTTCTTTGACTAGCTCTTCATTTATAGCCTCATTTACTAGGTGTTCACCTTCGATTAAAAATAAATTAGTGCTATCACGATATTTTTTATCTTTTAACTTGCATAGTCCTTTGATATATTCATTATTAACAGAAGTTACTATCATAAAAACCCTTCCCTCCTTAATAATTATATAATATTTTTGTAAAAAGTGAAAGTATTAAGTAGAAATACATCACTTCGCAGTGATGCGATTTCTGCTCCATGAACTCTGTAATTAGAGTCTTCCACAGACATAAGTTCCGATATGGGCTACCGTACATTTTTTATACTTAGATATTATAAACTATTGATATCATTTTCTATTTTTTTTATTTCTTCAATTGTTTTGCCAGATATTTCTGATATTGTTTCATAATCCATATTTTTATTTAACATATTAATAACAACTTCTTTAGATTTATCTTCGATTCCTTGTTCGATGCCTTGTTCGATGCCTCGTTCTTTAGATGCTTCTAAATCA
>CAKOMD010000001.1:0-152264 GCA_934096555.1 uncultured Bacilli bacterium | reverse complement strand
TGAGGAGATAAAAATCGAGTTGAATAATAAAAACATTAATTTATAACTTTTGATTTTGTTTCATATTTAATTTCAACGAGATATGGGATAAGCACTTATATGAAAATAGGTGCTTTTTTCATATTGGGATGCTTTAGAACTTATTATCTTATTCTTTGTTTTCATTTTTATTATTAGTATAAATGGTAAAATAAAATGCAGGAAATTGGTAAATTTAAATGTCAGTTTTCCTACATTTTTTTTAATGATATAATTACCATTGATGTGATTGTAAAATGAACGTGATTTTGTAGAATTATTTAATAATAAGTATTTACATGAAATTGATGATAGGTCTATAGTTTTTTTAAAGGAACTATTTGGTGAAGAAATTGATAATAAGGAGATTATTGCCTGCTGGAAGAATAAGATGGTTCAAAAAGCTGATATTTTTATTAAGTATAAAAACTATGTTAAAAGTGTTAGTTTAAAGTGTGGTAATAATAATTCTATTCATCAAGAACAAGTACAAGAATTTAAAAAGTATTTAAGTGATATTGGTGTTCCATATAAGGTGGCAGATAAATATTTTAGTTATCATTATGGTTATATGTTAAAGGAAGATGGAAAAAGAGATTTCTCTAAATTACTTAGTAGTGCAGAATATAAAGAATTATATCAAAATGATATTGATATATTTAATGAGTATATTAATAAGACTAAAATAATTGTTGATATGGTAGATAGATTTATTGTTAGGGGAAGAAACTCTAATTTTGATATCGATGCGTTAATAAGTGGAACTCCTGATGACTATGTGTGGATTATGAAATATGATATATATGATCTTGTTTTATCGAAAAGATGTTTAAATTTTACTTCTCCACATATTGCATGTATGACGCTAGGGCCTAAAAAAAGAAATATAGATGGTATCTCTAATAATAGAGGTGATAGATATGTTGTATGTGCTAGATGGAATAATTTAAGAGAGGATATTATTAATTTTAAAAAATGTAATAATTAATCTTTTTTTTTGGAGAATGGTTTTGACTGACGGGTGGTGACTCCCTCACTATGCTCCATAAAAAAAACACCAAATGGTGTTTGAATTTTTAATGGAGCAGATGAGGGGAGTCAAACCCCCGTCTCAGCCTTGGCAAGGCCGAATTCTAATCGTTGAACCACATCTGCAATGAATATATATACATTATATTAAAAAAATATTAAAAAATCAACCTTTTTTATTAAAAAAGTTTAAAAAATAATGTATAATATGTATTAGGTGATAATTTTATGTTTGAGAATTTAAGCGATAGATTGCAAGATGTGGTTCATAAGATTAAGGGCTACGGCAAAATAACAGAAGAAAATATTAGTGAAATGATGAGAGAAATTAGACTTTCTTTATTGGAGGCTGATGTTAACTATAAAGTAGTAAAAGAGTTTACAAATAATGTAAAAGAGAAGGCTCTAGGAGAAGAAGTTAATAAAAGTCTTAATCCTGGAGAGTTATTTGTTAAAATTGTTAAAGATGAACTTACTGAGTTATTAGGTGGAGAGAATACTCCTCTTAATATTAGTGGTAATCCTGCAACTCTTATGTTAGTGGGTCTTCAAGGAAGTGGTAAAACTACTACAATTGGAAAACTTGCTAATTATCTTAGGAAAAATAATAAGAAGAAACCTTTACTAGTAGCTTGTGATGTATATAGACCTGCTGCTATTGACCAGTTAAAACAAATTGGTAAGGAACTTAATATTGAAGTTTATTCTGAAGGTAAAGGTAATCCTGTAGAAATATCTAAAAATGGTATTAAATATGCTAAAGATAATGGATATGATTATGTTCTTATTGATACTGCTGGTAGATTACAAATAGATGAATCTTTAATGGATGAACTTATTAATATTCAAAAAGAAGTTAATCCTGATGAAACTATTTTAGTAATAGATTCAATGATGGGACAAGATGCTATTAATGTTATTAATGGTTTTAATGATAAAATTAAACTTAGTGGTGTTATTTTAACTAAACTTGATGGTGATACTAGAGGTGGTGTTGCTTTGTCAGTTAAGCATCTTACTAATCTTCCTATTAAATTTATTGGTGTTAGTGAAAAGATGGATGGCCTTACACCTTTTTATCCAGAGAGAATGGCCTCTAGAATACTTGGTATGGGCGATATTTTATCTATAGTAGAACAAGTACAAAGTGAGATTGATGAAAAAGAAGCCGAGAAGACTGCTAAAAAGATGATGAAAGGTAATTTTGATTTAGAAGATTTTTTAAATCAGCTTAATCAAATAAAGAAGTTGGGCCCACTTGAGAATCTTTTAAAATTACTTCCGGGCGCTAAAAAAATGGGACTTAATAATGTTAATGTAGATCCTAAAATTATGAAAAGAACGGAAGCTATTGTTTTATCAATGACTCCAGAAGAGAGAAGAAATCCTAGCATATTAAAAGCTAGTCGTAAAAAGAGGATAGCGGATGGTTCTGGTACTACTGTTGCAGATGTTAATAAACTTCTTACACAGTTTGAAGAAATGAAAAAAATGATGAAGATGATGGGTAATGGTAATTTTAAGATGCCATTTTAGATAAAAAATTAAATTATTTGACATAAAGAGTTTTTAATTTATTAAAAAAGCTGAAAATTAGACTTCTTTACTATCTATACACTTGATAAGAACATATTATATGTGTAGATAGGAGGATAATTTATGAATTTTAGTGATGGTTTTAATCAAGGTATGTATGATGGTGATATTGATATAAATATAACTAATACTAATCAAAATGTTAATGATAATACAAATATGAATTACAATAATGTTGGTGCTCCAATGATGGGCGCTTCTATAATGGGAGGAGTTACTTCTCCAGTTGTAGAAACTCCTAGAGAAAGAGTAGTTTATAGAAATATTTATCATACTGTACCTCATGTATGTCCTATAAATACAAGAATTGTTAATAATCATATTTATAAACATACTTATCAACCAAGATATACCTGCTGCGAAGAAAATACAGTTACTAACGAACAATGCGGTAGCTGCTGTCAATTTAAATAATTTATTGTTTTAAGAGCGTTTAGCTCTTTTCTTTTTAGCTAATAATGCTATAATTATAGAGAGGTAATGAGCTATGGATGAAAAAATTAAAAATGTATTAGATAGACTATCTAAATCTAAATTTAGAAGTGGTTTTCATTTAAAAGATAAAGATGTATTATATATTAAAGATAAAGGAATTGATAAAATTAGAGAACATGCTTATGATTTTATATCTAAGAGAATTGCGGATACTTCTAATGTTACTGATGGAAAACAAACTCCAATGAGAGGACATCCTGTATTTATTGCACAGCATGCTACTGGTACTTGCTGCAGAGGCTGCCTGGAAAAATGGCATCATATAAGTAAAAATAAAAAATGGATAAAAATGATATTGATTATGTAGTTAATGTTATTATGTCTTGGATAGAAAATGAAATAAAAAATAAGTAAATATATTATTAAAAATGAAAATGTATCTATATGATATGTTTTTTTAATACTTTTGTTTGCACGAATAGCCGTTTCAAATTTACTCTGCGGTTATTTGTAAATACTCATAATGGTCTTTTACGAATTAAAAAAGTCTGAAATAGTGTTGACTTTGACCTCCTAAATAGTATATACTTTGGCTGCAATTGCAAAGTTAAAAATTAATTAATTTTTTAGGAGGGTTTTTATTGAAAAAAATTTTGTTTTTTGTATTTTTATTGTTTGTGATGTGTAATGTAACTAAGGCCAATGAAATGATATTAATTAAAGATAGAATTGACAATACGCATACGTATTATTATGATTCTAATCAGGGCAGATATAGATACTTACTTACAAGTAAATATATCTTTGGTGATAGTGTAGCATATTGCATTGAACTTGGAAAACCAATAGATAATTTTAACTATACCTATTCTAGTTCTTTTGATGGCTTAAGTTTAAGTGAAGATGATATTAATTATATTAAATTAGTAGCATTCTATGGCTATAACTATCCAGGTCATGAAACTGATAAATATTATTTAGCGGCCCAAGATATTATTTGGGAGAGATTATCTAATATTTCTGTTAAGTATATTAGAAATATGAATCCTAATGATTTTATTGATATTTCAAAAGAAAAAGAGGAGATCCTATGGCTTATATCTAGACATAATTTGAGACCGTCTTTTTATGATAGTAATATTAGTATTGTACGTGGAAAAGAACATATACTAGTAGATACTAACAATGTACTTGAAAATTATGGCTGCAATAATGATTATATGTATTATGATGGTAATAAACTTATTATTCAGGAAAAATATCATGATGATAGTATTACTTTTTTTAGAGCAAATTATGTTGATAAGCAGTTTTTCTTATATTCTTCTGGAAATAATCAAAAGATGATGTCGTCAGGTAGTTTATATGATGACGAATTTGAAGTTAAACTTCATTTTATTGATGGTAGTATTAAACTAAAAAAATTGGATAAGGAAACTGGAGAAGTCTCTTCGGGTGATGCTACCTTAAATGGAGCTATTTATGATTTATATGACTCTGATATGAATTATGTTGATAGTTTTATTACTGGTAAAAAAGATAAAATTGATAAATTACCAATAGGAGAGTATTTTATCAAGGAGAGAACTGCGAGTGAGGGATATAAACTTGATCTTAGTACTTATGTTGTTAATATTAATGAAAGTAATTTAAATAGAGAGATTACCGTATATGAAAAAATTATTAAGAAAAGAGTTGATATATTTAAAGTATTTGATAATGGTGGTACTGGAATACTAACTACTGAAGAGGGGGTTGTATTTGATGTATATGATAGTGCGGATAATAAAGTTGGTAGTATTACTACGGATAAGGATGGGTATGCTAGTATAATTCTTCCTTATGGTGTTTATATGTTTAAGCAAGTTAATAGTACTAAAGATTATTATAAAGTTGATGATTTTAAGGTTACTGTGGATAATGATGATACAAGACCAATATACAAATTATTATCTGATAGTGAAATAACTGCTAGGGTTAAAATTATAAAGAAGGACTTTGATACTTCAGATAATATTGTTAATAGTGATATTAAATTTAAGATATATGATGTTAGAGAAAAGAAATATGTTAGTTTTAATGTTACTTATCCAGAAGTTAGTACTATTGATACTTTTACTCTTTCTAGTAATGGTGAATTTATTACTCCTGACGTTCTTCATTCTGGTGAATATATATTGTATGAGGTAGATCAGAGTATGAATGGTTATTTATATAATAAAGATGGCGTACATTTCTATATAGGAGAAGAATCTAACTTTATTAATGATGAAGATTATGGTGTTATACTGGAGATTCCCTTCTATAATAAGATTGTTAAGGGTAAAATTGTTATTAATAAATATGGAGAAGAAGTTAACTATGTAAATAATAACTATTATTATAAAAATATAATGCTTTCTGATGTTTATTTTGAATTATATGCTAAAGAAGATATATATGAGAATGATAAATTAATATATAAAAAAGATACTTTGGTAAATACAATTATTACTGATATTAAAGGTAAGGGTGTAAGAGATAATCTTCCACTTGGTAAGTATTATTTGAAGGAAGTTAAGTCTAATAATGATAATGTCTTTGATGATACTACCTATGATATAGAACTTAAATATAAGGATCAATATACTGAAAAGATTAATTATGAGATTGATATTAATAATTATTTGAATAAAGGTAAGGTTATTATTCATAAATTAGATACTAATACTAATGAAGTGATTGCTAATACTTTGATTGAAATTAGAAATAAGGATAATGTTATAGTATATAAGGGTTATACTGATACTAATGGTATGATTGTTATAGATGATTTATCTTATGGTGAATATTATATAGCGGAAATAGAGGCTAGTACTGGGTATAGAATACTTGAGGATAATATATATTTTACTTTGGATAGTGAGGTATATGAGACTACTATATATAATGAGAGAATGGAAGTACCTAATACTGGTATGAATGTCGGACTTAAGAATATTTTAGTTATTGCTATGGTTATTTTATTTGTATTTATTATGATACTATTTTTTGATAATAAAAAGATAGTTTGTGCTAGTATATTATTTATTATTGTTGGTATTAGTTATTTTGGTATATACTTTTATAATTATTTTACGGATAGTAAGAAGAATATTTTGGCTATTGAGAAGATACTTAATAATGATAATGATGATGTTTCACTGGAGGATAGATATGGATATAATTCTTTTATTGAAATACCTAGTATTGAATTAAAGAGAGGTCTTGTTAATATTAATAACAGCTATAATAATGTTAAAGATAATATTGAAACTATAGAGAAGACTGATAATAGAATTATTTTGGCTTCACATAATGGTAATAATTATAATTCTTATTTTGGTAATTTATATAAGATGGATCTTGGTGATAAGATATATTTATATGATAATGGTAATAAATATGAGTATATATTTAGTGATAATTATGAGATTAAGAAGAATGGTTATGCTGAAATTTATACTGATAATACAAGAAAATCAATAGTATTAGTTACTTGCAAGGAAGATAGTAGTGATGCACAAGTTGTTTATATTGGATATCTTACTAATACTAGTTCTTATTTAAAGGAGCAATAAAGTGCTTCTTTTTATGTTGCATTTTTGCCAGTATCATGATAAAATTATTAGTAGATAGGAAGGTAACTAATGTTATGAAGAAGGAAATAAAGAAGATTAAACTCACTGAACATATTTCTTACTTTATTAGTGATAATACTATTTATTTATTTCAGGATGAATATAATTTTAGTAAAGATGATATTAAAATAATAGGGAAAAAAGTTGCTTTATTAATTCAAGATAATGATATTTCTTATATTAATATTACTGCGAAGGAAATTGAAGATAAGAAAAGTTTATATCATGATTTAGGTTTTACTTTATCCTATTATGATGTTAATAAACTAAATGAGCTTTTTAGTGGTAAGAAAGATAAGATTAAATATAGATGTTATGGAATAATGACTAAGAATGACTTTTTAAATAAATTAATGGAGGATAAAAAAGTGGAAGAAAAGAAAGAAAAAGATACTAAAGTAATTAATTCTAATTCTGGATTTGTTAGTAATATGATACTTTTATTTGGTGGTATTGTTTTGCTGTGTTATTTGTGTGTAGAAGGGGCTATTTATTTGGTTAAATAGAAGGGAGATATTATGACAGTTGATAATTTATTAGTTATATTACAAAAAGTTATTGATATTTCTTTAGTATGGATGATGGTTTATTTTATACTTAAGAATATTAAAAATAATGTTAAGATTATATTATTATTTAAGGGTGTTCTTGTTATATTGGTTATTAAGATACTTAGTGATACACTTAATTTAACGACGATAGGCTTGCTTTTAGAGTATGTTATTATGTGGGGACCACTAGCACTTATAATTATATTTCAACCAGAAATTAGAAGTATACTAGAACATATTGGTAGAAAGCAATTACTTGGTAGACATAAGGTTCTTACGCTAGATGAAAGAGAAAAACTTGTTTATGAAGTTATGACTGCAGTTGATTATCTTAGAAAATCTAGAATTGGTGCTTTAATAGTTATTGAAAGAGATGTTAGTCTTAATGAATATATTGAGAGAAGTAAACCAATATATGGTGATATTTCTTCAGAATTATTGATTTCTATCTTCTTCCCTAGAAATCCACTTCATGATGGTGGTGTTATAATACAAGGTAATAAGATTACTTCTGCTGGGGCTGTATTTCCCATTAGTATTAATAGTAAGATTAGTAAGAAACTTGGTACTAGACATAGAGCCGCTATTGGGATAAGTGAAGAATCTGATGCTATTGCTATTGTTGTCAGTGAGGAAACTGGTAAGATTTCAATAGCGGTAGATGGTAATTTAAATTATAATCTTTCTTTAGATGATGCTAGAATGATTTTAGTAGAGGAATTAAAACCAAAGAGAGAGGTCCTTCTTGATGACGAGTTTGTAGATGAAAAGGAGGATGATAATGATGAAAACGCTTAAGAAAATTATTAAATTTTTTAGAAATTTATTTAGAACGATAGGTAGTTTTATTGATAAATTTATTGTTACTCCGGTTACGAAGTTTGCTATGTTTATTGGTGAGAAAGCTGATAAGGGAGCAGGTAAGTTTGAAAGATGGCTTAATAAGAGAAATACTTTGATATTTGTTTCTTTACTGGTATCATTACTAATATTCTTTTATGTAGATAATCAGGCTAGTACTGTTATTGATAGTGCTGCTGAAGTTCTTCATAATCAGATAGTGGATGTTACTTATAATAAAGAGGCTTATATTATTGAGGGATTACCTGAAACTGCTGATGTTACTTTGATTGGTAGAACTGTTGATTTATATTTGGCTAAGCAGTTATCTACTGGTAAAGTAACGGCGGATTTATCTAATTTAAAAGAGGGTACTCATAAGATAGAACTTAATTATGAAAGCCCAATTAATTCAGTTAATTATAAACTTGATCCTTCTTCAATTACTGTTAATGTATATCCTAAGGTATCAGCGACTAAGTCTATTACTGTTGATGTTATAAATAAAGATAAGCTTGATAGTAAGTTATCTGTACAGTCTGTTACTATTGATAAAGAAGAGGTTATTATTAAGGGTACTGAAGATGAAAAATCTATTCATAATATTAATAAAGTAGCTACTGTTAAGGCACTTGTAGATATTGGTGAACTTGTTGATCCTACTGCGGGTGTTAATACTCTTAAAGATGTTAAACTTGTGGCTTATGATAAATATGGTAATGTTGTAGATGTTGAAATAGTACCAGAGAAGGTTACTGCTACAATTAATATTGAATCTTATAGTGGTACTGCTAAAATAAAGATTATTCCTAAAGGAAATGTTGCTTTTGGTAAGGCTATTAGTTCAATTAGTTCTTCTGTAAACGAAATTAGTATATATGGTGAACAAGCAGTTGTTAGTAAATATACTGAATCTTATATTCCAATAGAAGTTGATGTAACTGGTTTATCTGATAGTAAGTCTTATACGGTGGTTGTACCTAAACCTGAAGGTATAAGAGAGGTTTCTGAGAAGACTATTACTGTTAAGGTATCTCTTGGTGAAGAAAAGTCAATGGAAGTTGATGATATTAAGATTGATGCTATTAACTTAGGACCTAATTTAAAGGCTGGAGCTATGGGAGAAAATTCTTCTAAAACTACTGTTATTGTTAAGGGTACGCAAGAAGTTCTTGATGCTATTGATAGTACTACTATTAAGGCTATAGTAGATTTATCTGGATTAGGTGAAGGTGAACATACTGTTAAGGTTAATGTTACTGGTGATGAAGTTAAGGCTAGTTACTTTGCTAAGACTACAACGATTAAGGTAAGAATTACTAAGAGTTAATGTCTTATATTGACAAGTTTTGTCGAATGTGATGTAAAGTATGTAAATATGTGTTATCCTATAAAAAAGGAGGATAATATATGGGGTATATACTAGTAGATGATATATTTGATGAAATGAGTCAGAATATTACTTACATTAAATTAAATAGTTATTTAAAAAGGAAAGATAATACTTAGTCTTTCCTTTTGTTATGAATTAGTATATAATTATAGATATAAAGGAAGGTGTTAAAATGGGAAGAAAGAAAAATGAAGAAAATAAAGATGAAGTAGTGATACTTGAAAAGATTGAAAAACCTAAAAGTAGTAGTTGTGTTTCAGAGGTATTTTATTATTTACTTGGACTAGTTATTGGTATAGTGCTTATATTTGCTACTGAGGAACTACTT
Source organism: uncultured Bacilli bacterium (assembly GCA_934096555.1). Lineage (GTDB taxonomy): Bacteria > Bacillota_I > Bacilli_A > RF39 > UBA660 > CAG-302. The sequence goes on along the minus strand of CAKOMD010000001.1, from coordinate 142,415 downwards.
AGTACTATTAATTATTTGTTTGTTGTTATTTTTGCTATTATTGCAGTAGTACAATTAATTAGTTTTGTTATGGATAAGAAATATATTAGTAGAGACTATTCTAGTTTGATAATTGGTATTATGTGTATTTGGGTAGCTATGTTTGTATTTAAGTATGGTAGTTTCTTATTTTTAGAGATGCTTCCGGTACTTGTTAGTTTATTATTATTTATTATGGCTACGAGTAGTATTACTAAGTATTTTGATAGAAAGATTACTGGTAATTTGATTGTGTCTATTATTTCTATTATTCTTGGTATACTTCTTATATTTGTACCTAAGAGTATTATGTATACTTTATTTAAAGTGGTTGGAGTATATATAATTGTTATGATTATATTAGATTTTATTGATTATAAGAAGAATAATAAGAATGCTTAGGTTCACTCTAAGCCTGTAGTCTTAGAGTGTTAGTTTAAGCCTTATGAATAAGTCTTAAACTAATGGCTATTATATATAAGCCTAAACTATATATTTAAATTAAAGAAGATACTGGGTGTCTTCTTTTTAACTGTTTTTGTATTGGTTAGAAAGTTTTCACCGTGAATATGATATCTTAGTGTTATTCCTATACAGACTAAGAATTAGGCTGGATAGGACAGAAAAATACCTTGGATTTTTCTGAAAGGTAAGTTTTTGAAGAAAATGAGTAAAAAATATGTTCAAATGTATAATTTTGTGATATAATTGTAAACTGTGAAAAAAGAAGGTGTATTTTATGAAAATTAGAAATGTTGCTATTATTGCCCATGTTGACCATGGTAAAACTACTTTGGTTGATCAATTGCTTAAGAAATCTGGTACTTTTAGGGATAATGAACAAGTTGAAGTTAGAGCTATGGACTCTAATGATATAGAAAGAGAAAGAGGTATTACTATTCTTGCTAAAACTACTTCTATTCATTATAATGGATATAAGATTAATATACTAGATACTCCTGGTCATGCTGACTTTGGTGGTGAAGTAGAAAGAATTATGAATATGGTTGATGGTGTATTACTTTTAGTAGATGCTTATGAAGGTACTATGCCACAAACTAGATTTGTTCTTAAGAAAGCTCTTGAAGCAGGAGTTAAGCCTATTGTGGTTATTAATAAGGTAGATAAACCTACTGCGAGAGTAGCTAAGGTACTAGATGAAGTTATAGATTTATTTATTGAACTTGGTGCTACTGAAGAACAACTTGATTTTAAAGTTGCTTATGTTAGTGCTTTAAATGGTACTGCTAGTCTAGATCCTGATATTAGTACACAAAGTGAAAGTTATGATGATATATTTAAATTAATTATAGATGAAATACCTGAACCTAATGCTGATATTAATGGTGATTTACAATTTCAACCTGCACTTTTAGATTATAATGAATATGTTGGTAGAATTGGTATTGGTAAAGTTCATAGTGGTACTATTAAAGTTAATGAAATGGTTTCTTGTGTTAGATTAGATGGTAGTATTAAGCAATTTAGAATTCAAAAGTTATTTGGCTTTGAAGGCCTTAAGAGAATAGAAATTAATGAGGCTGATGCTGGTGATATAGTTGCAATAGCGGGTCTTATGGATATTTCTGTTGGTGAAACTATATGTAATGTTGGTAAAGAAAAAGCTCTTCCAATACTTAGAATTGATGAACCCACTTTAAAAATGACATTTATGGTTAATAATAGTCCATTTGTTGGTAGAGAGGGTAAGATTGTTACTGCTAGAAAAATAGGTGAGAGATTATTTAAAGAAACTCAAAGAGATGTTAGTTTGAAAGTAGAAGAGGCTAGTAATGAATCTTGGACTGTTTCTGGTAGAGGTGAACTTCATTTATCTATTTTGATTGAAAATCTTAGAAGAGAAGGTTTTGAACTACAAGTATCTAAACCTGAAGTTATTATTAAAGAAATTGATGGCGTTAAGTGTGAACCTTATGAGGATGTTCAAATTGAAGTTAGTGATGACTGTGTAGGTAATGTTATTGAGGCACTTGGTCTTCGTGGTGGTAAGATGGATAATATGTCTAATGTTAATAATTTAATTAGACTTAATTATACTATTCCTTCAAGAGGATTAATTGGATTTAATACTAATTTTATGACTTTAACTAAAGGTTATGGTATACTTAATCATAGTTTTAAGGAATATCTTCCGGTAGAGGATATTAATTCTACTGAAAGAAAAGTAGGTGTACTTGTATCTACTGAAGCAGGTAAAGCTACTGCTTATGCACTTGGACAACTTGAAGATAGAGGAGTAATGTTTATTGAACCTGGTACTGAAGTATATGAGGGTATGATTGTGGGTGAATGTAATAGAGAGAATGATCTTGCTATTAATGTTGTTAAGGGTAAACAACTTACTAATACAAGAGCATCTGGATCAGATCATACTGTTGTACTTAAGAGACCTAGACCATTAACATTAGAGTATTGTCTAGATTATATTAATAGTGATGAACTAGTAGAAATTACTCCTGAAAATATTAGACTTAGAAAATTTATTTTAAATACTGAATTAAGAAAGAAGTTTGATGCAAAGAAATAACTTCTTTTTTTCTATGAAAAAAATACCTAGTTTGGTAGGTATTTGAGTTATTTTAAGTTTTTCTTTTTATATTCGTTATATAATTCTTGAAATCTTGTAAAGTGAATTATTTCTCTTTGTCTTAGGAATAGAAGTGGTCCTATGACATCAGGATCATCTGTTAGGTCGATTAGGTTTTCATAAGTGGCTCTGGCTTTTTGCTCTGCTGCCATGTCTTCGGATAGGTCGGCGATTGGGTCTCCTGTTGAGGCAAAGTAAGCTACGGTAAATGGTACGCCATTCGCATCTGTTGGATATAGGCTATAACCATGTTCAGCATAATGGGCTTCAAGACCGGCTTCTTTTAATTCTTTTAGAGTGGCTCCTTTTAATAACTGGTATATCATTGCGGATATCATTTCAACATGAGCTAGTTCTTCGGTTCCAATGTCGGTAAGTAAGGCTTTTCCTTTATCGTCAGGCATAGTATATCTTTGATTTAAATAACGGAAGGCTGCTGCTAGTTCGCCGTTGGCTCCTCCATACTGTGTTACGAGATATTTAGCCATTCTTATATCTTTCTTTTTGATATTTACAGGGTATTCAAGTGATTTTACATATTTCCACATTAGTTTTGCACCTCCCAAGGCCATGGTGAATTATTCCAAGTCCAATTATTTGTTTGAACAGGACTTGATGTAGTTAATGGTCCATATTTACTTTCGTATAATGTTACTAATTCTTTTTCTTTCTTTAGATAAGTATTGAATCTATTTAGTGCTTCTTTATTGTTAGGATATAAATCTAGGTAAAGATTCATTTCAATCATAGCAAATCTTTGCTCATCTATTTGTAGTAATAAATCTTCTTTTTCATTATTTGCTTTTAATTCTTGTGGTTTATAGTTTTTGTATTCATCATATAAGTTATTAAAAAGATTACCTCGTTTAAAACCAAGTTTTGTATCTAGAATATTATTATTAGTAGGCATTACTGCATTTGGATATAATGCTTGATAGTTCATATCATAGATCATACTATTTGGATCTGCTAAAAAATTCATATCATTATAATTATTATTTAGATAATTATAATAGTCGTTAAAATTATTCATTATTTTTCCCTCCTAAAATAGGTTATGATACTGATTAATTTGTGTATGGGAATATACCTAGGTTGACAAAAATTATTTATTTAAATATAATTTTGTATGAGAGAAGTGATATGATGTTTAATAGAGATAATGAACCGGTTATAATTAAAAATGATGAATTTAGGAAATGTATTTTATTTATTTCTTTTCCAATATATAATTATAAAGAAGAAGAGTTAAAAATACTTAAAGATGTTATTTTTGATAGAAGTGAAAAATATGATACTAAGAGAAAACTAGCGATAGCGTGTATTAATAATTATTGTTTATCTTATCGTAGTAAGATATCTTTTATTGGTAATAATGCTTTTTTAGAGTTTGCTTTAATTTATCCTTCAGTTGCTAGTTTAAAAAAAGATGTTCTTCAAGATAATCTATTATTTGCTAGGGAAATGATTTTTAATCCTTACTTAGAAAATGGTGCGTTTTCTGAAAAATTAGTAAGGGAATCTATTGAGATGTATAAGGAAGTGGTTAAGAATAAACTTAAAAGATATGATGGTTATTGTCAATATAAAAATGATCTTTTAATTGATGAGAATGATTATCTTGTTTCAAAAGTATTTAAAGATTTATCTTTGCTAAATAATGTTACTAGTGAGAGATTATATAATGTTTATAAAAAGATTATTAGCGGGCCACCACTTACTTTTTTGATAGGCAATGTTGATGAGAAAAAAGCTAAAGAACTGATTAAAAAAATTATTCTTGATAACAAGATTAGTAATGTTAAATTTATGACTGATTATAATGTATATGTTAAGAATATTTTAAATAATGTTGAAGTGGTTAGGGAAAATATTGAGTTTTCTACGAGTAGTGTGTGCTGCAATTACAAAGTAAGGGGTATGTGCTGCTATAGAGATAGGGTACTGCTTACTATAGTTAAAAATTTACTTAGTTCTAATAATTCGGATGTTTTATTTAATTATTTGAGAAATGATAATGATTTGGTATATAGAACTAATGCTTATACTTATGGTTTTGGTACTCTTTCTTTGATTTCTTTTACTGGTAGTAAAAATATTGAGATGGTTTTTGAACTATATGAAAAGGCTATGAATTATATATCTGATATTAATTATATAGAGAGTAGGCTTCCTCTATTTACTGAAAAGGCTAGAATAGATAATGAACTTGATAAAGAGGAACTTAGTACTATATTATTTGATTATGTGGATAAATATCTTGGCTACTCTAATGAAAAATATTATGATGTTATTAAAAGTATTAAACCTTTAGAAGTTAAAGATTTTATTGATAATAGACTTATTATGGTTAGTAAATATATAGGAGTTGGTAAGGATTATGAATAAGGCTAAATTTATTACTTTGGATAATGGACTTACTATTCTTATTTATACGGATAGTAGTAAGAGTACTAATCATGTGGAATTATATACTTTCTTTGGTGGTAATAATGGTGAATATGTTGATTATAATGGTAATACTAAGAAGGTTAAACCTGGTACTGCTCATTTATTGGAGCATTATATATGTGAAAATACAGTAGAGGGGAATTTACTGGATAATTTAAGAAAATATAATATACTTAGTTGTAATGGTGGTACTAATAATGAGAATACTTCATATTTCTTTAATACTGTTACTAATTTTTATGAATGTTTAGAAACTTTTTTAAAGGGAATTTATAATATTTCTTTTACTAAGGAAAAACTTGATAAGACAAAAAAGGCTGTTTATAGTGAGATTAGAGATGATAAAAATAATGAAAAAAATAAGATTATTGAAAAGAAGATAAATGGGTTATTTTCTATTAATAGAAAAACTTTGGGAAGTAGTAGTAGTGTTAAAAGTATTACTATTAAGGAAATTAAAGATGTTTATGATAATATTTATATTCCCTGCAATCAGTTTCTTGTTTTAGCGGGTAATTTTGATTATGATAAAACACTTAGTTTGGTTAAAAATATATATAAAGAGATTTCTTTTAAAAATGATAAAAAGCTTTCTAAAGTTAGTGATGTTAAGGATGTTATAAAAAAAAGGACTATATATAAGAGTGATTATATTGATGAAGTTATTTTGACTTTTAAAATTGATGTTAGTAGTTTATCTTGCTTTGATAAATATAAATTGGATTGGTATTTGAGTTTCTTTTTAGATATTAATTTTTCTAAATATTCAAAAATTAATGAATATATTAATAGTTGTTCTGATTATGTAGATGATATTTCTGCTTATTTGTATTACTTTAATGGTTATTTTGTTATTGATGTAATCGCTTTTACTAAGAAGGTTAATGGGTTTGAAAAACTTGTTTTATCTTCGATAAAAAATAGGGATAGTAATGAAAGAGAGGTATTCGAACTTGTTAAGAAGGATGCTATTACTAGGATATCTGTTAGAAAGGATAGTATAAGTAATTATGTTGCTCCTACTGAAGAGAATTATATTCGTTTTGGTTACTTAGATGATGATGATATTGATGTTATAGATAAGTTTAATTATGATGAATATGATAAGATTATTAGTAATATTGATTTTACTAATTATAGTGTTTTTTATAGAAAGAAAAAATAAGTTTATTGGTTTTGAGTGTGAACCTTTGTGTTTCACACTCTTTCTTTGAAGCCCAGTGATGTCTTCAAAGATAATCTAGAACCTTATTATAAGTCTCTAGATTAAGTTTTTTTAATTCAATAACTTTGAGTTGTATTTTTTTCTTGACAAAGAATTAATTGTGTAGTATGATTTAATTGTACTAGCACAAGTAGTACAATCATATATTACTATGAAAGGAGAAAATTATATGATAAAAATAGATAAACTATCTAAAAAATATGATAAAGATTATGTGCTAAAAGATCTTAGTTGTACTATTAAAGATAATTCTATTTATGGTTTAGTAGGTGCTAATGGTAGTGGTAAGTCTACACTTCTTAGAACTATTATGGGTATATATGATACTGATGGTGGTGATATTACTGTAGATGGTAGTAAGGTATATGATAATGATGTTATTAAGCAAAAAATGGTTTTTGTTCAAGATGATTTATACTTTAATTCTAATTATACACTTATGGATACTGCTAGATACTATGAATCTATGTATAAGAATTTTGATATGAATTATCTTAAAGAACTTGCTAATATGCTTAATCTTAGTCTTAATAAGAAAATTAGTACTTTTTCTAAAGGTATGAAAAGACAGTGTGCTTTAATATGTGCTATCTGTACTAATGCTGATTATATGTTCTTTGATGAGACATTTGATGGACTTGATCCAGTTATTAGAAACACTATGAAAAAGATTCTTATTAAGCAAATGAATAAAAAGAATACTACGATTGTTATGACTAGTCATAATCTTAGAGAACTTGAGGATATTTGCGATAATTTGGGTCTTTTATATCAAGGAGGTATTTTGTTTGAGAGTGATGTTGATACTATTAAAACTAATATGTTTAAGGTTCAATTATCATTTGAAAAGAACTTTGATAAAGAAGATTTTGAAGACTTTAATATCTTGAGTTTTAAGAAACAAGGTAGTGTGGCTACGATAATTATTAAAGATACTGATGGTAAAAGTAAGAAAAAAATTGAAAAGATGAAACCTTTAATACTTGATTATCTTCCACTTACTTTGGAAGAAGTATTTATATATGAAATGGAGGCTTTAGGATATGAGTTTAACAAGTTTGTTTAATTTTAATTATTTAAAAGAAAATATTAAGAAATCTAAAGCTATTATTCTTTTATGTATGTTATTACTTCCTACAATTGGCGGTATTATATTACTAGTGAAATGTAGTCGTGGTAGCAATTTTATGCCTAGTATATATGAAATTAGTGGTCCAGTACTACTTGGTATGTATCTTGTTCCGGTAATACTTTCAATTACTTTGTTTAGTTTTATATATAAAAGGGGTTCTATTGATTTTACACTTTCAATGCCTATTAATAAGAAACAAATATTTCTTACTAATACACTTGGCGGAATAGTTATAATTCTTCTTATGCAAATTATTAATTTAATTATTACGCTTGCTATTAGTTTAATATATAGCAATATGATTATTGACTATAAGATGTTATTTGATATATTTCTTATATATTCTATTTCTTATATCTTTGTATTTACTTCTTGTAATATAGCAGTTAGTGTTTCTTCAAATAAGATTACAACGATTGTGGTTACTCTTCTTATATTATTTTTAGTTCCATTTATTAGTACCTTTATTAAAACTGATGGATTTTATTATAATAATTATGGTAATGCAAGAATTGAATGTCTTAATAAGGAATGTACACCAGTTATATATGAATGTAATAGTTTAAAGTGTAAAAATGATAAGAGAAATAATATTTATACTAGTTATGTAAATAGAGTAAGTGATAATAATTATACTATGCCTTATAAACTTATTGCAGGAGTATTTTTGGGAGAAAAATTTGATAGTGGTATAAATGTTTCACTTCTTAAGATGGTATTTTTAAGTATTGTTTATATTGCTGTGGGACTTATTCTTTTCATAAAGAAAAAGTTTGAAATTGTTGGTACTTCATTCAGAAGTGAGAGAGTTCATATTTTAGTTAGGACTTTAACTACTGTTCCTGTTGTTTGTATACTATACGTAATAATTAAAAATCTTGGAGTGTCTAGTCATGATTTCTTTACAATTATACTTTTATTAGTACTTATATTTACTTATTTAATTATTTATGATTTGATTACTAGAAAGAGAGTTACTAATTTCTTTAAAATGGCTATATGTTTAGTTATTGTATCTGGTACTGTATGTATTGTTGGTGCTTTCTTTGATGATAAGGAAGAATTTGAAATTAAGGTAAATGATATTAAAGAAATCACCTTTGTGGATGATAATAATATTAATATTGCTTCTACTAAAAATAAAGATGTTATTAATTATGCTGTTTCATTACTTTTAGATGATGATCCTAGGGGAAATGTATATAATATATATCATATTAAAACTAAGGTTAAAGGGGATACATATAAATTTACGATATATGTTACTGAGGATGATTATAATTATATTAATAATAATTTAGTAAATGATAAGGAATATTTAAAAACTTTAGAAGATTATAAAGATAGTAGAGTCTTTGGTATTGAATATGATAATGGTTATACTGGTGTAAAGGAAAATAAAGAGTTAGCTAATATGATTATTAACGAATATAAAAATAATAAGGATGCATTAAAAAATGTTAATAATTATGATGGATTACTTAATATTACTTTATATATTTATGATAACTATGCTGTAAGAAATGTTGTTATTAATGTTACTGATAATAAAGATTTAGTACTTAATATACTAAAATATTATAATACTAAAACTAAAGAATATTTAAATAAGATGAACGATAATGATATTTATTCTTATGATATAAATGGTAATTTTTATGGTGTTAGTGATGGCTACTATAGTGAACTTTATTCTGAAATTGGTAAGTTTATTGTAGATAATATTGATGAAAATATTGATATTAATAAGGATTATAAATATATTACTATAAATAATGATTATGATAAAAATATATTTGTTACTAATAGAGTAGAAGAACTTGATAAAATTATGGAAAAGTATGTTAATGACAATGATGATGACATTAATGACGCTGAGACTGCTAGGGTGATGTAGATGAAACAGATTATGATTAATTTGGATTATCAAAGTAGAGTTCCTATATATGAGCAAATAGTAAATGGTATTGAGAAGTACGTTGCTGTTGGAATATTAAAAGAAAAAGTTCAAATTCCATCAATTAGAGAAATGGCTAGTAATTTAGGTATTAATCCTAATACTGTTAAGAAGAGTTATGACATATTAGAAAATAGGGGGGTTATTACTACGATTAGTACTAAAGGTACTTTTATATCAGAAAATACTAAGAAAGCTACTAATGATAAGATAGATAGAGAAATTGAAAATATAAAGAAAAAAATATCTGAACTTACTAGGATGGGAATTAGTTTTGATGAAGTAATAGAAAGGATAAAGAAATGAAAATATTAGAAGTTAATAATTTATGTAAGAATTATGGTAAGGGTAGTACTTTGGTTAAGGCTATTGATGATGTTTCTTTTACTGTTGATGAAGGAGACTTTGTAGCTATAGTTGGTTCTTCTGGTAGTGGTAAATCAACTCTTCTTCATATACTTGGAGCTGTTGATAAACCCACTAGTGGAAAAGTTATTGTTGGTGGTACTGACGTATTTAAGCAAAAAGACGATGCATTAGCAGTCTTTAGAAGAAGAAAAGTAGGACTTATTTATCAGTTTTATAATTTAATACCAATACTTAATGTTGAAGAAAATATGACTCTTCCAATATTACTTGATGGCAGAAAAGTTGATAAAGATTATTTAAAAGAACTTATAGATATTCTTGGCCTTGAGAGAAGAGTTAATCATTTACCTAATGAACTTTCAGGAGGTCAACAACAAAGGGTATCTATAGGTAGAGCACTTATATCTAAACCGGATATAATATTAGCGGATGAACCTACTGGTAACTTAGATTCTAAAGCTAGTAAAGAAATTATGGATTTACTTAAATTATCTAATGAAAAATACCATCAAACGATTATTATGATTACACATGATATGAATCTTGCTAAAGAAGCAAATAGAATAATTACTTTAGAAGATGGTCATATTATTAAGGATGAGAAAATAAAATGAGTATTTTGAATGAACTAACTATTAAGAATTTAAAACTTAATAAAAAAAGAACTATAGTTACAATTGTTGGTATTATTTTATCAACTGCTTTGATGGTTGGAATAGGACTATTATTCTCTTCTTTTCAGGATTATATGATTAGAGAAACTATTAGTTATGATGGTAAATATGAGGCTGAGTATAATGATATATCTTTAGATAAATTAAATAGTATTGATAAGAAAGATTTCAGCTATTTTTATCAAAAAGCTATTGGCTTTAGTAAATTTGATTCTATTAATGAATATAAGCCTTATCTTTATATTAGCGCTGTTAATAAAGAATATTTTAATGAACTTCATTTGATTTCAGGAAGATTTGCTGAAAATGATAATGAGCTTGTTATATCGAAACATATTAATACTAATGGTGGAGCTTCTTATAAGATTGGAGATACCATTACATTAAAATATGGTGAAAGAGTAATTGAAGATGTTAAAACTTTGAATAATAATGAGTACTATGAAGGTGAAACACTTAATATTATTGGTGAGAAAACTTATACAATAGTTGGTATAGTAGAAAGAAGCAATTATGAAAATTATTCTGCTTCAGGATATAGTACTTTTACGCTTAATACAAATGATAAAGAAGGGACTGCAAATGTATATGTTATGTTTAATAATAATAGAAGAATTATTAAACAATCAGAAGATTTAGCTAAAAAATTAGATTATGATAATGCTATATCTTATAATAGTACACTTCTTGCTCTATATGGAGAAAGTACTTATGGTAATATAATGAGCTCAATGATTATGATGATAATTATTATGTTATCGTTAGTATCTATTGGTTGTATAGTGGTTATTTATAATTCCTTTGCTATTTCTGTAATGGAAAGAAAAAAAGAATTTGGATTACTTTCTAGCATAGGAGCTACAAAGAAACAACTTTCATATACAATATTTTTTGAAGCACTTATTGTGGGTACTATAGGAATAATACTTGGTATAGGTGGTGCTTATATTGGTATTGGTACTGTAATACTTATTATTAATAATTTGATTGGTGATATTTTAGTATTAAAACTTAATTTGGTTACTAATATTGTATTTATAATTATACCTGTTATATTTATGATACTTGTTATATTTATATCTGCTTTAGTACCTTCGAGAAGGGCTGCTAAAGTGTCTCCGATTGAGGCAATTAGACAAAATGATGATATAAAAATTAATAAAAAGAAAATTAAAACTGGTAAGTTTGTCAATAAATTATTTGGTATAGAAGGAGAGATTGCTCTTAAAAATATTAAAAGAAATAAGAAGAAGTATAGAGTTACGATTGTTAGTTTATTTATTAGTATTGTATTATTTATATCATTTTCTTCTTATATGAATTATACTATTAATACTGCAAGTGATGTAGTTGGTGAGGTTCCTTATGATTATGTGATTTATTATTTTGATAATGGAAATACTAATGAAGAAATGCTTAAAACAATAGATGAAATTGTTAAGAGTAATGATGTTAAAGAATATATTTCTTATAGTATGGAGAATACTATTTTAGTGGATAATTATGAGTATTCTGCTGATTATTTAAAATATTATAGAAATGCTTATGCTGACGATGAAGTTAAGCAACTTGAAGAACAAAAAGTTAAAAGTGTTTCGGTTATTGTTATGGATGATAATTCTTATAATAATTATAAAAAAGAACTTGGACTTACTTCTGATAAGATAATATTACTTAATAAGTTTAAAGGTGTTAGTTATGGTGAAAAGAGAATTAATTATAATATACCAATAATTAAAAATAAGAATAATGGTTATATTAAACTTTGTAATATTGCTGATAGTACTGTGGAAGATATAGAAAGTGATTATACTAAGTATTGTACTAAAACTATTAATAATATTTATATTACTGATAAGTATAATCCAATATTTGAAGATAGTCTTTATGATAGTAATTACAAACTTATTGTTAATAAGAAAATTTATGAAGTCGTATTTGGTGAAAAAATAGATAATGTAAAATATAATATAGTTAGTGATAATACGGATAATATTGATAAACTAGCTAAAGAATTAGACAAATATGATTATGTTAGTTATACTAATGTTAGAGAATCTATGAAACAGACCAATAATATGATACTCGTTGTTAAGATTCTTATGTATGGATTTATAAGTTTAGTTACTTTAATTGGTGTTACTTCTGTATTTAATACTATATCAACAAGTATGGCTCTTAGAAAGAGAGAATTTGCTGTTCTTAGAAGTATTGGTCTTACAAAGAAAGGTTTTAATAAAATATTATTCTTTGAGAGCTTATTCTTTGGACTTAAATCTTTAATATATGCAATACCTACAAGTATTGGAATAACGCTTATTATACATTATGCATTATCTGATATGATGACTACTAGTGGTGTTATTCTTCCATGGAAGGCTATTATTATTTCAATTGTTTCAGTATTTGCAATAGTACTTCTTACGATGATGTATAGTACAAATAAAATAAAGAAACATAATATTATTGAACAAATTAGAGAAGAAAATATTTAGTAAAATACTTTCTTTTTCTTTTAATATGATATATAATTATCACAGAGAGGAGTGAAAATATGGCTAAATTTTGTCCTAATTGTGGAAATGAAATGGTTGATGAAGCTGTAATGTGTGTTAAATGTGGTACTATGATAGGAGGTAATACTAACAATAATGCTAATGTCAAAAAAGATGATAAAGTAAAGAAAAAAGGGTTACCTGTATGGGCAATAATTTTAATTGTTTTTGGCAGTTTGGGATTACTAGTTATAGTAGTTATTATTATTTTGACTATTATTGGAATTAATGCAATTAAAAATGAAGATCCTGGTCAAATTAAAGATAAAATTGATGGATATATAGAAGAAAATACTACTTCTTTATATGGCACTATTGATGATACATTATCTGATGGTAATTTTAATCTAACTTTAATTGAAGCTTTGAAGTATGATTCTATTGGTGAAGGTAACTTCATTGATACACCTGAAGAAGGCAAAGAATATTTATTGTTTTTCTTCGATGTAGAAAATATTTCTGATGATAACAAGTATATTTCGTATTATGATTTTGATGGCTATGTAGATGATGTTGCTTGTGATACCGCAATTATATTTAATAATGCTAATGGAGTTGATAGTCTAGCGGTTAATTTAGCTTCAGGTAAAAAGGCACAAGGATTTGTTGCTTTTGAAGTTCCAAAAGGTTGGAAATCATTTGAGGTACATTATAAAAAAATATTTAGTAACAAGTCATTAATTTTTAAAGTTGTTAATTCTGAAGAAGATGCTTAAAAGCATCTTTTTTTCTTTCTTTTTTTAATATAATAGTATATAATATTGTTAGGAGGATAGATTATGAATGTAGCAGATATTGTTATTTTAATTGCATTAGCATTAGGTGCAGTAGGTGGTTTTAAGTCTGGGGTAATAAAGAAAACTGCTGACTTTGTTGGTATCTTTGTTATAATTATCTTATCATTTTATCTAAAAAACTATTTATCCGTTATTATGTATGAAAATCTACCATTTATTAGCTTTGGAGGATTTATAAAAGGAATTGAAGCTATTAATATTCTATTTTATGAAGTTATTGCTTTTCTTATAGTATACTCTTTACTTTATTTAGTTTTTAAAGTTGTACTTATGGTAACTGGTCTAATAGAAAAAATACTAAAAGCTACTGTTATACTTAGTATTCCATCTAAAATACTTGGTATCTTTGTTGGAATAATTGAGATGTATGTTTATGTATTTTTGATTTTAGTTATTATTACACTTCCTATTATAAATGTTCCTTATGTAAGAGATTCTAAAATTGCTAACTTTATGTTGGATAATACACCTATATTATCTAAAGTATCTGGGGAAATGGTTGATACATATGATGAAGTATATAAGGTAATTAAGGAAAAAGATAATAAGAGCAATGAAGAATTAAATGATGAAGTAATTAAATTGTTGTTAGATAAAAATATAATTACTAGGGATTCTTTAAATAAACTCATAGAAAGAAATAAGATTCATATAAGTGATGAAAGCATACTAAATTAGGAGGTAATCATGGGATTAATACATTATGAAAAAGACTTTTCTTCTTTAATAAGTGATAAGGCAGTAGTGGATTTTTATGCTACTTGGTGTGGTCCTTGTAAAATGTTTGGACCAATATTCGAAGAGACTTCTAGTGAATATGATTTTAACTTTGTAAAACTTGATGTTGATAAAAGTTCTGATATTGCTAGAGAATATGGCGTTATGTCAATTCCAACAGTTATTTTGTTTGAAAATGGCAAAGAACTTAAAAGATTTACTGGTTTTATGACTAAAGAAGAATTTACTAATTTTTTGAAATAGGTTAACTATTTCTTTTTTTTAATTTAAAAGTATTGTAATTTTTAAAAAAATCTGCTATCATTAACTTATGATAGAAGAGAGGAGATATTGAGATGGAAAAAGAAGATAAGAGAGGAATATTTTTTGGAGTAATCGGAGTACTTACTTTAATCGTTGCTATAATTGGCGCATCATTAGCGTACTTTTCAATTAATGCTAAGAGTGAAGATAATGCTTTAACTGTTAAAGCCGCTACTGTAAAGATTGTTTACGAAGACGGTGATAAGCTAAATGTAACTAATATTATACCTGCTTCTCAGGATATAGCTCTTAGAACATTTACTAGAACTGGAGAAAATGATGGTAAAGAAGGTACTTATAAGACTTGCGTTGATGATAATGGATTTAATGTTTGTGGATATTATGATTTTACTTTAACTAATGATGGACCTACAGAAATGGAAATCACTGCTAAAGTAACTCCTACTGCATTAGTAAAAGAAGAGAAATCACCAGAAGGAAAAGTTACTACTCCTGCTGAAATACCTTTTAAGCATTTAAAATTTGTTTTATATGATAGAACTGGTGTTGAAGGTGAATTTAATAATGGTTCTAACGTAATTTATACTGGCACTATTCCTTATAGTGAAGCTTCAAGCGACTATACAGAATTTAGTTTACTTGGCGCTACTGGTGATGAAACAATGAAAATTGCTGGTAATGGTACTACTAAAAATCTTCGTTTATTTGTTTGGCTTGATGAAGCTGGTGCTGATAATGATGCTGAACAAGGTGCTACATTTAAAGGTACTGTTCAAGTTGAAGTTAAAGGTGCTAAGACTATCACAGGTGCAGCTGCTGAATAATGAAATTAAAAAGAGCAATTTAAGTATTGCTTTTTTTGTGTGTTTTTGGTATTATTATACTAGGAGATCGATGATATGAACGATAGTAAAAGTAGAACTGATATATTTTATTTTATTGTTTTAATTCTTACTTTACTTGTAATGATTGTTGGAGTAACTTTTACATATTTTTCTTTAATTGCTAGTGATAGGGAAGACAGTACAAAAGTTAAAACAGGTACCTTGGCCATTAATTATATAGATGGTAGTACAATTGATACTTATGCTCTTATGCCTATTAATGAACCTAATTTGAATACTAAATATTCTGTATATAAAAAGAGTTTTTCAGTTAGAAGTACTGGTACTTTGGATCAAACACTTGATATTTCTATGTTTGTAACAGATAATGAGTTTGAGGAAAATGCTCTTAACTATGCATTATATGATGGTAATGGATATAAAATATCTAAAGGTACTATTCCTAAGAATGGTAAAATATTAATTGGCTCTAATATATATTTAAAAAATAATGAAGAAAAGAAGTTTACTGTGTTGATATGGCTTCAGGAAAGCTATAAAGATCAAGATTATGAAATGGGTAATACTTTTAAAGGTGGATTTGATATAACAGCTAGTCAAATAAAATATAAATAATGACTAGTTTTTTTTTTTTAATTATATTATAATTGTTATGGAGGCTACTTATGGATGGAAAAAGAATAAAGGTTAATGATTTTAAATTTAAGTATGGTCAAGAAACTATATTTATTAATGTATATGGGGCTTTTAAATATAAAAAAAATAGTAATAAGTATGTTGTTTATAGTTATGATAATAGTAAATTGTACTATGGTTCTTTGTTTGTAAGAAATAATGAAATTGTTATAATGCTATCTAAAGATGATAGTGAAGAACTAATAGATAAATTTTTAAATAATATTTTAAGCGGTACTAGTGATAATAACTTTGAGACTATATCATTAGATAAAATAACAGAAGCTCAAATAATTGATGAGGGAATTGTTACTGAAAAGTTTGATATTAGTAGGCTTAATGAATTAACTATACCAAAAGAGAAGGTAAAACAAGATACTACTCAAAATGAAAAGAAAAAAAGTGTATCAATATCAGGAATATTTTTTGCTTTATTTATAATTGTAGTTGTAGCGTTTTTCTTTTTTAATCCTGAGGTTATTATGGGAAAAGATAAAAGTTATGCTTGTAGTACTGAATATAATAATAGCACTTTATCTACAATTGTCAGAGAAAAAATTAAATTTATTTTTGATGGTAAAGGCAAAATTAAGAATGCAACAGTGACTAGTGATTATATTTTTAATAGTGATACTAGGTATAATAAATTTAAAAATGATGGTGAATTTTATAAGTATATGGATGAAGGTGATACTTATAAATTTATCGATGAAGAAAAAACTTATAGAGTTATGTCTAATGTAGAAGATTTAAGAGAATATTTTTCTACTGATGATGAAGATTCAATACTTGAATATTATAGTGAAAAAAATTATGATTGTAAAAAAATAGAAACAGAGTGATTAATATGAATTTTTATTTGTTATATGGAACTGATACATCTATTGTTAATAGAGAAATAGACCTTATTAAAGAAAGGTTATCTATCTCTGATAATGATGTTATTTATTATAGTATAGAGGATATTCAAAATATAATTGACGAGGCACTTACTATTTCAATGTTTTCTCCTAATAAACTTATTGTTATTGATAGTACTATTTATTTATCACAAAAGAAAGATGTTGCTAATATTAATTTGCTTGAGAACTATTTTAATAACTATAATTCTGATAGTTATTTAGTGTTTGTATCTAATGGTGATAGTATTGATTCTAGAAAAAAATTAGTAAAACTTATTAATAGCAATGGTACAGTGAAAAAAGTGGAGGCTAATAATGAATATTTAAATGATTATATTAAAGATTATTTAAAAAAGAATAATTATAAAATGAGTAGTATGGATATTAATAATTTTATTGATAGAGTTGGTAATAATATTGATAATATTAGAAATGAACTTAATAAACTTATGCTATATAAAATTGAAGATAAGGTTATTGATAATAATGATATTATGCTTTTAATTGAAGAAAATATGGATAATAGTATTTATGATTTAGTTAGTACACTATTAAAAAATGATAATAGTAGGGCTATTAAATTATATAAAAACTTTGTTATAAATGGAATGGATCCTAATCAGATAGTAGCTATTATTGCTAGTCAAATAAGATTATTGTTTCAAGTTAAAAGACTTTATAATAATGGTAAGTCTAATGAAGAAATAGCAAAGATTTTGGAATTTAAAAGTGTATATAGAGTTAAGTATTTACTTAGTGATAGTTATTACTATAGTGAAGATATGTTAATTAAATATTTATCTAAATTATCAGATATTGATAGAGATATTAAGGTAAATAACCTAGATGGAAATGTTCTTTTAGAACTTTTTATTGCTGGTAAAGATTATTAAAAAAAGTATGTTTCATTACATACCTTTTTTAATGTTTAAAAGAATATTTTGATGTTCTTCTTTACTTGAATTATTCCATAATAATTCAAACAATACGCCAAGACCTATTAATGGATCATCTTCATGGGAGGATATGGAGTCCTCAATCGAACTTTTAATATCATCAACATTTGAGTCTTTAAAATTATTAATGATATATTTTCTTATATCTATATTGTTCATTTTATCACCATTAATATAATGGTATAATATTTAATATTTTATTCATTGTAATTTACATATTACTATGTTATTATATTTGTGGTGATATTTATGTCTATATATATTCATATTCCTTTTTGCAATAGTATTTGTACATATTGTGATTTTTGTAAAATATTATATGATAGAAAATATATTAATGATTATTTAGATAATTTGGAGAAAGAAATCAAAATGCGATATAATGGTGAAATTGTTAATACCATTTTTATTGGAGGTGGTACCCCAAGTAGTTTAAATGATAATGAATTGATTAGGCTCATGAACATTATTAGAGTATTTAAACTTAGTAAAGAGTACGAATTTACTATTGAGTGTAATGCTGAATCTATTACTGAAAGTAAGCTTGAAATAATGAAAAACTATGGGGTTAACAGAATAAGTATTGGAGTAGAATCTTTTGATAATAATGTTATTAAATTACTTGGAAGAAATCATACTAAGAATGATGTCTATAAGAAAATAAAAATAGTTAAAAAATATTTTGATAATATTAATATTGATTTAATATATGCTGCTTATGATGATATAAATATTTTAAAAAGTGATATAAATTGTTTTCTAGAACTTGATATTCCACATATTTCTACTTATAGTTTAATAATTGAAGATAATACTATTTTGAAAATTAATGGTATGAAAAATATAGATGAAGATACTGATTATGAAATGTATAAATATATAGAGAATACTCTTGAGAAAAATAATTATATTCATTATGAAATTAGTAATTATGCTAAAGATGGATATCAATCTAAGCATAATTTGGTGTATTGGAATAATGAAGAATACTATGGATTTGGTTTATCTAGCACTAGTTATATAAATAATGAGAGAATAACAAATACTAGGAATTTGAGAAATTATTTGAATGGAGAATATTCTGGTACAGTTATTTATGAAGGTAAAAATATTAGGATGGAAAATGAAGTTATGCTTGGATTTAGAAAACTTGATGGTATAGATTTGGAGGTATTTAAAAATAAGTTTAATGTTTCTTTAGAAGATATATATAATGTTAAAGATTTAATTGATGATGGTTATTTAGTAAAGGAAAATAATCATATTAGAATTAAAAAGGAAAATATGTATATCTCTAATGAAATTATTATAAGAGTACTTGAATAATATTTCTCTTTGTGTTAAAATATTGTTTCGCGAAGGGATGGTACAATGGATAATAGAGATAAAATAATAAAAGATTTATATGAATTAAAATCATCTATTTCTAGCGAAATATTTGAATTAGAAAATAAATTATACTTACTTAGAGATTCATTAGATGATATTAATAATGAAATATGTAAAGCAGCTGGACATAGTTTTAGTGATTGGAAACAAGCTATTAATCCTGCTTGGCTTAATAATACTAATGATGAAAATATTGATATGTATTGTTATAAAAGAAAATGCAGTGTTTGTGGAAAAGAAGAGATTACTTTTGATAAAGTAACTCCTAAAATCCGTGGTAGGGTGAAATAATAGTTCAATGGTTTATTTGGACTTTTTTCTTTACTTATTTAGTTAAATATTTTATAATTATTATGTGAGGTAGATGTTATGGAAAAGTTTATTAAGTTTATTACTAATGAAAAGTTTTATTTACCAATAGTTTATATTATTATTGGACTTGTTTTATATTTGATAATAGAAAAAGTTATTAATAGAATATCTAAGGGACATATTGGTAATAGTGGTAAAGATAAAAGAAAAGATACTATTATTAATTTAGGAAGAAGCGTATTTAAATATTTAATACTTATATTTATAGTTCTTGGTATACTTAAAATATATGGTATTGATACAACAAGTATTATTGCTTCTTTGGGCGTATTTGCTGCGGTTATTGGTCTTGCTTTTCAAGATATTGTTAGAGATTTATTAGCGGGAGTTGCTATTTTATTTGATAATAAATATGCTGTCGGTGATACTGTATCAATTAATGAATTTCAAGGTACTGTAATTGAGTTTGGGCTTAGAACTACTAAAATAAAGGCTTTTACTGGAGAAGTAAAGTCTATTGGCAATTCTTCTTTTAGTGAAGTTATTAATTACAATTTAGCTAATTGTGATATTTTCCTTAAGCTTAATGTTGCTTATAATACTGATATCGACAAATTAGAGAAAGTTTTGGAAAGTATGAGGGAAGATATTCTTAAAATTGAAAATGTTAAGGATTATAAATTACTTGGAGTAGATGAATTAGGAGACTCTAGTATTGTATATGCAGTTGATATTACTTGTAAGGCTATGACTAATTATGCGATTAAAAGAGAAGTACTAAAAATGATAAAGAAAAAATTTGATAAGGAAGGAATTAATATTCCATACACTACTGTGGATGTTAATATTAGAAAGTAAATATGGATAAAGTTAGTTATTTTAATAAAGAATATAGTTATATTAAGGACGAAAAGAAGAAAGAAGATTTAAAGTATTTAGTTAGTGAACTACCTGATTACTTTTTTGAGATACCTGCTTCAAGTACTGGTAAATATCATCCAGAGTTTGCTGGAACTAAGAATGGATTAGTTAAACATACTAAGGTTGCTGTTCGTATCGCCAAGGAGCTTTTGGATAATCCTGGAATTAATAATTTTACACAAAATGAAAAAGATATTATTTTGATGGCCCTTACTCTTCATGATGGATTAAAAAAAGGTAATCCTGAAGAAAGATATACGAGATTTGATCATCCTTTACTTGCAGCTTCTTTTGTTAGAGAGCATAAGGATAGATTATCTTTAAATGATGAAGAAATTGATTTAATGACTAGAGTAATGTCTTCGCATATGGGAATTTGGAATAAAGATTTTAATGATAATGAGGTGTTACCAATTCCTAAGGATAAATATGAAAGATTTGTTCATTTATGTGATTATTTATCTAGTAAAAAATTTCTTAATGTGGATTTTGATGGTATTGATATTAAATATTGACTTCTAATGAGAAGTCTTTTTTCATAATATTTATTAGTGATATTATGAAAATGAGATATTTATTTATTCCAATGATTATTATAACTTTAATGATATGGGTAATTAATATGGATAGTGATGCTTTAGTTAATAAGGAAATTATTAATGATACTATAGAGATTAGTTATCCTTATTTTAATAATAAAAAGATTGATAATTTTATTGACGAATATTTAAATAGATATAAAAATAATAATGGTATTATTGACTATGATTATGACAATAATGATAATAAATATTATGTTATGTTTTATAAATATTTTTTTGATAATAATATTTATAGTTATGATATAGATTCTTTTATGATTGATTTAGATAGCGATACTATAAGTATGGTATATACTGAGGTATTTAATTATGATATTATTACTAATAAAAAGATAAATGATGATGGTAAATTGATTGCTCTTACTTTTGATGATGGACCAAATTATAATACTAATAAGGTGTTAGATATACTTAATAAATATAATGTAAAAGCTACTTTCTTTGTACTTGGTTGTAAAGCAAAAGATAATAGAGAAATATTAAAAAAAGAATATGATAATGGAATGGAAATAGGTAATCATACATTTAATCATTTGTTATTAACTAAATATAAAGAGGATGTTATTAAAGAGGAAATAGATAATACTTCTTCAGTTATATTTGAGGCTACGGGTACATATCCTAAACTATTGAGACCTAGTTATGGTGCTTATAATAATATAATAAAAAAAATAGGTGATATGCCTATTATTATATGGGATATTGATACTCTAGATTGGAAGTATCATAATTCTAAAAGAATTGCCAATAGGGTAATTAATAAAGTTAAGGATGGAGATATTATTTTAATGCATGATGTATATAGTGCCACAGCAAATAGTTTAAATATTATTATTCCGGAACTTCAAAATAGAGGATATACTTTTGTTACTGTACCAGAACTATTTTATTATAAGGAAATTACTTTAGAAAAAGGAAAGGTATATGGTTATGCTAGATAGTTAACATAAGTTATCTGGAATTAATTTACTTATATATTTTAATATACTATCTTTAGTATATTTTTTTGGATTTTTTATATATTTTAAGCAAATACTTATGACTCCATTTACATAAAAGATAGTAATTATTTCTGATGGTATTTCTTCATTATATAATGGATGATTTTCAATATTCTCAGCAATATTTTTTAAAATAGTATCATGTAATATATTACTAGCAATATTGTTGTTATTATATTTTATAACTAGTGAATATGTATCAATGTTTTCATTTATGTGTTCTAGAAGTAAACTGATTAAATTAATGTAATATTCTTTAATGTTTATTGGTACTTCATTTTGAGATAACTTTTGTTTTAATTCTTCCTCAAGGTCATTTACTAAAGCTGATAAGAGATCATATTTATCATTGAAATTATTATAAAATGTAGATCTGTTGGTATTGGCTTCTTTGCATATATCTGATACTGTTATCTTTTCAAATGGTTTGTTTTTCATAGTTAATAATAATCCTTTATAAAGGTTATTTTTTGTTTTAATTATTCTTTGATTCAAAATATACCACCTAATTATATTATATTTAATATTTGATAAATGTAAAGAGTTTTAAAGTTTTCCTTTACAAAGAAATTGTTTTGTTATATAATTATATTGGTTTTCTGTAAGGAAGTGATATTATGGCTTATATCAGTAATGAAACTATTAATGAAATAAGAAATAAGACTGATATAGTAGAGGTAGTATCAAGATATGTTAATCTTACAAAGACGGGTAAAAATTATATTGGAGTGTGTCCTTTTCATGATGATCATTCTCCGAGTATGAGTGTCAGTCCTGAAAAACAAATATATACTTGCTTTTCATGTGGTGCTTCAGGTAATGTATTTACTTTTGTATCAGATTTTGAAAAAATATCTTTTGCTGAGGCTGTTAAATTACTTGGAGAAAAGGTTGGCATTAGTATATCTGAAAATATAAAAGTTAATGCTAAGAGAGATGAATACTTTGATATATATGATTTAGCTAATAAGTTTTATCAAAATAGTCTTAATAGCAGTTTGGGCAAGAATGCTATAGAATATTTAGAAAATAGACATCTTGACAAAGAAACTATTAAAAAGTTTGGCATAGGCCTTTCTATTCAAAAGGTATCACTTACTGAATATCTTAATAATAAAAAATATTCTTTAGATAAGCTTATTGATATAGGTCTTACTAATGATAATGGTAATGATATATTTGTAAGTAGAATTATGTTTCCTATATTGGATTTAAGTGGTAATGTTGTTGCTTTTTCTGGAAGAATATATAATACTAAGGATAACTCTAAATACATAAATACTAAAGAAACTGATAAGTTTAAAAAAGGTAAAATATTATATAACTATCATATAGCTAAAGAACATTTAAAGAAGAATGATACAGTTATTATAATGGAAGGACAAATGGATGTTATTAGAGCTAGTACTGTTGGTATTAATAACTGTATAGCTACGATGGGAACTGCACTTACTAAAGATCATAAAATGGTACTTAAAAATATGGCAAAAAATATCATTTTATGTTTTGATGGTGATGCTGCTGGTGAAAAAGCTACGCTTAGTGCTATAGAACTTTTAGAGGATACGGGAGTTAATATTAAAATAGTTAGACTTCCTAATAATATGGATCCTGATGAGTATATTTTAAAAGAAGGTAAAGATAGTTTTTTATATCAAATTAAGTCCGCAATGTCTTTAATTGATTATAAGATGGAAATATTAAAAAAAGATAAAGATTTTAGTAATATAAAAGAAATATCTTCCTATATCAATACGATGTTAAAAGAATTAGTTAATGAAAAAGATGATATTGTTATTGAACTTAATTTAAAAAAGTTATCTGATAATTTTAATATTGATTATAATACTATTAAAGAAAAATATGATAGTATGAAAAAAAATAATGATAATAATAAGATAATTATTAAAGAAGAAAAACCTAAAAAGATTTATGATAAATATGGAATGGCAGAAAATTATTTAATATATTATATGTTTAAAGATAATATGGTTATAAATATGGTTGAAAATAGAGTTGGATACTTTCCAACGAAAAATATTAGAGAATTATCTAATGAAATTATTTACTATTTTCATAAATATGGTATAATAAATGTCGCTGATTTTATTAGTTATATATCTGATAAAGAAGAAATACTTAAGACTTTAAAAGATATTTTTGCTCTGAATATCAAAGATGACTTTCAAGAAAAAGAAATTGAAGATTATATTTTTGTTGTAAATGAGTATCATAAAGAAGTAAAAATAAATGATTTAAACGAAAAATTAAAAGATGAGAAAGATCCTTTGAAACAAGCAAAAATAATTGAGGAAATAATGAAGTTAAGGGGAGTGAATAAAAATGGTACCAGAAATTAAGGATTTTGAGCAAAGAAAAGAAACACTAATTAAGAAGGGTAAAGAACTTGGCTTTATCACTTATGAAGAGATTGCAGAAGAGTTAAAAGGACTTGATGTAAGTAGTGACTTACTAGATGAGCTATATAATGCATTTATGGAAAATGATATTAGTGTTATAGCAGAGGCTGATTTAGATGACGACTCTAGTGAAGAAGATGCTGGTGGTAATCTAGAAGATATTCTTAAGGATAATACAATAGCTAAGGAATTAACTATCAATGATCCAGTTAGAATGTACTTAAAGGAGATAGGTAAGATAAGTCTATTATCATTAGACGAAGAAACTGAATTATCTAAGAGAATTGCTGAGGGTGATGAAGCAGCTAAAAATAGACTTGCTGAATCTAACCTAAGACTTGTTGTTTCTATAGCTAAGAGATATGTTGGTAGAGGAATGTTATTTCTTGATTTAATTCAGGAAGGTAATATAGGACTTATGAAAGCTGTTGAAAAGTTTGATGCTGATAAAGGCTATAAGTTTAGTACTTATGCTACTTGGTGGATTAGACAAGCTATAACAAGAGCTATTGCTGATCAAGCTAGAACTATTAGAGTACCAGTTCACATGGTAGAAACTATTAACAAATTATCTAGATATCAAAGACAACTTACTCTTGAACTTAATAGAGAACCTACTGATGAAGAACTTGCTAAGAAAATGGGAATGTCTCCTGATAAAGTAAGAGAGGTTATTAAAATAGCACAAGATCCAGTATCTTTGGAGACTCCTATTGGGGAAGAAGAAGATTCACATTTAGGAGACTTTGTACCTGATGAAAGTAATATGTCTCCAGAAGACTTTACAATACATGAAATGTTAAAAGAAGAAATTGGTGATGTACTTCTTACTTTAACTGAAAGGGAAGAACAAGTACTTAGACTTAGATTTGGTTTAGATGATGGCTCTTCAAAAACACTTGAAGAAGTTGGTCAAATGTTTGGTGTAACAAGAGAAAGAATTAGACAAATTGAAGCTAAAGCTTTAAGAAAATTAAGACATCCTTCAAGAAGTAGAAAATTAAAGGACTTCTTAAATGAATAAGTTATCTAAAAGACTAGAAGTAGTTGCTAGTTTTGTAAATGATAATTCTAAAGTAATTGATATAGGCTGTGATCACGGCCTTTTATCTATTTATTTAGTAAATAAATATAAAAATATTAAAGTAATTGCTAGTGATGTTAACGAAAATGCTCTTAGTAGTGCTATTACTAATATAAAAAAAGAAAAACTAGAGAATAGGATAGAAACTAGACTTGGTAGTGGTCTTGATGTAGTAGATGCTAATGAAATTGATACCATTGTAATAGCAGGTATGGGAGCCAATACAATAGTGGGCATCTTAAAATATAGTACTTCTAAATTAAGTAATGTTAATAATATTATTATTCAAAGTAATACTGACTTGTATTTTCTTAGAAAGAATGTTACTAGTCTTGGTTATTATATTGAAGACGAAATTTTAGTAGAAGACAAGAATATTATTTATACTATTATTAAGTTTACTAAAGGTAAGAAAAGGTATAACTATAAAGAATTGTATTTAGGACCAGTACTTATTACTAAAAATGATGATTTATTTAAAAAGAAATGTAATAAAGAACTAACTACTTTAAAACTTATTCTTAAAAATATTAATAGTGGTCATTATTTATATAAATTAAAAATTAAAAGAAATATAAAGATATTAGAAGATGTTTCAAAGCATTAATAATATCTTTTTTAGTATATATATTTTGCTTATATATGATAGATATGGCTGATATATTTATTTGAGACAATATAATATGTTGGCTCAAATAAACACTTTAGTACCTTAGAACTAAAGTGAAAAATAAGAAAAATAATAAATAAATATTTACTAATTTCATATAATATGGTAATATATTATTGGCTTTTCAAAAAATATACACAAATATTGATTTAATTATCCGAGTGCCTATATAGGTGGATGTTAAAGAAGAGATATTTGGAAGAAAAACGAAAGGAGATATGATAATTATGACAGTAGTATCTATGAGCTATTTGTTAGAAGCAGGGGTTCACTTTGGTCACCAAACTAAAAGATGGAATCCTAAAATGAAAGAGTATATATTTAACTCTAGAGATGATATTTATATCATTGACTTACAAAAGACAGTAGAAAAAATGGAAGAAGCTTATGTTGCTTTAAATAAGATTGCTGCTGATGGTGGAAAAGTACTTTATGTTGGTACTAAGAAACAAGCACAAGAAGTATGTAAAGAAGAAGCTGAAAGAAGTAATATGTACTATGTTACTGAAAGATGGTTAGGAGGAACTTTAACTAATTTCAAAACTATTAGAAGAAGAATTAATCGTCTTGAAGAAATCGAAAAGATGGAAAAAGATGGTACATTTGAAAAACTTCCTAAGAAAGAAGTAGTAGGACTTAAGAAGGAATATGAAAAGTTAAATAAGAACTTAGGTGGTATTAGAGAAATGACTAAGTTACCTGAAGCTGTTATTATTGTTGATTCTACTAAAGAATATAATGCAATAAGAGAAGCTAGAAAACTTGGTATACCAGTATTTGGTCTTATTGATACTAATTGTGATCCTGATGATGTTGACTATGTATTACCTGCTAACGATGATGCTGTTAGAAGTATTAAGGTTGTACTTGGTGCTTTAACTAATGCTATTATTGAGGCTAATGGTGGTACAATTGTTGATTATGTAAGTGAAGATGATAAAAAAGTTTCTAAAGAAAAAAATACGAATAAGAAAGACAAAAGAGAAGTAAAAGAAACTGAAGAAGTAAAAGATACAAAGCCAGTTAAAGAAGAAGTCAAAAGTGAAAAGCCAGAATTAGACTTAAATATTTTAACTGTTACAGAACTTAGAGACCTTGCTAAGAAAAAAGAAGTTAAAGGTTATTCTAAGATGAAAAAAGAAGAATTAATTGAAAATTTAAAATAAGGAGGAATACTATGATTACTGCGAATATGGTAAAAGAGCTTAGAGAACAAACTGGAGCAGGTATGCTTGATTGTAAGAAGGCTCTTACTGAAACAAATGGTAATATGGAAGAAGCTGTTACTTGGCTTAGAGAAAAGGGTATCAGTAAAGCTGCTAAAAAACAAACTAGAATAGCTGCTGAAGGACTTGCTCTTGCTAAAGTTGAAGGTAATAAAGCTGTTATAGTAGAAGTTAACTCTGAAACTGACTTCGTTGCTAAGAATCCAGAATTTACTGGTTTAGTTAATGATATTGCTACTGCTGTTTTAGGTAGTAATGTTAGTACAGTAGAAGAGGCTAATAAATTAGAAGTTAATGGTACTTCTATTGAAAATATGATAGTAGATAAAACTGCTACTATTGGTGAAAAATTATCTTTTAGAAGATTTGAATTAGTTGAAAAGCAAGATAATCAAGTATTTGGTACTTATTCTCATATGGGTGGTAAAATAGTAACACTTGCTGTACTTGAAGGAACTGATACTGAAGTTGCTAAAGATGTAGCTATGCAGATTGCCGCTATGAGACCACTATATTTAGATAAAGATTCTGTTCCTAGTGAAAGAGTAGAGAAAGAAAGAGCTATTCTTACTGAACAAGCTGAAAATGAAGGATTAGATGCTAATAAGCTTCCTATGATTGTTAATGGTAGACTTAATAAGTTTTATGAAGAAGTTTGCTTATTAGATCAAGGTTTTGTTAAAGAAAATAAGATGAAAGTATCTAAATATGTTGAAAGTAAAGGCATGAAAGTATTATCTTTCGTAAGATATGAAGTTGGCGAAGGTATGGAAAAAAGAGAAGAAAACTTTGCTGATGAAGTAGCTAAACAAATTAATGGTTAAGAATTCTAGAAATAGAGTTCTTTTTCTTTGATATAAAAAAATATCTCTTTGCGAGATATCTTTTATTGTACTTTTTTTCCACACTTTTCGCAGAATTTTGTTCCTGGTTTAAGTTTGCAACCACAACCTAGGCAATATTTTTCTGGTTCATTACTTGTAGAAGTTTTAGTATCACTATCACCAATTGGACCATTAGGACTAACTTCGATACTTGAATCATAAGTATATTTATCTGAAAATCCTAATATCATAGTGGTTATTGGACCTACAAGAGCACCAGCAACGCCAAAGCCTATAGGTTGTTGTTTCATTTTCTTTGCTAAATTATAGAAAATGAAGAAGTTAACAGCCATACTTGCTAGATTACAAACATACTCTAAGCCATCAATTTTAGCTATAGTACATATTGTTCCTGATATTGCTATTAAGAAATACCACCAATTTAAACCTGCTATTTGAATTAATACAAATATATTATAAAATGGTATTATTGCTTTCCAACCATCTTCACCAGCCTTTTTGAATATTTTGGCAAGGGCAATTGCATAAACAACATAGAAGGCAATACAAAATACTACTATGAAAACTAATAAGCCAATTGAAGTAGCTGCTAAAACGCCAAATGCATCATCCATTTTATTCACTCCTCTCTATTAATAATATACCAAATTTTAATAGATATTTCAATAATTATAAAATATATTTTTGATAATTGTAATTACATTATTTTATTTGAATATTCTTTAATAGGTGAGACTACTATGTTTGATAAGGGTATACATAAGAGAATTAAGATAGTACTTTTAATAGTTATATTTATATTTTTACTTGTTATTTGGAAAGTATTTTATATTGAAGTTATTGAATATAAGAAACTTAATACTTTAGCTAGTGGACTATGGAGTAGAAACCTACCTATTGAGGCTGATAGAGGTAAAATATATACTGTTGATGGAGAAGTAGTAGCTGGTAATCTTACTACTACTTCGTTAGTATTTATTCCAAATCAAATTAAAGATAAAGATTTAGTAGCTACGAAGATAAGTGAAATACTTGAAGTGGATAAAAGTGTCATTGAAGAACATTTATATAAGAAGTCAATGATGGAAAGAGTACATCCTGAAGGAAGAAGACTATCTTATGATATTGCGGATAAGATTGCGGAACTTAACTTCGAGGGAGTATATTTACTTAAGGAATCTAAGAGGTATTATCCTCATAATGAAATGCTTTCGCATGTACTTGGTTATGTTGGTATTGATAATCAAGGTCTTAGCGGGCTTGAACTTGAGTATGATAAAATACTTACTGGGGAGTATGGTTCTATTCAGTATTTTTCTGATGCAAAGGGTAATAATTTAGATAGAAATTCGGTATATGTGGAACCAGAAGATGGTCTTGATATATATTTGACTGTTAATTATAAGATTCAATCCTCTATTGAGAGAGAACTTAATAATATTGTAACTAAATATAATCCAGAAGGAGCTTGGGCTTTGGCAATGGATCCTAATACTGGTGAGATACTTGGAATGAGTTCAAGACCTAATTTTAATCCTAATAAATATCAGGATTATAGTGTAGAAACGATTAATAGAAATATGGCTATATGGGCTAGTTATGAACCTGGTAGTACATTTAAAATATTGACACTTAGTGCGGCGGTTAATGAAGGAAAGGTTGATTTGGTTAAGGATACATTCTTTGATGGTGGTTCTGTTAATGTGGATGGGGCAAGAATTAAGTGTTGGAAACATGGGGGACATGGGTCTCAGACTTTCCTAGAAGTTGTTCAAAATTCTTGCAACCCAGGGTTTGTTGAACTTGGTAATAGACTTGGTAAAGAAAAACTATTTGATTATATTTATAAATTTGGATATGGTAAGAAAACGGGTATTGATTTAAATGGAGAGAGTACTGGTATCTTATTTAATTTATCTAAAGTTGGTCCTGTAGAACTTGCTACGACAGCATTTGGTCAAGGAGTTAGTGTTACTGCTCTTCAGCAAGTTACAGCGGTATCTGCAGCGATTAATGGTGGTACTTTGTATAAACCATATATAGTTAAAAGAGTAGTGGAACATGAAACTGGACAGATTGTTAATGAGATTAAGCCTACTATCGTTAGAGAGAATATTGTTACTAATGATACTAGTGAAAAGGTAAGAATGACTTTGGAATCAGTAGTTTCTTTGGGTACTGGTCGTAATGCTTATATAGATGGTTATAGAGTAGGAGGTAAAACAGGTACTGCGCAAAAGGTTAATAATGGTGTATATATGTCGGGTAATTATATAGTTTCTTTTATTGGCTTTTTACCCGCAAATGATCCTAAGATAGTGGTATATCTAGCTATTGATAATCCCAAAGGGGTTACGCAGTATGGTGGTACAGTTAGTGCTCCTATTGTTAAGAATATTATGGAGGATGCAATAGTGGCTTTAAATATCGAAAAGCAGGATGGTGGTACTGAAAAGAAATATCAATGGTATGATAAAAAATACTATGATGTAGAAAATGTTATAGGATTATCTAAGAAAGAGGCTACTTCTAAACTTAAAAATTTTGTAATAGAATATAGTGGTAGTGGGGATAATGTTATTAATCAGTCTCCGGAGGGTGGTACTAGATTAATAGAGGGTTCTAGTATTAGGTTATATTTGGGATAATTTGCATTTTGAAGTTAATTATGATATAATAAGCCGCAACTAATGGGGGTATTATGGAAATAATTAATATGACTAGTGATAAGATTAATAACCTAAATAAATTATCTCTTGATTTTTTTAATACTAAGGGTGATTTGTTATTTTTTGAGTATAATAATATACTTAGATTATTAAAAGGAATGAATAATGTTACACCAAAGGAATATCAAGATCATTTTAAGATAATTAATTTATTAGATAAATATAGAAAAATATTACCTAGTAATTTTGTTTTACCAGATTTTTTAGTGAGAGTAGATACTGCTGTTAAGTATTTTGCCACTACTTATATTAATGGTGATAGTCTTAAAGCTGTACTAAGAGATAGTAGTGTTTCTCTAGAAGACAAGAAAGAATATTTGAAAGATATAGGTACTATTCTTAGAAAGATGGATAGTATTAGAAATAATACGGAGTTAAGTAACTTTTTTCTAGCGGATATTCATGAAGATAATTTTATTATTGATAAGAATGGTTTTCTTCATACTATTGATTTAGATGGCGGTAAATTTAGTGAAGATAATAATCCAATAGCTAAATATTTAATTACTGGTTCATTAATTACAGGGTGTGATTCTTCTAAATATAAAGTTAATATGAGTAATCCTTATTTTACTTCTTATCTTATAGATAGAAATACGGATATTTACTGCTACTGTATAATGATTTTAAATTATTTATATAATGGTAATATTAGTAATTGTAATATGAATGAGTTTTATAATTTTCTTACTAGAATGAATGATATTGGTATCGATAAGGAATTAATTGAATGTTTTGAAAGATTATTTGAGGATAGAGATAATATTAATCCTTGTGATTATATTGATACTTTAACTACTAGTCAAGTAAAAAAGTTAAGAATAAAATAGTTTACAAATTGATGTAAAGTAATAAAAAGATACTATTTATTTAAAAATATGTATGGTATAATAGAAGTGATATTAGAAATGGAGTGATAGAATGCTAACTTTAACGAAGTCATTGTTTGCTTTAATGCTTGGTTTTATTAGTTCAACAATATTTGGACTTGTAGTTATTCCTTTTTTGAAGAAATTAAAAGCAGGACAAAATATTAATATTTATGTTGAGGCTCATAGAAGTAAGGCTGGTACTCCTACGATGGGGGGACTTATATTTATAATTCCTACTATTGCAATAACATTGTTTTTACTTTTTACGGGAAAGATAGAGTACTCGGTTAACTTAATGATTGTACTGTTTGTTTTCTTCTCGTATGCTTTAATAGGGTTCTTAGATGACTTTATTAGTCTTAGAAGAAAATCTAATAAGGGACTTACCCAGTTTCAGAAGTTATTACTTCAACTTATTGTAGCTTTAGTCTTTTATGTATTATTTAGACAATTTACTGCGGGGGATTCTTATCTTAGAATATCTGCTTTGGGTATTGATTGGAATCTAGGATGGTTTTATGGAGTATTTATATTATTCTTACTAGTAGGTTCTTCTAATGCTGTTAATTTAACTGATGGATTAGATGGACTTGCTGGTGGATTATCTGCGATATCATTTTTAGCTTTCGGTCTAATAGCAATGGGTAGCTGGTGGATTGAAGGTAATGCAGATATGGGTATTTTCTGTTTTATCTTGGTAGGTAGTATTATGGGATTTCTTGTATATAATACTAATCCTGCTAAAGTATTTATGGGAGATACTGGTAGTTTGACTTTAGGAGCTACAATGGCTACGATAGCTATTCTTACTTCACATGAATTATCTTTGGTATTAATTGGAGGGGTATTTGTTATTGAGACTTTAACTGTTATTATACAAATAACTTCAGTTGTATTACTAAAAAGAAAGGTATTTTTAATGACTCCTATCCATCATCATTTTGAAAGATTAGGATGGAAAGAGAATGATATTGTTAAATTATTCTGGATAGTTGGATTTATTCTTTGTATGTTAGCTTTAATATATGGAGTATGGTTATAAAAAGAGTGTATTTGGATAATACATTCTTTTCTTTATATTCACTTTAATCCTAAGGTATTAAAGCGTTTATTTGAGCCAATGTGTTATATTGTCTCAAATAAATATATCTACATATCTATTATATATAAGCCATATCTATATATTAGTATAAATTGTTCTATAAAGTACTTGTATAAATATTTAATTTATGGTAAGATTTATATGTAAGGTAAATAGATTGATTTATTCTAAATATTTATAATTTTTATATATTTTTTAGAATAAAAATCAATAGGAAAGGAGGCCCTTCTTATGATTAAAATGGTAAATAGAAATGTTAACTATTTGTTAATTAGGGGGGGGGAGCCTATTAACCTATATAAATAAAGGGATTATAAATAATTTTAATATAAAGACTATAAAGAGAACTAATAGAAATATTAGTCTTTCTTTATAGCCTTTTTGTATTATAGAGAAGAGGTATGTTATGAAAAGGACTAAATTAATATTATTAATAACTATAATAGTAATATTCATAATTGGAGTTACTTATGCTTGGTATACTTGGACTGGCGTATCTTCAGTTAAAGGAAATTCAGAATGTTTTGTTGTCGATTATGTTAAGGGTAGAGATATTGGGAGTAATGAAAATATTCAAGTATTAAGTTTAGGCGAAAGTGCTAAAGATGGATTATCTTCAACCGCAGAACTAAGTTTAAATGGAAACTGTTCTATTAATGTAGGTAATGGGGTAGTTTATTTAGATGTTGATAGTGCTACTTCAGATATTTTAATTACCAGTGGGACTTTAAAGTATCAAGTAGTATATGGTAATGACTTCTTAGCAAATGGTACCATTACAAGTAAGGGAACAAATACATTGTATGATAGTATAAGAGTTACAGATAAAAAATTACCACTTACAGTTGTTGTATGGCTTGATAGTTCGAAAGTAACTGACAGTAATAGGGATGATATATTATCTTCTGCTTTTAGTGGTAAGATAAATGTAAAAGTAGAAAGTAGGAGAGCATAATGAAATACAATAAAGCTAAAATATATATAATATTTAGTTTAGTAGTATTAGTAATAGCAGTAATAGCAAGTGGTACATATGCTTATTATGTATGGAATACTTCTTCGAGTGAAGAAACTAAAATAGTAACAAGTATAGGAAGTGCTACTGTTTATTTTGATGGTGGTGATGCTATTGAGAACTTTGCATTAAGACCAGTAGAAAGTAAAGAATATGGTATTAAAAAAATAGTTAGTGTAAAGAGTAATACTATAGGTCTATCTTTTAATTTATATTTAGATATAACTAGTATAGATACTGGATTAAAAGACGGGAGTTTTAGATATGAGTTTTATAGAGGTACTAATAAAATAAAAGAAGGTAATTTTAGTGATAGTTATCTAACCAGTAATACCGATACTTGTAGTAAAAATAATACTAAACATATAGTATTATTAACTGATGAAAGTATAAGTACTACAAAAGCAGATTATACATTATACATATGGATAGATGGAGAAAATTATGTTAATCCTGATACAATGATGAATAAAACTTTTAATTTTAAGTTACATGCTGAAGGGCAAGGTGCTATATTAAAAGAAGGTAAAATTCCTGATATAACTACAGTTCCTGAAAGTCAGAAGAAGAGTTTTGCTTACAAAATATTAAGTGATTATTACTATGCTGATAAATCAGATATATTAAGTAATGGTATTGCATACCATTATGACCCAGAACATAGTTTAATGTCTGATGTAGGAAGTAATGTAAGATATTATGGTGCAAGTCCAAATAATTATATATACTTTAATTGTTCTGACTATAGTAATCAATCTGCGAGCACTTGTGAATTATGGCGAATAATAGGAGTATTTGATGGAAAAATAAAAATAATAAGAAATGAAAGTATAGGTAATTACTCTTGGGACAATAAAGATACAACAACAGGTGCTGAAGATGCACGTGGTAAAAATGATTGGACAACAGCAAGATTAATGAAACTGCTTAATCCAAGTGATTATTATACAGTAGATTCTAACGATAATGACTTAGGTCAAAGTTTATATTATAATAGTACATCAGGAAAATGTTATAATGGTCAAAATAATGCTACAGTAGATTGTGATTTTACAAGTACAGGAATAAAAAATGATACAACAAGAAATATGATTGCAGAAACCACATATTATTTAGGAGGTTGGAATACAAGCAAAATATATTCAAATCAAATATATGGTTATGAAAGAGGAACTACAGTATATTCTGGAAGGCCTACTACGTGGAAAGGCAAAATAGCATTGATGTATCCTTCTGATTATAGTTATGCAGCAGATTTAACAAAATGTAAAAGCAGTACTGATGCTGATGCGACTGATTTAACAATAGGTTATTTTAATAGCGATGTCAATGATTATCAATGTAGGAAAAATGATTGGTTATTTAACAGTGCTGAACAGTGGTTATTAACCTCGGATTTCGTCCGTGCTTACCAGGTGTGGTATGTCAATTCGACCGGCTATGCCCTCCATAACCGTGACGCTTTTTATGGCATGTATGGAGTCCGCCCAGTCCTTTATCTCAATTCTACACAAGAATTAGAGTCGGGAGAAGGAACAAGTAATAATCCATACAAATTATCTGTATAATATCTAAGTATATATACTATGCTTATATATGATAGGTATCTTGGATACATTTAATTAAGACAAGTTTACTTGGCTTAATTAAACACTAATAAGACTTACATAGTAAGGCTTATAGTGAATATAATAAAAAATATAACATAGAGTTATATATTTAATTATGATATTTACTTATGTTTAGGAGTATACCCATACTTGTTAAACTTATTAAAAGACTACTACCACCATAGGATAAGAATGGGAGAGTAACTCCTGTTACAGGGATTAATCCTACTACTACCATGAGATTTAACATAGTTTGAAAGGCTAAACCAAAGGTTATACCAAAAGCTAGATATTTACCAAATTTATCTTCACAGTTCATGGCTATTTTAAATCCAGAATAGATTATAGTTATGAATAGTGAGGTTACAATTACGACTCCTAGAAAACCAAACTCTTCACTTATAATTGAAAATATAAAGTCTGTTTGTGGTTCTGGTAGATAGAAATGTTTTTGTACTGAATTACCAAATCCTAGCCCTAAAAGACCTCCTGGACCTATAGCGTATAAACTTTGTATTATTTGAAAACCACTACCAAGAGGATCAGACCAAGGATTAATGAATGATATTATTCTTTCCATTCGATATGGAGCTATTATTACTAATACTACTACTCCTAGTAGTCCTAATACTCCTATTTTGATAAAGAAGTTCATTTTAACACCACTTACAAATAGTAATACAATAATAGTCATAACTATTACTACTCCTGTACCAAAGTCTGGTTCTAACATGATAAGAGCAAACACTAGAAAGAGTACTCCTAGTATAGGAAGAACTCCTTTTTTTATATCTTTTAAATCTTTATTATTATTTTCTAAATATTTAGAGGTAAATATTATTAATCCTAATTTAGTAAATTCTGATGGTTGTACTCCTAGTCCTCCTATACCAAACCAACTTCTACTACCGTTTCTTACTGTCCCTATACCTGGAATTAGTACTAGAATTAGCATACCTAAACATATAAAGAAAATAATATTAGATAATTTTTTATAGTTTTGATAAGGAAATTTACTTACAATAAACATAACTATATATCCTAGTATTATGAATATACTTTGTGATTTTAAATATTTATATGGATCATTAAATTTATATTCTGCCCATACATAAGAAGATGAATATATCATTAATGTTCCAAATAGACTTATTATTATTACTGCTATTAAAAGTATTTTACTATATTTTTTCACAGTATCACCTAATTAATTTTATTATCTAAAAATAAAAAAAGAAGTTTATTTTTTCTTCTTTTCAAATATTGATAATACTTTGGCAGTCATATGAACTATTTGATTACTATTTTTAATAGCAATACTTTTACAGAAGGCTTTACCTCCAATAGTTAAGGCTGCAGTTAAAGCAGTAATTACTAGTCCTGTATATAATACACTAGTATTTAATTTTTCTGATAGAGAAGCCGCTATTGTAACACCGGCAGAACCTGATACGATACCACATATATCTCCAATTACATCATTACAAAAGGAAGATACTTTATCAGCATTCTTTTTGAATGATACAGCTTTTTTAGCTCCTTTTATCTTTTTAGAACTCATAGCATGTAATGGTTCTTCGTTAGTAGAGGTAACTGCTACTCCAATCATATCAAATATTATTCCTATTGCTATAAATAATAATAATATTATGATACCTACAAATAGATTTACTTTTGGCATTATGGTATTAGAACCAAATGAAAAGATAAATGATATAAAGAAGGCTAAGAATG
The DNA here is from genome assembly GCA_934096555.1 of uncultured Bacilli bacterium. Classification (GTDB taxonomy): domain Bacteria; phylum Bacillota_I; class Bacilli_A; order RF39; family UBA660; genus CAG-302. The sequence continues at coordinate 104,717 of CAKOMD010000001.1, read as the reverse complement.
TAACTGTTATTACCCATTTTATTTTACTATTTTTGTTTTTTGACATATTATTTCCTTTCTGATTATTAAAAAAGGCCAATAGAGTAGGCCTTTTGATTTAATACTATGGCAATTCTTATAGTTAACTTTATGTCTTAGGTCAAGTAGGATTTCCCTAGTTTCTACTAACCCGTTGCCAAATTAGCGGTTTCCCTTTATAGAAACTAATATATTGTCACCAGATATATGACTTGATTACCACTTAGTACACACTGTAATCCTATAAGATGTCACTCTAGGAGATTTCCTCGGGCAACTTTCTTACTATTAATTCTTTTTTGCAATTATAGTTTCATATTGCAATATTATATGTTTCTAGCTAGGAAAGATATAACTGATCAATAATTCCCTATAGTCACTCAAGACAAGCTACGCTACTCGTAAGTTTCCCCACATAGTAGGTTTAATCCTAGTTCGTATTATGCACATAATCGCATTAACACAAAGTTAGGTCTCCACAAAAATTGGAACAGAATCATATGCCGTTATGAGTGTCCAAAATTCTTACCTTCCAGCATTCACCCTAAACTGGGCGTATAAAGCAAACACCAGAAGTTTCATCGATGTGCTCTTTAGTGAGCTTTTAGGTTCACCTTCATAGTAAGTTTAATTGACTAGAATAATGTGCCATCAGATAAGTAAGATTATAACATAAAACTTTATTTTTGTCAAATGTGTGTAAACTAGTACTTATTTTACTACTTAATATATTATATTCTTTATATTAAATTTAATTATTATTTTTAATATTTGGTATATATATTTCGCTTATATATGATAGATATGGCTGATATATTTATTTGAGACTTAGGCTCAAATAAACACTTTAAGACCTAGACTTAAAGTGAATATAAGAAAATAATATATTTTGTGTTATTTAATTATATCAAGTTTTATAACTAAGAATATAATAATATGAAACTGGGAGGTTAAAAAATGAAAAGAACAATTGTTAGTTTAATTTTATTTCTTATAGTTATTGGTTTAATAGTATTTGGAATATTTCAAAATAAGAAAGATAATGAAAAAGAAGACCTTACTAAGGTTACTGTAGCAGAAGTTGCTCATAGTATATTTTATGCTCCGCAATATGCTGCAATTAGTAAAGGATACTTTGAAGAAGAAGGTATTGATGTAGAACTTACTTTGACACCAGGAGCTGATGCTGTTACGGCCGCTGTACTATCTGGAGATGTCCAAATTGGTTTTTCTGGTACTGAAGCTACTATTTATGTGTATAATGGTGGTGAAAATGATTATCTACAGGTATTTGCTGCTTTGACAAAGAGAGATGGAGCATTCTTAGTATCTAGAGAAAAGATTGATAATTTTACTTTAGATGATTTGAAAGGTAAAACTGTAATTGGTGGTAGAAAAGGTGGAATGCCGGAGATGACTTTTGAATGGGCTCTTAGAGAAGCTAATATTGATCCTACTAAAGATTTAAGTATTGATACTTCAGTTGCTTTTCCTGCAATGGAGGGAGCATTTATTGGAGGTACTGGCGACTTTGTTACTTTATTTGAACCTAATGCTACTTCAGTAGAAAAGCAAGGCTATGGTTATGTAGTTGCCTATGTTGGTACTTATGGTGGTGCTGTTCCTTATACGGCTTATAATGCTAAGAGTAGTTTTATAAAGGCTAATCCTGAACTTATCAAAGGATTTTCTAAGGCTATTCAAAAAGGATTAAAGTTTGTTAAGGAAAACGAACCTAAAGTAGTTGCTGAGACTATTGTATCTTTCTTTCCTGATACTTCAATTGACGATTTAACGACAATGGTAAAGAGATATAAAGAGTCTGATGCATGGAGAGATACTATTGCTATTGATGAGGAAGAATGGAAACATATTCAAGACATTATGAAGGCTTCTGGAGAACTTGATAAGTATGTTTCGTATGATAAACTAATTTACGATGAATACTTCAGTGAATTCAGATAATATATTGGAGATAAGTAATTTATCAAAGATATATCATACAAATAAAAGTGAAATATCTGCACTTGATAATTTAAATTTAAATATTAAGGATGGTGAGTTCGTTGCAATAGTAGGTCCATCAGGATGTGGTAAGACAACACTTCTTTCAATCTTGTGTGGACTTGAAAATAAGTCTTCTGGTGAGATATTATATTCTAAAGACGAACTTAGAATGGGATATATGCTTCAGAATGATACTTTATTTCCTTGGCTTAATATATTAGATAATTGTCTTCTGGGGGTTAAGATTAAGAAAGAAGTTACTAAGGAAAATATTGATAGAGTTAAGAAACTTTTGGATACATATGGTTTATCTGACTTTGCTTATAAATATCCAAGAAATCTATCTGGTGGTATGAGACAAAGGGTGGCTTTAATTAGAACTCTGGCTATTAATCCGGATATACTTCTCCTTGATGAGCCTTTTAGTGCTTTGGATTATCAAACAAGACTTGCTGTATCTGATGATGTCTGGAAGATTATTAAAAAAGAGAAGAAAACGACAATTATGATAACGCATGATGTAGCGGAAGCTATTTCAATGGCTGATAGGGTGGTTGTGTTATCTAATAGACCGGCGAAGGTTAAGAGTATTTATAATATTGAAATGAAGAATAAGAGTACTCCGATTAGAAATAGAAATCAGGAAGAATTTAAAGAGTATTATGATAAGATATGGAAGGATATTGATTTCCATGTATAGTGATGAACATAAAAGATTTATAAGAAAAAAGAAAGTTACAAGTATACTTGTACATCTTCTGCAGGTACTACTTATTGTAAGCCTTATAATTGTTTGGGAATTACTTGCTAAATATGAGGTTATTAATACTTTTATTAGTTCTTCTCCTAGTAGGATAGTTAATACGATTATTAAATTATATAATGATGGTAATTTGTTTAATCATATATGGACTACGATATATGAAACTCTTATTAGCTTTGGTATTGGTACTTTGATTGGTATAGTTGTAGCTATTGTACTATGGTATTCTAACTTTCTATATAGAATATTTGATCCTTATTTAACTATTATTAATAGTCTACCTAAGGTGGCTATTGGTCCAATTATTATTATTTATTTTGGTGCTAATATTAAATCTATTATTATTATGGCTCTTTTGATATCTGTTATTGTTACAATTATTACGGTATATAATGGTTTTATTTCTACGGATCAAAATAGAATTAATCTATTAAAGTCCTTTAAGGCCTCAAAAAGACAAATATTTAGATATGTTATTTTACCTAGTAGTTATCCTACAATAATTAGTAGTCTTAAGATTAATATTAGTATGACACTTATTGGTGTTATAATGGGAGAGTTTCTAGTATCTAAAGAGGGTATTGGTTATTTGATTACTTATGGCTCACAAGTATTTAATTTGAATTTGGTTATGTCAGGTATTGTTATTTTGTTAATAGTTTCTTATCTTATGTATCTGATTGTTAGTTATATAGAAAAAATACTAATCAAAAACGATTAGTATTTTTAGGTTTATATAAATGGTGCGCCCAGTAGGAGTCGAACCCACAGCCTTTTGGTCCGTAGCCAAACGCTCTATCCAGTTGAGCTATGGGCGCATTTCTTTGGATACAATGATAGTATATAACAAATGTGATAAAAATTCAATATTTTTTCATTAAAATTACAAAAAAAGGTTGTCAAATATGAAAAAATGTTATATAATTAACTAGTCAACGAGAAATGTTGGTATTGCCTGAGTGGCGGAATAGGTAGACGCACAGGACTTAAAATCCTGCGAGATTTAACCCTCGTGTCGGTTCAAGTCCGACCTCAGGCACCATATGATGGAGGAATACCCAAGTCCGGTTGAAGGGATCGGTCTTGAAAACCGAGAGGTCGTGAAAGCGGCGCAGGGGTTCGAATCCCTTTTCCTCCGCCATTGTTGTTTATCGCGGGATGGAGCAGCTCGGTAGCTCGCTGGGCTCATAACCCAGAGGTCGTAGGTTCAAATCCTTCTCCCGCAACCAACGGTTCCGTGGTGTAGTGGTTATCACGTTTGCCTGTCACGCAAAAGATCGCGGGTTCAACTCCCGTCGGAACCGCCATTTATTTTGGCTTCATAGCTCAGTCGGTAGAGCAGAGGACTGAAAATCCTTGTGTCGCTGGTTCAATTCCCGCTGGAGCCACCAGTGTAACGATTAATACTCTAACATAAGTTAGGGTTTTTATTTTTTAATTAGGTACATTTTAGATACATATTTTTAAGGTTCTTTGTCATTTTTAGCTTTTACTTATTATTTAACAAGAAACATTTATTATTGGAATCTTTAGTTTAACAGCAAAAATGAGCAAAGCCATATAATATAAGGCATTGCTCATTTTTTTATTGTTATGATTTTTTGATTATTTTATGTATTTTGATTAGACTAGTTCTAGAGGTTCTAGTCTTTTTTAGTAGTAGTTTAATTTTATATTAGACATGGTCATTCCATTTTGTGTATTACAACTGAAGCCGTAAGGGCTACCATCTTCCATAAATATATTATAAGATTTTTTATTTTTGTTTTGTATCTATTTGTTTTATTGAGTTAGTTTTTAATTCTTCTAAATTTTTATTATTTTCCAAAATCTCTAATTGTTGTATAGCAACTTTATTTAATTTTTCTATTCTTATAGATTGTGGAATATTATCATTAATCATTATAGCATTTAAGTTCTCTATATTGCAAAGCACTAATAATTGTCTAATGTCGGCGTAGTCTCTTTGATTACCTTTTAAGTTTGGATTTTTTTCTTTCCATTCTTTAGCAGTCATTCCAAATAAAGCAACATTTAATAAATCTGCTTCGGTTGGATATATGAGCTTTTTTTGAAAATCTGTAACTAAATTAGGAATAATTGAATTTTTAATTGCGTCTGTATGTATTCTATAATTTGCCTTAGATAATACTCTACTTGCATTCCAATCAATTTTTTCTTTATACGCTTCATTTCTTTTTAATCTTTCAAATTCTTTGATTAAATATAATTTAAACTCGGGACTTAGCCAACTTGCAAATTCTAATGCAATATCAGAGTGAGCAAATGTGCCGCCATTGTTACCTGATTTTGATATAATACCAATTGCATTAGTTTCTTTAATCCATTTTTGTGGAGATATTTTAAACTTATTACTACCAGCTTCATTTTTAAACGTGTCGAATTCGACACCTTTGAAATTTTCGTTATTAAGTTTTTCCCATAATCCTAGATAAGAAATAACATCTTTATTTCTCATCCAGTATATTTCACTGTTTCAACAGTCTTAGTCTTTTTTATATTTTGAATTATTAATAAATATTCGTTAAGTGTATTCTATGAAAATGTATTCAATCAATATTATATAACATATTTTATCAAAGTCAATTGTTTTGTTTTAAATAATAATTTGTTTCGTAAAGTATCTATTATACGCAAGAAAGTAAATAATATTTGTTTTGGTGATTGTAATCTCTATGTATATAGTTATGGCTTATATATGATAGTCCTTATTTTTAGACTACAGGCTAAAAATAACACTCTAAGACCTTAGACTTAGAGTGAACATAAAAAAATAGAGTATATAAACTATACTCTACTATAGAATTCTACGATTAGTGATTCATTGATGTCAGCGTTTAATTCGCTTCTTTCAGGATATCTAACATATGTAGCAGTTCTTTTTGCTTCATCATAATTAATAAAGTCAACTCTTTTAATCTTGTTAGCTAATGCTATTTCAATTCCTTTGTGATCTGCGGAATTTTCTTTTATAGCAATAACATCTCCTGGTTTAACTCTGTAAGATGGAATATCAACTTTCTTACCATTTACAGTGATATGACCATGGTTAACTAATTGTCTTGCACCTCTTCTAGTAGTAGCAAATCCAGCTCTATAAACTAAATTATCTAATCTACTTTCTAGTAAGATAAGTAAGTTTTCACCATGAACACCTTTCATTTTTGCAGAGTCATTTACTAATTTTTTGAATTGTTTTTCAGAAATACCATACATAAATCTAACTTTTTGTTTTTCATTTAATTGAATAGCATAGTTAGAAGGTTTTCTCTTCTTGTCTTTACCATGTTGTCCTGGACCATAAGGTCTTTTTGCAATATCTTTACCATTTTCAAGTATTGAGAATGATACTCTTCTTGCTTGTTTGTTATTTGGGCCTGTATATCTAGCCATTTTTCTTTCCTCCTTCTCTTAGAAGGCATACTATATTTTAATAGGGTGTCTTTAGCATACTTTCGCTATGCAGCCTTAGTTACTTATAAATGACACATTACTAAAATAGATAGTATCCGCTGCTAAGCAATAATATTATATAATTAATGATATGGTAAGTCAAGGAAAACTTGCTTGTTTTATTGATAAATTTATATTAAAAAGTGTAAAAAAAGTGTAAAGTAGTTAAAAATTGTCGAAATGTGTGTTATACTGATTATGACAATGATAGAAAGGAAAGACTATCATTTATATTGGGAGGTGTTCGTTAAGGGGGAGAATTTCATTACGATGTTACAAAATAATTATATAAAATAAAATAGGAAAGGAAGAATATAATGAAAAAGAAATTAATGAAAATAACTAAGATATTTTTAGTTTTAACTTTAATATTTTCACAATTATCTTCAGTTGCTAAAGTTTTAGCAGATGAAATAACTAATAATGATACTGAAATTAAAGATGAAACTAAAGAACTAGTGGTTAATGGATATTTAATGAATACACTTGATAATTCTGTAGTAGATGGAACTGAAAATGATGGCGTATTTGAATATAATGTTACTGCTGGTAAATATAGACAGATATTAACTATATCTGGCGATAAACTAGATGATACTAAGAATTATAGTATTAAAGTAAATGATAATGATAGTGTTGTTATGACTGGTATGGAACTTAAGACTGCTACTATAGAAGGTAGTGAAATAGACTTAACTAATTCATATAATACTATTATAGAATACACTGATAAGGTTGTTATTACTGAGGTTAGTGAAGAAACTGAGGTTGAAACTTCAACTTTAGAATATAAAGCTAAAGTTACTTATGAAGTAGAAGGTAATAGTTTTGATGAGGCTTTAAATAATCTTTACGAGGAATATGTATTTGAAAAGGGTAACTTTATAGTTAATGCTAAGGAATTACCTTTATTACCTACAGTTCCCACTATGGAATACTTATATAGTTTATTAAATGAAAATAATGGTATTAAACTTGAAGTATTTGATAAAGATAATAATCTTGTTACATTAAAAGAAGAAGAAACTCCTGTAGAAGGAGAAACACCTGTAGAGGGAGAAACACCTGTAGAGGGAGATATTTCCGGTGAGGATACTCCAGTTAGTGAAACTCTTATTAAGAATGGATATACTTTAAAATTTACTAAAGGTTTAAGTGAAGCAATTTATAAAGTATATGTAATGGGAGACATTACTGATGATAGTATTTTTAGTGCAGATGATATGATACCTACAATGGAAGGATATCTTAATGATAAAATGATTCCTACAATGGACTTATATTCTACTAGTCATGAGACTGAGGTAGAAGGCGAATATGAGGAAGATCCATTTGGAACTATTACTTTTGAAGATATTATGACTATTAATGGATATTTAAATAATTCTGAAAAAGAAAGAGAAAATACTGATTTAAGTCTAGTATTTGGTAGTGATACTGAAGATTTATATGTTGGTGATACTTTCAGAACTAGTTTAGTTATTAATTCTACAGACTTAGAAGACTATATTAATGGTATTGATGGTTTAATTACTTATAGTGATAATCTTAAATTGGTTGATGTACTATTTAATGAAAATTTAATTGGTACTTATAATGAAGATGGTAGATTTGTAGGAGCAGGTACTGAACTTACAAATGGTACTACTATTGTAACATTTGAATTTATGGCTATTAATGATGGTGAAGGCACTGTTACTTTAAATGGTAGCGTAGCTAATGATATGATTATTAATGAATTTGAGGAAGTTAGTGTTAGCGTTAATATAACTAGAAAGAGTTCAATTAATAATTTATATTCACTAAATGCTAGTGTTGGTACATTTGATACTTCATTTGATAAAGATGTTACTGTATATACTTTAACTGTTCCATATGATACTAAGGAAGTTATATTATCTGGTTCTTTAGAGGATACTTTATCAACAGTAGATGGTTTATTTAAATATGAACTTACTGAAGATAAAACTACTGCGATTATAACTGTAACTGCTGAAGATGGTAGTACTAAGGTTTATACTGTATATATAATAAAAGAAAAACCTCCAGTAGTTCCTACACCAGTAGTATACTATTATTCTTCAAATAATTATTTGAAAACACTTGAAGCTAAAGGCTATGAAATTAAATTTGATAGAGATACTTTAGAGTATGAACTAAGTGTTAATAATGATGTTAAATCTTTAGATATTACTGCTATTGCAGAGGACTCTAGATCTAGAGTAGAAATTACTGGTAATGAAAACTTTAAGACTGGTAAAAATACTGTTATTATTACTGTTAAAGCAGAAAATGGTGATGTAAAAGAGTATAAACTAATTGTAACTAGAAAAGGTAATACTCCTGTTACAACTGACGATGAAGAATCTGATAGTACTGCAGAAAAAGTTGTTATTATAATACTTATTATTCTTGTAGTATTAGGACTTCTATATCTTATCTTTAAGAAAGATGATGATGATACTCCAGTTGTTAAAACAGAAAATAAGAAAAATAATACTAAAAATAGTAGTAAGAAATAAATAAAGAAAAAGAAAGAAATATCTTTCTTTTTTTTCTTTTTTTTGCTATAATGAAATAGATAATAGGGAGAGTGTCTAATGAATAGAAAGGGTCAAGCTTTAGTGGAATTTGTTTTGATATTACCAGTATTTATATTGATATTGTTTGCTATTGTTGACTTTGGTACTATTTTAAGTAAGAAAAATGAACTGGAAAATGATAGTATGGATATTGCATTACTTGTTAAGAATGGTACTACTATAGAGGATATTAATAAGAAATATACTGACTTAGATATAACTATGAAAGAAGATAATCAATATACTAATATAACTATTACTGAGAGTGTTAAGGTTATAACTCCAGGACTTAATTTGATACTTGGTAATCCATATAAGATTACAGTAGAAAGGGTAATACCTAATGATAAGACTTAATAATAAAGGACAAAGTTTAGTCCTATTTGTAGTTATTATGCCAATTATATTACTTATGTTTGTACTTGTATATGATATTGGTAATGCCATGTATGAAAAGAACAAACTTTCTAATGTTAGTTATATGGTAATAGATTATGCTCTAGATAATATTGATAAAGTAGATGAAAATGATTTAATTGATTTGATAGATAGGAATACTAATAATCTTAGTAGTGTATCTGTACTTATAGATAATGGTAAGGTTAATGTAACTCTTACTAAGACTATAAAGGGAACTTTTGGTAAGGTATTTAATTTTGATTTAATTGAGGCCAGAAGTGAATATACTGGTTATATGGATAATGGTAATAAAAGAATAGAGAAGGTAGGTTGATACTATGAATGGTAAAATAATAAGTGTATCTTCAGTAAAGGGTGGTGTTGGTAAGACAACAATACTTCTTAATTTAGCAGGTATTTATTGTGAACTTGGTAAAAGAGTATTAATTATTGACATGGATTTGTTTTCTGGTGGTATAGCAGTATCTCTTGATATTAAGAATACTAAGGATATATTTATGTTAGTGGATAGTATGGCTAATAATAGATTTACAGAACTTAGTAAGTATGTTACTTCTTATAATTCTAATATTGATGTATTAGCTGCTCCTAGAGACCCTAGAGAAGCAATGAAAGTTGATAGTAGGTATATTCCTCTTATATTTGATGCCGCTAAAAAGGAATATGATGTGGTACTTGTGGATACTTCTCATGTACTTAATGATATTAATTTGACTGTTCTTGATTATTCATATATGTCTTTATTTATAATTATTAATGATCTAGTGGATTTAAAGAATATGAAGAGTTTACTTAGTGTCTTTATTGATACTGATAAGAAGAATTATTTGATTTGTTTAAATAATTCTAGAGATACTGGCAAGGATTATATGAGTATGTATGATATTAGGGCTACGATTGATAGTAATGTTGATTATACTATATCTAGTAATTATTATATAAAGAATATTGATAAGTATGTTATGAATGGTGAGATACTTACTTTGAATAAGAAAATTAATACTTTTCATTCTAAAGATGTTGCTAATATGAGAAAGATGGCACTTGACCTTATTGATGATAAGCATATTAAGGAGGGAAAGTAAGATGGCTAAGAAGACACTCACAGAGGCTTTTGATGTTAAGCCCAAAGAAACTCCTAAAAGTAATTTGAAGGATTATGATATATTTAGTGATAAAGGACTACTTGATAGTCTTAGAACAAAGATAGTTCAGAACTTAATTGAAGAGAATATTCCTGATGATGGTTTACTTGAGGATTATATTAATAATGAGATTGATAAGACTTTAAGTGGATATGATTTGGGTACTTTAGAGAGAGGACATATTTTTAATTTAATTCAGAATGAAATAATGGGATATGGTCCTATTACTCCTTTGTTACAAGATAATGCTATTACTGAGATAATGGTAAATGCTCCTAATGAGATATATGTTGAAATAGATGGCAAGATAGTTAAAGATGAGACAGTATCTTTTATTAATGATAAACATATTATTAGAACTATTCAGAGAATAGTACAACCTCTTGGTAGAACTATTGATGCCGCTAATCCGATGGTTGATGCTAGACTTAGAGATGGTTCAAGACTTAATGCTGTTATTCCACCACTTAGTTTGAAGGGACCTGTTCTTACGATAAGAAAGTTTAATAAGAAATTAGAATCTATTGATGATTTATTAAGAGGAGGATCTCTTACTGTTAATATGGCAAGATTCCTTGAGGCTGCTGTTCAGGCTAAACTTAATATTATTATATCTGGTGGTACTGGTACTGGTAAAACGACACTTCTTAATATATTATCTGGTTTTCTAGGAGAAGATGAGAGAATTATTACTATTGAGGATGCTGCAGAACTTAAGCTTCATCAGAAACATGTTATTTCGTTAGAGACAAGACTTATTAATTACGAGGGTGAAGGAGAGGTTACTATTAGAGATTTAGTTAGAAACTCTCTTAGAATGAGACCGGATCGTATTATCGTGGGTGAAGTAAGAGGTAAAGAAGCTTTTGATATGATGCAAGCTATGAATACTGGTCATGAAGGTTCTCTTACAACATTACATGCTAATAATTCTGTTGATACTATTAATAGACTTGAGACAATGATTTTAATGAATGAGATGGAAATACCAGTGTCCGCTGTTAGGGGATATATAGCTAATGCTATTGATTTGATTGTTCAAATAGATAGATTATCTGATGGTAAGAGAAAGATTACTTCTATTAGTGAGATAGATGGTATTAAAGATGGGGAGATTGTTCTTAAAGAGATATTTTCATTTAAACAAGTTGGAGTGGCTAATGATGGAAGTGTAATGGGAGAATTTGGTGTTTATAAGAGAAAACCTAGAGTTTATGATAAGATTACAAGAAAAGGTATAGATATTAAAGATATATTTAATTAGAAAAGAAGGGATGATAATTATGAATATAATATTTATTATACATGGTATATTGCTTATTTTGCTTTTGATAATTATCATTATTTTATTTAGAAATGTACTAGGAGATAGAAAGGCGGCGAGAATTAAGTATTATTCTTTGGAGCCAATAAAAAAAGAAGAATTATCTTTTAGTGATAAGATGGCTAATGGATATATATCTTTTGTTAGTAAATTTAGAAAAGTAGTTAAGAAGAGTAGTTATCTTACTAATAGAAGTAAGAAATATGAAAGATATATTAAATATAAAGATAGAGATAGAGTACAGAGTGTTGACTTTATTACTAATAAATTTATTATATCGATAGTATTTATTATTTTAACTATTATATCACAAATATTTACTACTAATTATTTCTCTTTATTTGGATATATTATTAATTATTTTATTGGGTATTATTTACTTGATATATTACTATTTTTGAATTATAAGAGAAAGACTAGAAATATAGAAAATGATTTACTTAGAGCGATAATTATTATGAATAATTGTTTTAAGGCTGGTAAGAGTACACTTCAGGCATTACAAACTGCTAGTGTGGAGCTTCCTTATCCTCTTGGTGATGAATTTAAGAAGATGTATTTGGATATGAAATATGGTTTATCTGTTGATACTGTTTTTGAAAGATTTGCTAGAAGGGTTAAACTACAGGAGGCTGTTTATGTTTCTTCATCTCTTACTGTTCTTAATAAGACTGGTGGTAATATAGTAGAGGTATTTTCTTCGATAGAGAGAACTTTATTTGATAAGAAGAAGTTAAAAGAAGAAATGAAGAATATTAGTTCTGCTCCTAAGATTGTAGTTATTATACTTAGTATTGTACCAATATTTTTTGTAGGAATAGTTTACTTACTTAATCCAACATACTTTAATCCTTTATTTAGTTCTACTCTTGGATATATAATAGTGGCTATTATTGTGATTATGTTTATTATATACTTGGTAACTTTACTAAGAACATTAAAGGTGGATGAGTAATATGAAGAAGGTTAAGGGAAAAAATGATAGTTCTTTAAGAAATTTATATAGTAAGAAAGTACTTAATAAAATTGATGAAAAGATTAATTTACTTGGAGTATCTTCAAAAGTTAGTACTTTGACTTTTTTGAATATTAGATTAATTACGATGATAGTTTTGGGAATAGTTGTATTTGTTTCTTTTGACTATGGTTATGTTTATGTACCATTTGTAATGATAATTTATTATATTTTATTTGAGAAGATATTTTTGAATAGAAAAATTAAGAAGAGAACGGAGAAACTTAATAGTGAAGCTATATATTTCTTTGAGGTTTTGACTTTGTCTCTTCAGACGGGGAGAAATTTGAATGAGGCTATATCTGTTACTATTAATAGTGTTGATGGAGAATTGTCTTTGGAGTTTAAAGAGGCTTTGAGACAGACTAAGTTTGGTAAGAGTTTGAATGAGAGTTTGAGTGATATTCAGAAGTTTATACCTTCGGATAGTATTAATAATATTATTTTATCTCTTACGCAGTCTAATATGTATGGTAGTAGTATTATTGATACTATGCATAGTCAGATTGATTATTTGAGACAAAGAAGAATATTAGAGGTTAAAGCTAAGATTAGTAGGGTACCTATTAAGATAAGTGTTATATCAGTATTTTTCTTTATACCACTTATATTACTTATTATATTAGGACCGGTAATACTTGGTTATATTGGTTAATATATTTAAATATATCTTGACTGTGAGAGAAAATAATAGTATTATATAAAAAGAAAATTATGAGGAGGAAGATTTATGTCAGGACATAGTAAATGGTCTACGATTAAGAGAAAAAAAGGGGCAATTGATAGTGAAAGAAGTAAGGTTTTTCAGAAACTTGCTAAAGAACTATATGTAGCTGCAAAGAGTGGTGATCCTAATCCTGAAAATAATCCGGGACTAAGAATGGTTATAGAAAAAGCTAAGGGTGAGAATATGCCTAAGGCTAATATTGAGTCTGCGATTAATAAGGCTAAGAATGCTGGTAATGGTGAGAATTATGAATCTGTTAGATATGAGGGATATGGTCCTTCTGGTGTGGCCATTATGATTGATTGTCTTACTGATAATAAGAATAGAACTGCTGGATTTGTAAGAAGTACTTTAACTAAAAGAGGGGGTAATTTAGGTACTGCTGGTTCTGTTAGTTATTTATTTGAAAGAAAAGGTGTTTTAGTACTTGAAAAAGTATATGATGAAGATAAACTTATGGAAGATATTCTTTCTTTAGATATACTTGATTTTGTTACTGAAGATGATAGTTATGTTATTTATACTGATTCTAATAGTTTTATAGAGACTAAAGATGCTTTAACTAATATGGGTTATGATAAGTTTATTGTTAGTGAAGTTACTTTTGTACCAAATAATTATATGGAACTTGATGAGGAAAGTACTGAGAAAGTTGTTAATTTGATTGATGCTTTGAATGATTTAGATGATGTTCAGAATGTATATCATAATTTAGATATTTAATTTATTTATTATTAGCACTCTAAGCCTATTGTTTTGGTCTTAGAGTGTTCTTTTTAGTCCTTGGTCTAAAAAGAATATATCTACATATCTATTATATATAAGCCAAATATATATATTTTTATATTACTTGATATTAAAATAAAGTGAAGATAATTTTATTAAAATTATTGATAATAAAATCAAAATATGGTAATATAATAGTAGGTTAATAGATAGAGGTGATAGGAAATGAAATTTAGTAAAATGATTTTTGTTTTGACAATTGCCGCTAGTGCTATATTTGTTTTTATGATGGGTAGTTCATATGCTTACTATACTGCTACTTCTACTGATATAAATGTTGGTACAGGTACTATTAATAATGGTATTTCAGTAGTATTTACTGATAATAATTATGTAAATGTTAAAACTGGTGTTCCTTTAGATGATGCTCAAGTTACTGAATATGCTAAAGCTAATGTTTTTTCTATAACACCTAATGCTACTATATTAAGTGGTTATGATGCTTATGTTAATGTTTCATTAATTAATGTTAAGATAGATGATGCTTTAAAAGTAAGTGATTTTAAATATAGTCTTATTTGTACTGATGGTAATAATAGTCAAAAAACTATTGGTAGTGGTGATGGTACTACAATAACTACAGGTACTAATGTTTCTATTGGTGATATGAGTACTATTGCTGGTACATTTAATATTAATACTACTTATCAATGCTCTTTTAGAGTTTGGATAGCTAATAAAGCTGATGTTAGTCAAAATGACCTTATGAATAAGAAGTTTTCAGCCTTATTAAAAGTAAATACTATTATGAGAAAGCAGTGATTTTATGGATAAGAAAAAGAAGATAGTGTTATATATAGTATTTGTTCTGTTACTTTGTATAGTAATAGGGGCCGCTAGTTACGCTTATATTGTTGCTAGAACTAATGAAGGGAATGTAAATAATAATTCTGGTAAGATGGATGTTGATTATACTATAACAGAGAATATTACTGGTATTCAGTTAATGCCATCAGAAGATAAGTCAGGAGGACTTCATTCAGTAGCGACTGCTAAAATAAATAGTGGTAGTGTACCTTCAGCATTTAATATTTATATTACACCTACTAGTATTACAGGACTTAATATTGCTGCTTTAAAGTGGGAAGTTACTGGTACTAATGGTGGTACTACGGTATATACTAAGAGTGGTAATTTTAGTACTGCAGTAGCAGGTACTCCTATTACAATAGTAGATAAATATGTACTTAAGAGTACAAATACAACATTTGATATTTATATATGGCTAGATGCTAATTTAATTAATACAGCACTTAATGATAATAGATTTACTGCTAAAATAAGTGCTGATACAGTACAAATTACTGGTAGTTATTAGGAGGTTATTAATAATAATAGTATCAGTAAGTATTACTTATGCTTGGTTATCTTGGTCTGGAGTGGTTAATATATCTGGTACTAGTGAATGTTTTGATGTTAATTATGTTAAAGGACAAGATATAGGTAGTGATAGTAATCCTGCTAATTTTAGTTTAGCAAGTACTTATACTGAAGACTATCTTCGGTAATTAAAGTTAACTTAAAAGATACTTATACTATAAGTAATGGTACTGGTAATTTACCTATATATAATAATATAGAAATAAATAAAGAAGTAAAACAGTTAACAGTATATATATGGATAGATGGTAGTTTAGTAAATAATGATAATTCTAATGATATATTATCTAGTGTATATAAAAGAAATATAAGTATGAGTATAGAAAGTGGTGATAAGTAATGAATAAGAAAAAGAAAATATTTTTAATAACTGGTATATCACTTTTAGTATTAATAGCTATAGTTGGGGGAACTTATGCTTGGTATGTATGGACTACTAGTGATAGTGATACTACAAAAATTGTTGCAGGAGTAGGAGCTGCTACAGTTACCTTTAATGGAGGTAGTGATATAAATGCTAATTTAAGACCAGTATCAGATAAAAGTAAAGGTATAATAAAGAATATAAGTGTAAAGGCAGATACTGCAGGATTAGTATTTAATATGTATTTAGATATAACTAGTATAGATACAGGATTAAAAGATAAAAGTTTTAGATATGAATTATATAAAGGTACAACCAAAGTAAAAGAAGGAAACTTTAGTGATAGTTATCTAACTAGTAATACAGTTACTTGTACTAAGAATAATACTAATCATATAGTATTATTAACTAATGAAAGTATATCTACATCAAAGACATCATATACATTATACATATGGATAGATGGAGAGAATTATACTAATCCAAATACTATGATGAATAAAACATTTAGTTTTAAATTACATGCTGATGGAGAAGGAGCAGTGTTAAAGAGACTTACTGCTGCAGAAACTATAACAAATGTATATATGGATGCGGCAAAAGAAACTGTTACAAATAATAGTATTATTTATAATACAGCCCCTTCAGTATCATTAATGAATGATGGACTAAGTGGTGGCAATATTCGTTATTATGGGGCAAGTCCTAATAATTATATATATTTTAATTGCTCTGATTATAGTAACCAATCGTCAAGTACATGTGAACTATGGCGAATAATAGGTGTGTTTAATGGTAAAGTAAAAATAATAAGAAATACATCTATTGGAAACTATTCATGGGATAATAAAAATACCAGTACAGGAGCAGAAACAAATACTGGTAAGAACGATTGGACGACAGCAAGATTAATGAAGTTACTTAATTCAAGCGATTATTATACAATAGATTCTAATGACAATGGATTAGGCCAGAGTTTATATTGGAATAGTGCCTCAGGCAAATGTTATAGCGGTCAAAACAATGCTACGAAAGATTGTGATTTTACAAGTGCAGGAATAAAAAATGATACCACAAGAAATCTAATATCAGAAGAGACTTGGAATATTGGTGGATGGTATAGCTATTCTGTATATTCTAATCAAATTTATGAATATGAAAGAGGAACAAAAGTAGATTCAAATAGACCTACAAAATGGACAGGTAAAATAGCACTAGCATATCCAAGTGATTATGGCTATGCAGCAGATTTAAGTAAATGTACACAGACTTTGGTTAATTATGATAATTCAACATGTAAAAGTAATGATTGGTTATTTAATAGTGCTTTTCAGTGGACTTTAACCCCTAATTCCAGCATTGCGTACTATGTGTTCGCTGTGTATTCGTCCGGCCACTTGAATAGCAGCTATGCGTATAGTTCGATATATGGCGTGCGTCCAGTCCTTTATCTTGCCTCTGATCTAGCAATAGAGTCAGGAGATGGAACTTCGAGCAATCCGTACAAATTAATTGCGTAAGCAATTAATTTGAAATAACTTTGGTAGGAAAAACTTGATAATAGGCACCTTAAACGGGCGAAGTCCGTTAGGTGCAATGGCGGTAACGAAAGTTAGTCGCCCTAGGATTTATTCTTGATAGGGTAATTTCCATAATAAGATCGACACCCCTAATTCCAGCAATGCGAACAATGTGTTCAATGTGAATTCGTCCGGCAACTTGAATAACAACAATGCGTATAATTCGAACAATGGCGTGCGTCCAGCCCTTTATGTAGTGGGTTTCTACTAGGTTAAGGCTTAGTATGACAGGGCTTTAAAGGACAGAAATTATCCTTGAGATATTTATCTCTAAATGTTAGACTATAGATGGATTATATCTACGGGTATACCTAGAACTATAGATATTATTAATAAAAGTGCTAGTATAGGCTTTTATAGAAAATAATTCAAGAAATTGAATCATTTTCTTTATGCCTATATTAGCACTATTTTTTATGGAATAAAATAAGGGGTAAAAATTATGAGTATGATAAATAGATATGAATTTACTAAGAATATATATAAAGATTATATAGTATTAATAATGAAAAATAAAAATTATTATTCTTTTGATAAGGATAAGAGAATATTAGATTATATTAATTTTGATAATAAGTTATATTTATTAAAAAAATATAGTATTAATTTTATAGTATTAGATAATTTAGAAATACTTAGTATAAATAACTATGAAGTAAATAATTATTATAAATATTTATATATGTCTTATATAAAAGATATATTATTAGAAGTAAAAAGGAGTATAAGAAGTGAATAGTGTAATTTTAAGAAAATCAGGTGGGTTTTATATATGTTTTGATGATGATGCTATTGTATTATCATATTTATGTAATTATAAAATAAATAATGGAAAAGTAGGTTTTCCACTTAATACTATTAATAAAGTTATTAATATATTAGAAAATAATAGTGTTAGTTATATTGTTAAAGAAAATATGGAAGATGTAAATAAGAAGATGTATGGTAATAAGAATAAATATAAATGTTATCTAGAAAAAGGTAAAAAGAAAATAGACTTAGATTATAGAGTAAGTAAGATTATAAATAAAGTTAATAATATGACTGAAGAAGAAGTTAGTAAATTATTAGATTTGATTGAGGAAAATGTATGAATGATTTTAAGATAGTAAAAAATATTAAATTATTTATATATAGTATAGATAATATAGTTATTAATATTCCAAATAAAGATAGAGTAATTAAGGAAAGATTATATAATACTAGTTATGATATATTATATTTAGTATATAGATGTAATTATAATAGTGATAATAAAAATGAATACTATAAAGATATATTGAGTAAGATTAGTATGTTAGATTTTTATTTAGAAAGATGTCTAAAGAATAAATATATTAATAATAAAGTTTGTGAAAAATTAAGTAATAATTTACTTGTTATTACTAAAATGATATATGGATGGATTAAGAGTGAAAGTAAGTGTTAATGATATAATAGATATTTATGAAAAAGAAGTAAGTGTTAATACTAAAAATAAGAATAAAGTTTATAATTTTGAGAGGAATAAGATAGAAAATATTTATGATATTAAGAATATAATTGAGAATAATAATTATAAAATTAAAAGATATAATATATTTACTATTAATAGTCCTAAATATAGAATAGTTATGAGTTTAAATATGAAGGATAAGATTATTAATCATTATGTAGCTAGATTTATATTGTTACATAGATTAAATAAATATTTAGATATGAGAAATTGTGCTACTAGAAAGAATATGGAATATGATTATGCTATTAAATTACTTAAAAGATATATTGAATTAAATAAAAAATATGATAGATTTTATATACTAAAAATAGATATTAGTAAATATTTTTATAGTATAGATCATGATGTGTTAAAAAAATTATTAAAAGATAAATTAAATGAAGAAGAATATAAAATAGTAAGTAGTATAATAGATAGTACTAATGAAAAATATATTAATGAAGTAATTAATAGTGTTAAAAATAATTTATTAATTAAAGATAAAAATAGAAGTGAAGAAATAAATAAGTTACCATTATATGAATATAATAAAGGATTACCTATAGGTAATATGACTAGTCAAATATTATCTATATTTTATTTGTATAAATTAGATCATTATATTATACATAATTTAAATTTAAAATATATGGTAAGATATATGGACGATTATATTATTATATCTAATGATAAAGATAGATTAAAGAAATCATTAAAAGAAATAGAATATATTTTAAATAAAAAATATAAATTAAATATTAATAAAAATAAAACTAATATATATGATAGTTATCATGGTTTTGAATATTTAGGTTATATGTTTTATATTAGAAATAATAAAACTATTATTAAGATAAAAAGTAGTAATAAAAGGAGAAGAGATAATAATATTAAAAAGATAAATTATTTATATAAGAATAATTATATTTCTTATCAAAAATATTTTAATAGTATGAATAATTATAATAATAGTTATAAATATACTAAATAATATAGTTATAAATATACTAAGTAATATCTAAGTATATAGATATGGCTTATATATAATAGAATTATTCTTAGACTAAGAATTAGGCTAAGAATAACACTAATAAGACTTAGAATAAGGCTTATAGTGAATAAAATATAAAGAAAATAAGTAAACATATAGTTTATTTACTTTCTTTTTTTCTTTTTATGTAGTACAATTATTATGGTGATAGTATGAATAATACAAATGTTATTGTAAGTGTTAATACTATGAATGATATTAGTAATATTAATAATAATACTAAATATATTAATCTATCTATAGATTCTTTTAATAGTGATGTTATTAATTATTTTTTAGAATATGGAAAAGGATATTCTTATACTGATACTATTAATAATAAGAATGGATTTATATATGCTACTTATAGTATGTTTAAGAATAGTGAGAATATTATTAATGGTATTATTAATAATATACCTAATAATTTATCTAATATAGAGAAGGTTAGATATTTATATATAGCATTAGGTAAAATACTTAGTGCAGATATTAATACTATGGATAATAAGAATGAAAAGATATCTTTTAGTAGTGTTAGTATTATTAATAATATTTGGGGTTCTATTACTAGTGGTAAGACTACTAGTGCTTGTATATCTAAATTACTTATGTATTTATGTTCTAGAATAGGTATTAAGTCAGAACTTATTAATAGCGATATTAATGGTAATATAGGTAATAAAATAT
The DNA here is from genome assembly GCA_934096555.1 of uncultured Bacilli bacterium. Taxonomy (GTDB): domain Bacteria; phylum Bacillota_I; class Bacilli_A; order RF39; family UBA660; genus CAG-302. The sequence goes on along the minus strand of CAKOMD010000001.1, from coordinate 83,935 downwards.
ATGTTGATGATAGCTTTTTAATTGTAGATTTATATAATGATTTATATAATATACAAGGTGGTTTTAGTACTAAGTATTTTGATAAGTATAATGATAATAAAGATATTGATAGAAAGATATTTTATATAAAGAATAGTTATACTAATGAGATTATTGATAATGAACTTAGAGGTCTTGATTATACTAAGGATAATATGCTTAGTGATATACTTGGAGTACTTGAAAGAAGTACTAATATTAGTAATGTTGGTGTTATTGAATTAGCAAAGATATGTAAAGATATTTTTGATAAGTATACTCCTAATTATGATATAAGAATTAATAATTTATTTTTACTTGATAGTGATGAGAGTAAGGAACATTTTATTGTTATTAGTTATGATAATAGTTTTTATAGTTATAATTATAGTAAAGGATGTTTTATTAAAATGAGCTATGATGTTATTACTAAGAATATTAAGAATAATAAGATTGGTATTTATAAAGGAGAGGACTTTTATTGTAAGGAAAGTAGGTTAGTGTTATGATTTTAGTTATTATATTTTTATTATGTGCACTTGTTATTACTTCACTACTTGAATCTTCTTATTCTTCTCTTAATATTATTAGAATTAAGAAACTTATGGAAAATAAGAATAAGAAGGCTAAGATGGTATATAAGTTATATTCTAAGTATTCGGAGGCTATTACTTCAATACTTGTAGTTAACTGTGTATGTAGTGTTATGGTAAGTTCGTTTACTACTTATTATTTTTCTAATTTATATGGTGATGGCTCTGTAACACTAGTTACAATTATACTTACTTTGATTATTTTAATATTTACAGAGATAACTCCTAAAATATTGGGAAGAGAATATTCAGAAGTGGTGGCAATAAGACTAGCATTAGTATTAAAAACTATAATGTTTATTCTTACTCCAATAAACAAGATAATTTCTAAATTTGAAAGGAAAGTAAAAAATAAACATAAAGTAACTGCCACTAAAGATGAACTTGTTGAGATAGTTAAGACTATTAAAGATGAGGGTGTTATTGAAGAGAAAGAGAGTGCTTTTATTCAAAAGGCTGTTATATTAAAGAAGTTAAGAGTACAGAATATTATGATTAGTAAAGAGAATGTTTCTTATTTATATGATACTGATTCTTCTTTCAAGGTAAGGAAATGTATTTTTAGAGATCATCATGATAGAATACCTATAATTACTAAAGATAATAAGATTGTTGGTATATTATATGAGGTTGATTTACTTGATGAGATACTTAATGATGGGACTATTAGTATTAAGAGAAATGTTAAGGAACCTGTTACTGTGAGTAAGAATACTAATTTGACATCTTGTCTTGAGGTATTACATGGTGCTAGAGCACATATGGCTCTTGTTACTGATAGAGAGAATAATTTTCTTGGTATTGTTACTATGGAAGATATTATTAATGAACTTATGAAGTCGTAGACTTCTTTTTCTTTTTATGTTATGATATATATGTGATGTTTATGATAGTGAAAATTGATAAGTTATCTCATGATTTTAGAGGTATAAGTAGAATTAATGATAAGGTATTATTTGTTCCTTCAGTATTACCTGAAGAAGTTGTTGATGTTAGAATTACTATAGATAAGAAGAATTATTCTATTGGTAAGGCTATGAATATTATTACGGAAAGTAGTAATAGAAGAAAGAGTATATGTCCTTATTTTGATACTTGTGGTGGATGTAGTACTGGGTATATTAAGTATGATAAGGCTTTGGTATATAAGAAGGAATCTGTAATAGATATTATGAAGAGATATGCTGGATATGATGTTAATCCAGAGATTATTTCTAATTATAAGGAATATGGATACCGCAATAAGATTGGGTTAAAGGTATTTAATGGTAAGGTTTCATTAACTGAGGAAGAGAGTAATAATCTTGTTAATATTGATAAGTGTTATTTAGTTAATGATAATATTAATAGAGTTATTGATACTCTTAATAAACTTGATTTAACTGGAATAAATGATGTTATTATTAAAGGTACTAATGAGATTATGGTTATATTAAGTGGGGATACTGATAAAGATATGATTATAAATAGTCTTAAAGGTATGGTTAAAAGTATAGTACTTAATGATGAGGTTATATATGGTAATGATTATATTACTATTAATGTAGATAAATATAAGTATGCAGTATATCCCAAATCTTTCTTTCAAGTTAATACTGATATGATTAGTAAGCTATATGATAAAGTTAAGGAATCTGCGGGTAAGGGGGAAAGCCTACTTGACTTATATTGTGGTGCTGGTACTATAGGTATATATTTAGCAGATAATTTTAATAGAGTAAGGGGTATTGAGATTAATAGTGATGCAGTAGAAGGGGCTAATTTAAATAAAAAGATTAATGATATAGATAATATTAGTTTTGAATGTAAAAGGGCTAGTGATATTAATAGTATTAATGAGGAAGTAGTTGTTGTTGATCCTCCGAGAGGTGGACTTGATAAGACTACTACTGAGTTACTTTGTAATAGTAATGTTAAGAGAATAGTTTATGTATCTTGTAATCCTATTACTTTGGCTAGAGATATTAATGTGTTAAAGAGTAAGTATGAACTTAAAGATATTACTTTATTTGATATGTTTCCTAATACGAAACATGTGGAGAGTGTGTGTTTGTTAGAAAAAAGATAAAATATAAAAAATTAATTAGATAAAAGTTCAACTTATTCCAAAATGGAATTAGTTCGAAAAGAGAAAAATAAAATGGTTAATTTGAGATCACAAATTGTGATCTCAAGTGTAAGTAGTGAATGATAGTTTAATGTATAATAGTGATTTGTTAGAATGGAGGAATGAATATGAAAAAGACAATATTGGCTATTTTAATGTGTGGGGTTATGGTGCTTGGAGTAACTGGATGTGGTAAATCTGATATTGAAGAGACTAAGAAAGATTTACAGGAAAGTCAAGAAAAGAATGGCTTTGTAGAAAAAGAAACAGTGGATGTTTTGGTGGCAAAGTTTAATACTGAAGTAGTAGATAATAGTTCATTAAATCCTGCATCACCTGATTATTTAACTGAAAGTAATAATCAGTATTGGTATGGATTAATTGAGGGTATTTATTTAGTAGTGGTTCCAGAAGAACATACTGGAGATAAGTCTACTGAAATTGTAAATTATACGCTTTTGTATGTAGATAAAACTGGTGAGTATGAAGATAATGCAACTTCATATATTAAATATTTAATTAGAGCAAATAATAATCAAATTACTGATTCGGAAATTGATACTTTGCTAGAAGATGCAAAAACAAAACCTAACTCTGGTAAACCAGCAAATAATGGAAAGGGTATTTCAATTGGTTATACAGAAAATGATGAAGTATATCAATATCAAGTTTTAAGATTATATAAGTAATTGTAAATTAGAAAATGAAATGGTTACAAATTGTAACCAGTTAAAATTGTTGTTTAAAATAGGAAAAAGTATTTATTAAAGCTTTAGGAGGTTAAATTAATGAATGTATTAAATATAGTGTTTGGTAGATCTTGTTATTTTACTATGAAAAAGAGTAAACTTAATAATGAGGGAATTTTAATGTTTAATGTTAAATTTAATATTGGTGATTTATCTAATGTTGTAAATCATAAAATTAAGATACCTGAAGAGTTATATTTTGAAGAGAGTGATGCTAATTTTGAAAATGAGTATAATACAATTATTGATAATATAATAAAGAAGAATAAAATAAGAGTTTGGGTAGGTAGAAAAGATATTTATTCAAGTTTAATTATGTTATATATTTGTAGTATTATAAAAAAATATAATTATGAACTATATGTTCTTTATAGTGATGAATACAATAGAGATTATTTATCACCTAGTGTAATGAGAGAGGAAGAGTTAGAAGAACTATCTAAACTAGAACATAAGTTAACAGAAACAGAGATAGATAATAATGTTAAAATTTGGAATGATTTAGTTAGTAAAAACTCTGATTTTAGAATAATTAGTGATGGCTATGTAAAATCTGTTTCAATTGATTTTTATGATAATTATATATTAGAAAATTTGAAATCAATAGGCAAAGTTAAAATGAACAAACTAGTAGAAAAATTAATGAAAGATATATATTTGAGTGATAATATGTGGGTTTATTTGATAGATAGATTAATTGAAAATAAAAAAATTAAAATTATATTAGATAATAATATTAGATATTTTGAAAATCTTATAGAAATAAATGATAAATGAAATGGAGTGGTGATTTATGAATGAGTTAAGAGAAAGAATTGTTAATTATATACCTTATGATGAGCAAGAAGAGAGTGATAAGGAATATATTTTGAAGTTTATAGATACTTTTGATGATGTATTAACTAGGAAGAATATATTTGGTCATTTTTGTAGTTCGGCTTTTGTTGTTAATAAGAATAGAAGTAAAGTACTTATGATATATCATAACATTTATAATTCTTGGGCTTGGCCGGGAGGTCATGCTGACGGTGAAAGTGATTTACTTGATGTGGCTATGAGAGAGGTTATGGAAGAGACTGGTATTAAGAACTTAAAACCTTTATCTAAAGACTTTTATGCTATAGATGTATTACCTGTTAAAAGCCATATTAAGAGAGGTAAATTTGTTTCTAGTCATATTCATTTAAATGCTACTTATATTTTTGAGGCTGATGAAAATGAAAAGTTATTAATTAAAGAAGATGAGAATAGCGGAGTTAACTGGATAGATATTGATAAAATGGTTAGTTCTTCAAGTGAAGATCATATGAAGAAGGTATATGCTAAACTTGTTGATAAGTTAAAAGAGGGTGATTATAATTAAAGGGAAGAAAATTAGATGGATAATACTTGGAGTGTGTTTAATATTATTTACTACTATTATGATATTTGTTATTACTAAGAATAAATTATATATAGATGATATTGGATATAATATTATTTCTAAATTAAGAAGTAATAATATGGATAAGATAGTGAAGATTATTACTAATATAGGTGGTACTATTGTTATTGGTATTGTTACTATTATATCTTTATTTATATTTAGAAATAAGAAGATTAATATTTGTATTATTTTAAATTTACTTGGTATTGTAGTACTTAATAATGTAATAATTAAAAATATTATTGGTAGAGATAGACCTAGTGGTATTAATATTATTACTGAGGCTGGTAAGAGTTTTCCTTCAGGACATAGTGCTGTTAGTATGGTAGTATATGGATATTTAATATATTTAACTTATAATTATATTAAGAATAAAAAGATAAAATATTTATTAATTAGTATATTATCAATACTTATTCTAGTAGTTGGTTTAACTAGAATATATCTAGGAGTTCATTATACTTCTGATGTACTAGGAGGTTATCTTCTTGGTATTGTTTATTTACTACTATTTACTTATATTAGTGATAAATATATAAAAGAAAAATAAATATAGTTAGAATATAATATCTATATTTATTTTTTTATTTTGCTTTAGTTTTAATAGATTGCTATCTATTTCTTTTTTTATTTCTTTATTATACTTAGGATGTTTTTCAATAGTTAGAATTAGTTCTTTTATCTTGGGTATGATACTGGTATCTAGTTCTTTTAGGTATTTATCTACATAAATATATAATAATAAGATAGAGGCTTCGATAATGTTATTAGTACCCGCTAGTGTGAGATAGTTAATTGCTTTATTTATATCTTTTACTAAGACAATATCTCCGGTTAAATAGAAGTATTTGGCTAGGTTATAATAAGCATAGTAATAGATATTATCTATTGGTACTTGAATGGCTTTATTATATAGAGTGAAGGCTTTATTTAAATCTATATCTACATATATTCCTTTACGATAGTATTCTCCAAGTGTATTTAGGGCATATGATTCTCCAAGTAGGGAGGCTTTTTCAAAGCACTTGAAGGCTTTTTGATAATCTTTGTTATTTTCATATATTTTACCAAGATTATTATAAGCATAAACATAGTTATGTGAAGATGCTTCTTCATATAGTGATATAGCTTTATTTATATCTTTTTTTACATATAATCCTTCTTTATACATATTTCCTAATAGATTAACCGAGGCTATATTACCTAGAGATGTTGATTTATTTAGATATTCATAGGCTAGTTTTAAATCTTTGTTGGTACCATTTCCAATATTTTTATTTATTAACATTTTAGCTAGCATATAATAACTACTTGGATGATCTTTTAAAGAGGCTCTAATGAAGTAGTTATAACTTATATCATATCTTGGATAGCCTTTGATATAACCTTTGTATTCTTCTCTTCCTAATTCATATAGAGCATAGGGATTATTGTTTTGGGCTAGGGTATTTAATGAGTAATTATAATTTATACCTTCACTTAGTTTTAGATTTAGATATTCTTCGAGTTCATGAGGGGATACTAGAGTGTTACTTAGAAGATTTTCTATTATTTCTTTTTTGATATTATCTTCATAGATAGGTTGTTTTTTATCTAATATGATAAAGAATAATATTTCAGTAAGGGCAATGCATAGATTGTTATTATTTATTAGTTCTAATAGATTACTTGATAGTTCTTTAGATACTTCTTTATCATTTTTACTAATATTATATAATTTTATAGTTACTGTTTTTAATAAGGTATTATTATTTATTAAATCTATCTTTTCTTTTTTAGTTAGATTTGAATAGATATTACCAGTGATTATAGTTAATAAATTTATTATAATATCTAATAATATATAGTTATCTTTTGGATAGTTCTTTTTATATATTATATACTGCTGCTTATAATCATTATTTATACTTCTTATACCAATACAATAGTTATTTATTGTAGTATCATTTATATTAGTAGTATTAAATAGAGTACTAAATACTTCTGTTTGAAGAGCACTTGTTTTATTGATAGTATTTTCTTTTATTATTCTGGTAAAGTTACCTAATGATAGATGATTATCGTTATTATTTAATTTTATATATTTTTTCATAGTTACCTCAAATTCATTATAACATAGATGTGGATTTTGGTAAAATTATTTATATTTTAGTGTGGATTTATGATACTTATATTATTTCTTTGTTAATAATATAATGGTATTAGGAAGGTGATATTATGAAGAAGTTTATGAAGAGTTATAAGTCTAGTATTATATTAATAATGGCTGTTATTATTGGTACGTTTATTGGACTTATATTTAAGGAGAAGGCTAGTGTACTTAGTCCTTTAGGGGATATATTTATTAATATGCTTTTGGTAGTGGTGGTACCACTTATATTTCTTTCAATAACGGTATCTATATCTAAGATTAAGAGTCCTAAGAGACTTGGTAAGATTATGATTACAACGATTGTTACTTTTATTGTTACTTCATTAGTGGCTGTAGTAGTAGGATTTGTTTCTACTTATAAGATTAATTTAGTTGATACTGATAAAGTTAATGATATTAAGAGTGTTTTAGTAGAAAATACTGAAGTAGAAGAACTTAATATATTAGAAAGAACAGCGAAGACTCTTACTGTTAGTAAGTTCGGTGATTTACTTAATACGGATAATTTGATTGCTCTTTTGGTATTTTCTATTATATTTGGAGTAGCAATTAATATGGCTGGTAATAAGGGCAATAAAGCTAGAGAAGTATTAGAATCTTTTAATGAAGTTATTATGAAGGTAGTTAATATTATTATGTACTATGCTCCGATTGGATTTATGTGTTGTACGGCTTCTTTAGTTGGTACTTTTGGTAGTGCAATAGCAGTTGGGTATATTAAGACCTTTGTTATTTATACGATAGTATGTTTATTATTTTACTTTATTATGTATACAATATATGCTTTTATAGCGGGTAGATTAGAAGGAGTTAGGAGATTTTGGAAGAATGTTATACCTGCGAGTTTGACTTCGATTGCTACTTGTTCTTCGGCAGCCTCTATTCCTGTTAATAGTGAATGTGCTAAAAAGATAGGGGTACCTGATGATATAGCAGAGACTGTAATACCTCTTGGTACTAGTTTTCATAAGGATGGTTCTATTATTGGTAGTGTATTTAAGATTATGTTTTTAGTATGTTTATTTGGTACTAATATTAGTGGCTTTGATGGCATATTTAAAATACTACTTATTGCTTTAGTGGCTACTTTACTTGTTACTGCTGTTCCTATAGGAGGTGGTACTATATCGGAGATGATGATTCTTACTATGATGGGATATGGCACTGGAGCTCTTCCGATACTTACGATTATTGCTACGATAATAGATGCTCCTGCTACTATGCTTAATGTAGTTGGTGATTTATCTAATTCAATGGTTGTTGCTAGAGTGGTAGATGGTAAGAATTGGATGAAGATGAAATAACTTGCTTATATATAAATTATTTGAATATATAGATATGGCTTATATATGATAGGTATGTAGATACATTGTTATTAGACTTAAAAGGCTAATAACAACACTTTAATACCCTAGGATTAAAGTGAACATAATAATTAAAATAAGAACTGATATTAACTTATCAGTTCTTATTGACTTTAATAGTATTAAATAATATAATGTAGTCATATTAAGGCTCAAACTCGTAAGAGATATTTTAGTATGTTATTATTAGATTTTATTAAGAGCAAAATCTTTATGAAAGGAGAAAATAGTAGGTAAAGTAACAACACATTACGCTTTACTTTATATAAAAGAAAGGTGTGAGATTAAGTGAACTTAAAAGGTTTACCTAGTGAGGAAAGACCTAGAGAAAGATTTGTTAAATATGGTAGAGAGAATATATCTAATGAAGAACTTATTGAAATAATACTTAAGTCTGGTACTAGGAAGTATGGTTTAAAAGAAATATCTCATAATATACTTAGTTCAGTTAATAATATTAATGAACTTAAAAATATGGAAGTTAATACTTTATCTAAGATAAATGGAGTAGGTAATATTAAAGCAATTGAATTAATGGCCGCAATTGAACTAGGAAGAAGAGTTTATTTAGAAGATAATTATAAAGAATTAGTATATTTAACTAATCCTGAATCTATTATTAATTATTTTCATAATTTATTTGATGGTATTAAACAAGAACTCTTTTATGTTATTTATTTAGATAATCAAAAGAAATATATAGATAAGAAATTATTATTTAAAGGTACTGTTAATTATTCTTTAGTACACCCTAGAGAGATATTTAAAGAGGCTTATTTAATGTCCGCGAGTTATATTATATGTATTCATAATCATCCTTCAGGTAATAGTAGTCCCTCAGGTAATGATATTGAACTTACTAAAAGAATTAAAGATATTGGTATTTTACATGGTATTAATTTAATTGATCATATTATTATTGGTAAGGACAATTATTATAGTTTTTATCAAGATAATAATTTATAATACTTTTAATTTAATTAAAAATATTATATAATAAGATACGATGGGAATGTGATATAAATGTTTATGAAAAATAAAAGAAGTATACCTAAGAAATATATTGTTATTGGTATTATTGTTTTAATTATTATTATTTTTGTTATATTTTCTTTTACTCTTAAAGAAGATAGAAAACTTAATAAGGTTGAATCTTTTATTAGAGATGCTTTAGTGTATACTGAGAAGATTGTATCATATCCGGTTAGATTTGTATCTGGTAAAATTAATGATTATAATGAACTTAAGAATGTTGAAGAAGATAATGATATATTAGAGACTTCTCTTGATAGAATTACTTCAATTGAGGCTGAGAATATTGAACTTAGAAGAGAACTTGAAAAGCTAAAGGAAGAACTTAATATTGAACATAATTTATCTGATTATGAATATTTGAATGCTACGGTTGTCAGTAGAAATGTTGGTTTTTGGTATAATACTATTACAATAGATAAGGGTACTTATAATGGGGTAGAGAAGGATATGGTCGTTATTAATTCTAAGGGATTAATTGGTAGAATTATTAAGACTAGTACTTTTACTTCGGATGTTAGACTTATTACCACAAGTGACACTAATAATAAGATATCTGTTCATATAAGTAATGGTGATTATGATTTATATGGTCTTATTAATAGTTATGATTATAATGATAATTATTTAGAAGTAGAGGGTATTAGTAATACTAAGGATGTTAGAGTAGGAGACTATGTATATACTTCTGGACTTGGTGGTATATTTCCTTCAGGTATTTTAGTTGGTACTGTTAGTGAGATATCTACTGACTCCTATGATTTGGCTAAGATTATTAAGGTTAAACCTTCAAGTGATTTTACGGATATTAATTATGTTAGTATATTAAAAAGGAAAGATAGTAATGATTATTAGTATTATATATTTAGTTATTTCTTTTTTACTTGAAGGTATTATGTCTAATATATTTCCTAGTACTTTATCTAATATTAGTTATTTTACGACGATATATGTCATTATTGCATTTGGTATTATATATCCTTATTTTGATAATGATAAGAAGTATTTTATACTTATATTTATATTTGGAGTGCTATTTGATATTCTTTATACTTCAACAACATTTGTTAATACTTTTATATTTATTGTTATTGGGATAGTTATTAAGATATTATATAATATTTTGTCTGATAATGTTTTTATGACTAATATTATTAGTTATATTGGTATTATTGTTTATCATGTATTATCTTTTGTGATATTAATGTTTACGGGATATGGTGATTATAGTATTATACTTTTATTTAATATTATTATTCATAGTATATTTATGACTATTATTTATACTAGTATTAGTTATTTTGTAATAAAATTTATATATAATAAGTTTGATATTAAATATATAAAATAAAAAAATTTCTTATAAAAAGAAATTTGGTTGGTTATTTGTTTGATTTGTATATTCTACTTTTTGAGTAGTAGTGTTATTACTGCTGGTGTTTGAAGATGCTATGTTCGAGGATGTAGTACCTTCTTTTTTAGTGGTATCTGTTTCGTCTTTGAATACGGAGGCTATTTTTAACATAGAACGCATATTATTCATCATTGGTCCGACTTCTTTGACTACGGGAATGGCATCTTTTACTACGCCAAGTGTTTTTGAGGCACCATTTAAAAGACTGGTAAAGTTAAAACCGCTGGTGCCTGTTGATGTCCTACCTAGACCTAATAATGAACGAAGACCACCACCTCCTGCTGATCTTAGAGGAGCTCCCATCATTGGTCCCATCATATTTCCTGTCATTGGAGGTACTATTTGACTAGGCATCCCACCCATAAAAGGATATCCAAAGTTATTTCCATACATATATAATACTCCCTTTCTAAAATAATATATGAAATTTATAAAAAAATGTTAAAAAATAGATTATTCTATGTTATAATTATTTATAGAATAGGTGATTATAATGAATGGTAAAAATACTAATAATACTAATAGTAATAATGTCGTTTTTTCTTCTAATCAAACTATTAATGGTAATAGTGCAGTTGGCAAAGTTAAAACAAGATATAAATATACCTGCTACGACAAAGAGGGTAAGACTGTTAAAGGCTATTTTGACGCTTTTAGAAGGTTAGATGTAGAATCTTTCTTAAATAGTCAGGGTTATAAAATATTAGAGATTAAAGAAACAAAGATTAGTAAACTTGGTGATTTTTTAACATTAGAAAGACCTATGAAGTATAAGGATTTAGTATTCTTTTTAACACAGCTATCTACCTATATTAAGAGTGGTATTCCACTTACTGATTCTATTACTATGCTAGATCAGCAAACTAAAGATAAGAATAGAAAAAATTTATATAAAAAAATATTATATGAACTAAATACTGGAGCTCCTTTTAGTGAAGCATTAGCTAGACAAGGAAATATATTTCCTAAACTACTTATTAATATGCTTAAAACATCAGAACTTACTGGTAATTTAACTGAGGCACTAGACGATATGGCAGCCTATTATAAGACTGCTGATACAAATAGAAAACAAATAATATCTGCGCTTACTTATCCTAGTGTTGTTCTAGTAGTAGCAGTAGCAGTATTAACTTTCTTACTTATATTTATTATACCTAAGTTTGAAGATATATTTAGTCAGCTGGGAGCTAGTCTTCCTGGTATTACAGTATTTTTGATTAATACTAGTAATTTTGTTAAGAATAATATTATTAAGATTGTTATTGCAATAGCGGGTGTTATTATTATACTTCTTGCTATGTATAAAAATATTAAAAAATTTAGATATATTGTTCAGTATATACTTATGCATATTCCAATAATTAAAGATGTAATTATTGATAATCAAGTAGTTATGTTTACTAAGACTTTTTCTTCACTTATTAAACATGATGTATTTATTACTGATAGTATTGAAATGTTAGGTAAAGTTACTAATAATGAAATATATAAAGATATTATACGAGAAGCTGTTACTAATCTTAGTACGGGGGCTGGACTATCGAAGGCTTTTGAAAATAAATGGGCTTTTCCTAGAATAGCTTATGAAATGCTTGTTACTGGTGAGAAGACTGGTAGACTAGGAATAATGATGGAAAATGTAGCAACCTACTACGAAGAAGAACAAAAAACTTTAATTCAAAGATTAAAAAGTTTAATAGAACCAGTTATGATTATATTACTTGCGGGAATAGTCGGTGTTGTATTACTTGCTATATTTGTTCCAATGTTTAGTATGTATAATGATATTTTATAGGTGATTTTATGGCAGAAATATATATATATACAGTGATATTTATTTTTGGGACAGTAATGGGGAGTTTTCTTAATAATTTGGCAGTAAGACTATCTAATAATGAATCTATTTTATATCCTAGTAGTCATTGCCATAGTTGTCAGCATAAACTTAGATGGTATGAACTAATACCTGTAGTATCTTATGTTATACAGAGGGGAAAGAGTAGATGCTGCCACAATAAGATACCAATAAGTTATTTACTAGTGGAAGTTATTACTGGGGTATTATTTTGTACTTCATATCATTCATTTGGTTTTAGTTATAATTTTGTTATTAGTTTAATATTTATATCAAGTTTAATTACTATTATTGTAAGTGATATTGAATATATGATTATACTTGACGAGGTTATAGCTATAGCCTCTATTGCTATTATAATTTTAGAACTTATATTCTTTGGACTTGAATATACTGTTTATAAAATTGTTGCAGGAATCATTGCTTTTATTACGATGTATGTGATAAAATTAATAGGGGATAGGTTATTTAAGAGAGAGTCTATGGGTGGCGGGGATATTAAGTTAATGTTTCTATTTGGAATAGTAATAGGATATCCGCTATGTATTTGTGATATATTCTTGGCTACTTTTATTGCTTTCCCAGTAGCGGTTTATATGCTCTTTAGTAGAAAGGATAATTTAATACCTTTTGGGCCATTCTTAGCTATGGCTGCAATACTAATACATATATCTAAGGTTGATATAACAGGAATACTTAATTTCTTTATTAAATAAGGAGGAATGTATATTATGGAAACTAAAATTTCAATGAAGACAATTTATTTAATTTTGGTGATAACAATAGGTTTGGTTGGACTAGGTGTTGGTTCTACATTTGCTGTTTTTACGGCGACTGCTGAGATAGCTAACCCTATAACTCTTAAATCTGATTTGACTTATAATGACGATATTTTTGATACCGCCGATATAACAATAGGTCCTGGGGAATCAAGGGATGCCAATATCGGTTTATATAATGAGGGTGGCGTTGATCACTTTTATTATGCTGTTTGGTATATTTATGATGGTAGTGATGGAGATATAACATTTACAAGAAATGCTATTGGTACTATTATGCCAAATGGTGCTATTAATGGTGATAGTGATGGTGTTGTTGGACTTAAAATAAAAAATAATACTTCTAATACGATTACAATTACGGTTGGAGTAGCTACAAGTAAAGACAATATTGTTCTTCCTAATTATATGAAACTTGTTACTTATACAGAGTCTACTACATATAGTTTGACTTTGTCAAAAGAAGGTATCAGTGGAGTAACCGCTATATACTATAAGATTAATGGTTCTAACACATATGAGATGACTACGGACAATAGTATAACTCTTAATGTAAATAGTGGTTCAACTTATTATTATTATGGCGTTCCTATCGAAGGCAATACAATGGCGTCTTGTACAGAATTAAGTCCTTGTTCTGGTATAATGAGTGGTAATGTTACTAAGAAGTTATCTTCAACTGTTTCTACGTCTGATGCGTATAGTGTAACAGTTATTAGAAAATTAGTTGGTGTTTCAGAAACACAATTGGCACTTAAATCTGTAAATGCTGGTGAGAGTTTTTCATATGATTTTTCTAGGGTAGTAACTAATATTTTTACTCAATACTATTATTCTGCTGTAACGTGTACAAATGGTCAAAAACGAACAGTTGACATAACTTCTTCTAACGTAACATTAAGAATAGCTAGTGTAACTGCTAATACGACATGTACTATAACTTATACTACAAATGATACTAGTGGTGGAAGTACTGATACTGAATAAATAATAATATAACTCTAAAGAGTACTATGGAATGATGGTACTCTTTTCATGTAAATTAAATGTATAATGCCTTGAAAATAAAGGAAAAATATTATATAATTGGTATGGTGGTAAATGTATGGAAGAAATTATTAAGCGAATATATGATTATTCTTTAGAAGATATAATGGGTGAAAGCTTTGGAAGATATTCTAAATATATTATTCAAGATAGAGCTATTCCTGATGTTAGAGATGGATTAAAACCAGTACAAAGAAGAATATTATATTCAATGTATAAAGAACATAATACTTATGATAAACCTACTAAAAAGAGTGCTAATGCTGTTGGTATGGTAATGGGTAATTATCATCCTCATGGTGATAGTTCTATTTATGAGGCGATAGTTAGAATGAGTCAGCCTTGGAAGAATGAGGCTCCTTTGATAGAAATGCAAGGTAATAATGGTTCTATTGATGGCGATAGTCCTGCCGCTAGTCGTTATACTGAAGCAAGACTATCTAAAATAGCAGGGGAACTTCTAAGAGATATTGATAAGACTGGTATTGTACCTATGGCTCCTAACTACGATGATAGATTATTAGAACCCACAGTACTTCCAAGTAGATTTCCTAATTTACTTGTAAATGGTACTACTGGTATTAGTGCTGGTTATGCTACTAATATGCCTCCGCATAATTTAGGTGAAGTTATTGATGCTACAATATTTAGAATAGATAATCCTAATAGTAGACTTGATACAATAATGAATTATGTCAAAGGACCTGATTTTCCTACTGGTGGTATAGTACTTGGTTTAGATGGTATAAAGCAAGCTTATGAAACTGGTAGAGGAAAAATATATATAAGAGCTAAAGCTGTTATTGATAAGAATAAGATTATTATTAATGAGATTCCTTATGATGTTAACAAATCTTTACTTGTTCGTAAAATAGATGAAGTAAGATTAGATAAAAAACTTGATGGTATAGTAGAAGTAAGAGATGAATCAGATAAAGAAGGACTACAAATTGCTATTGACTTAAAGAAAGGTGCTGATGCTAATAATATTCTTAATTATTTATATAAGAATACTGATTTACAAATATCTTATAACTTTAATAATGTTGTTATTGTTAATCGTAGACCTATGCAACTTGGTTTACTTGGAATATTAGATGCTTATATTGCTCATCAAAAAGAGATTGTATATAAAGGTACAGAATATGATTTAAAGACCGCTAGAGCAAGTTATCATATTATGGAAGGTTTAATTAAGGCTATATCTATATTAGATGAAGTTATTGCATTAATTAGAAGAAGTAAGAATAAGGCTGACGCTATTGTCAATTTAGTTAAAGAATATGAATTTACCGATAAACAGGCTGAGGCTATAGTTAATTTACAACTATATAGACTTACTAATACTGATATTGTTACTTTAGAGGAAGAAATGAAAAAATTAGCAGAAAAGATTAAGTTATATGAGGAAATATTAACTAGTCCTGAGAAACTTAATTCAGTTATTAAGGATGACCTTAGAAAGATTAAGAAAGAGTATGCTATTCCTAGAAGAACAGAGATTAGAGATGAGGCTGCTGATGTTAAGGTTGATACTACGAGAATGATACCGAAAGAACAGGTAGTAGTAGTAGTTACTAATGAAGGATATATTAAGAGAGTTCCTTATAGAAGTTATAGTTCTTCTAATGGAGAGGATACATTACTTAAAGAAAATGATTATACTATTGGTATGTATAATATTAATACTACCGATGTAATGTTATTATTTACTAATTTGGGTAACTATTTATATTTACCGGTATATGATATACCTGAATGTAAATGGAAAGATTTAGGTAAACATATTAGTAATATTATACCTTTAATAGATAATGAAAAAATAGTATATTCTATGTTTGTAAGTGATTTTGATGAAGAAAAATATATTACAAGTTTTTCTAAGAATGGTATGATTAAGAGAACTTTACTTAGTGAATTTAAAGCACAGAGATATAGTAAACCTATTAAGATGATGAATCTTAAAGATAGTGATGAAATAGTCAATGTTACTGATTCTAGTGATAGAGAAGTATTTGTTGCTACTTCATGTGGTTATGGACTATGGTATGATGTTAGTGAAGTTCCAGTAGTAGGAATTAAGGCTGCTGGTGTTAAGTCTATTAACTTAAAAGATGATTATGTAGTTAGTGGAATACTATTTGATGCTGGTAGTGAATATATTACAATACTTACTGATAAAGGTACTGGTAAGAGAGTTAAATTATTAGAATTTGAAAAGACTTCAAGGGCTAAGAGAGGAATACTTCTTATGAAGGTAATTAAGAGTAATCCTAGTAAGATTATTAGTGTTTATATTGAAGATTCTAAGAGTTTAATTGGTATTGTATCTGATAATTATACTAAAGAAGTTAAAATTACAGAGATTCCTATTATGGATAGATATAGCAATGGTTCTTATGTAATTAAGGATAGAATATTATCTTCATATAATATAAAAGATATGGAAACATATAATGATAAAGAAAAGGAAGATAAAACTTCAGTTAGGGTTGAAAAAAGTGATGTGTCTTTAAAAGAAATAGATGATAAACTATCTAATATTGATAGTATTATTAATGATTCTTATGAGTAGGTGTTATATATGATTTATGTAAAAGATATAATTGATAAATTTAATGGTAAATTATTATGTGGTGATATTAATTTAGTACTCGATAATTTTTCTCATGATACTAGAACTATTCAAAAAGGGGATATTTATGTTGGTATTAAGGGTGAAGCTTTTGATGGTAATAAGTTTTATAGAGATGCATTTAATAAAGGGGCAAAGGCTTGTATATTAGATAATATTGATATTAATGATATTCCAGTAGAGTATAAAGATAGAACTATTGTTTTAGTAGAGGATTCTTTAAAATGTATACAAGATCTTGCTAGATATAAAAGAAGTTTATATGATATTCCAGTAGTTGGTGTTACCGGCAGTGTAGGTAAGACCTCCACGAAGGATATGATATATTCAGTACTTAGTACTAAGTATAAAGTACTTAAGACTGAAGGTAATAACAATAATCATATCGGTCTTCCTTTTACAATACTTAGATTAAAAGATGAAGATATTATGGTAATTGAAATGGGTATGAATAATTTTGGTGAGATATCTTTTCTTACTAATATAGCTAAACCTACAATGGCGGTAATTACTAATGTAGGGACTGCTCATATTGGTAATTTGGGTTCTAGAGAAAATATAATGAAAGCTAAATTAGAAATAATTGAAGGACTTAATGGACCTTTAGTTATTAATAATGATAATGATATATTACATGATAATATTGAATATATTAAGTCTTTAAATAAGGTTATTACTATTGGTATAGATAATGATAGTGATTATATGGCTAAAGATATTAATAGTGATTTAACTGAGTTTAAAATTAATAATAATGATATTAAATGTAATATTGGTAATACGGCTTTTATATATAATTCTTTAGTGGCTTATGTAATGGGAATATTATGTAATGTTGATATAGAAAATATTAAAAAAGGTATTGAGAACTTTAAACTTACTAGTAATAGATTGGAGTTTAAAAAATTAAATAATGGAGCTACTTTGATAGATGATACTTATAATGCTTCATTAGATTCTATTAAATCATCATTAGAGATTTTAGTTAAAAGAGAAGGTAAGAGAAAAATTGCTATAATTGGTGATGTTTTGGAACTTGGTACTTTTAGTAAGAATCTTCATAAAGAAATAGGTAAGGTATTACTTAATAGTAATTTAAATTATATTGTTACTATTGGTAATGAAACTAAGTATACTGATGAGTATTTAAAAAATAATAATTATGATAATTTAAAACATTTTGATAATGAAAATGAATCTTATGTATATATAGATAGTCTTCTTAAAGATGGTGATTTGGTATTATTTAAGGGATCACATGGTATGCATCTATCTAATATTATTAAATATTTAGTAGATAATCAAAAATAGCTATACATAGCTGTATAACTATTTTTTTTAGAAATAAAAATCGAAGAATTTTTTATTCCTCGATTTTTATTTTTCTTGTTATTGTTTTAGTTATCTTATTATATGTAGCAGAGTAGATTATTTCTACTTCTTTATCAACATCAAGCTTATTTATTTCAGACTCTAAATCTGATTTTGATTTATATGTATTACCATTAAATGTATATGTTATATCACTTAATAGAGTTACATTTTTATCATTATATTTTACTATTATTCCTTTTTCATTATAGCTACCTTTGGTTACTGATATTGATTCATTACCTGATAATGAAATCTCTAGTTCTTTATCATTTCTGATGATGCCATTAGTGCTTATTGTTATTTTTGTTTCGTCACTAGCATTATCTTTGAAGTTTTTATATTCTGCACGAACAATGATATCTACACTACCATTTGAAGTTGGTTTGTAAGTATATTCAGTACTTTTGCTATCTATGAAATCTATTAATTCAAGATTGCCAGTGCTTGTTTTTTGATAGATACCAAAGCCAAATCCTCCAAGAGTATTATTATTATAATCTAATCTTGCTTGAAGATAGTTAGCTGATTGATTACCATATACAGAATTACTAAAATATTTACTTAAATATGCGCTATCTAATACATCAGGAGTTTTGAAATTCCAAGTTAATTTATAGCTGCTTCCTTCTTTTGTACTCTTTAGATTTGTTACTGCAGGTAATTTAGCATATCTTTGTGATACTTCAGTAGGTTGAGTTCCCTTTTTGAAATACTCAGTTATTTTCATATTATCTGGTGTATATTCACTAGCTAATTGTGCGGGCCATGTTTCTTTTTCAACAGTTACTGCAACTACTGAAGAAGGTATTTCCCATTTTTTAGTAGTCTTAGGTATTGTTTTTATAACTGCACTCATTAAGTCATCTTTAGGATAACTTGCACTACCTAAGTAGTGAGTACTATCATTTTCTTTATAACCATACCATAGTGCTACTGAATATTCTGGAGTATAGGCTACTGTCCAAAGATCACCAACTGATCCAATTGGAATACCTTTTGCTCTACAAGTTGCTTCATCTAGGTTAGAAGTACCTGTTTTAGCTGCTACTGTGGAACCATAAACTCTAGCTCCTCCATTAAAGGCATGTTCAACAGCATATTGAAGAACATTATTCATTAAGTAAGCAGTTGAATCTGACATTACTTTTTCTTTTTGATATTCTTTAAGCTCACTTGTTACTATAGTTTCATCTGAATTACGATATTCTATTTTAATTACAGCATGAGATTCAATGTGGTAACCACCATTGGCAAAAGTAGCATAGGCTTCAGCCATTTGTAGTGGAGTTACACCGAAGGACATACCACCAATTGAGTAAGCTTCATTTAATATGTTATCTCCGCCATTATCGTATTTTTTATAATTTTCATCTTTTGTACTATAGGCAATATCTATTCCTAAAGAACTAACAAATTTTGCAATATTCTTTTTATCTACTTGCTGGAAAG
Source organism: uncultured Bacilli bacterium (assembly GCA_934096555.1). Taxonomy (GTDB): domain Bacteria; phylum Bacillota_I; class Bacilli_A; order RF39; family UBA660; genus CAG-302. The sequence goes on along the minus strand of CAKOMD010000001.1, from coordinate 63,938 downwards.
CTTTTAACGCTGGAACGTTTCTTGATACGCTTAGTGCTTGTCTTAATGTTATTAATCCTTGATATTTATTATCCCAGTTTCCTACTGATGGACCATTGGTATATGTCCAAGGCTCATCGTTGAATAGGGTATATGTTGAAAAATCATTATATTCAAATCCTGGACCATAATCAAATAATGGTTTAGCTGTACTTCCTGGCTGTCTATAGGCTTGAGTAGCAAAGTTAAATGTTCTTTCTCCTTCACGATTTCTTCCTGCACCTACGGCAACGATTGTACCATCATTAACATTTGTTACAGCAATACCTGCTTGAACCGAATCATTTGCCCAACGAGTGTAAGAAGTTCCATTTAATACATCATTAATGCCATCTTGAATGCTTCTATCAAGTGCTGTATATATTTTCATTGGTACTACAGCAGGGTTATCTCCAGTTAATTTTTCTACTTCATCAATTACTGTATCAACATAGCCTTGATAATTAGTATCAGCTTTAGCACCTACTAACATACTTTCTATTGATACAGCTTGTGCCATTTTCATTTCGTCTTCAGTTATATATCCATGTCTAACCATTAATTTTAAAACGGTATTTCTTCTTTCAGCTGCTTTATCTGGATTTTTATATGGGTTGTATTTATTTGGAGCTTGATACATACCTGCTATCATAGCGGCTTCAGGAAGACTTAATTCTGATACATCTTTACCAAAATAGTATTTACTAGCTTCTTCAACTCCATAAACATTACCACCAAGACAGCTATCATTTACATAGAACTCTAATATTTCTTCTTTAGAATATTTTCTTTCCATGAAGAATACTGATAGATATACGTCTTGGAACTTTCTTATTATTTTTTTAATTTTACTTGTTTCTAGATTATCTTTTTTTGTAAGATTATTTTTTACGGTCTGCATGGTTAGGGTAGAGGCACCACCGGCATCATCTCTACCAATTAAGTTTAATGCAGTTGCCTTTAAAAATCTTGCCATATCAACGCCATTATGTTGATAGTATCTAGAATCTTCAGTAGCCACGATAGCATCCACAAGTACTTGTGGTAATTGATCATAGGTTACTGATTCTCTTTTTTGTACTCCCAGTGTAGCAAATTCATTACCATCTTTATCATATAATACTGTTTGGTCTTGATTTACTAATGCATTAGGATCAAAGTTTGATGTACTAATTACAATATAAATCATAAATGCCGCTGCTGCAAATACACAGAAGATAGCAAATCCTAATAAGATAGTTAATATCTTTCTAACAATACCTTTCTTTTTACTACTACTTTTTTCTTTCTTGTCTCTTGACTTGTTTGCTTGTTTCTTATTTTGAGGCTTGACTTTTTTCTTTTTATTTTTATCGTCGTTTACTTTTCCTCTTCTACTGCTTGAACTCACAAATTCAACTTCCTTTCTTTCTAATAAATTATCTTTATTATTACCTTCTTTTTTCTTTTTTATGATATCTATTATTTTATTTGAATTAAGGTATATAATATATAATGGTAAAGTAATAATTAATATAAGTAATCCTTTTACTTTGAAAATTATAATACTTAAAATAGTTATTATTGCAAATAGTATGCTAATTATTATGTTCATTTATTAGTTTATCTACAATTTTAATATAATCTAGTCTTGGAGCATATTTAATTCCTATTTCATAAGCATTATTTTCAAAGTAGGATAGTGGTATTGATTTTCTCTCATCATTGTTTATGTAATCAATTATGTCTTTTCCTTTTATAATAAAATCTCTATTTAAAGTAGAAAATCTTACTATTAAAAAGACAATGCCATTATGTTTTATTACTTTCCTTATATATTCTATTTGATGTTTATGAATATTATCTATTGGGAAACTAGTTTTACTTCTTGTTTCCTTAGCATCAAACTCAATATAATATCCCTTGTATACACCATTATAATCGAGAGTAGATGGACTTTCAAAGAAACCATCAGTTATTCGCATATTTTTATAATTGGTTTTTGTTATTCTAATAGGTGTAGGCTTTTTATATATTAAAGCGATATCATAGTCTACATAGTATTTGTTTGTTTCATTTATATCATTTTCTAATGACATACCACGATTAGCAAATGTACTATTAAAGTTTGTCCTAATATTCAAAAATATCACCTATTTAATTATACTATATATTATGGAAAAAATCTATATAACTTTAATAAATAATTTAAAATTGACATTTGTATAAATAAAAAAGTTATCCTGCTTTATGCAAAATAACTTTTAATAGTTATCTTATTTTAATCTAAATCTTTAGTAAATATACCAAGACTAATGAGACCAGATATTAATACTAGTATGTATATTATTCTTGTAAGAAGAGTACCATCACCAAATAGGTATTCTACTAGATTGAAATTAAATATTCCTACTAATCCCCAGTTTATACAACCTATAATACCTAAGGCTAAGGCTATTTTGTATAATGTATTCATATAATTATCCTCCTTTTTACTTTTATTTTGTACAAAAATTGTTAATTTATTCATCATATTAGAAATTTTAATTAATATAATTCATTAGAAAGAAGGAGGACTAATGAAAAAGAAAATTTTGTTTATACTACTAGTGGGAGTGTTTCTACTATCAGGATGTGGTAAGACTAGTGAAAGTAGTATTATAAAAGATTTAGAAAAGAAGATTAATAATTCTAAATCTTACTATATTGAGGGTACTTTAGAGATAGTTAATAATGAAGATTTATATACTTATGATGTTAAAGTATCTTATGCTAAAGGTGATAATTATAAGGTTAATTTAACTAATAAAGTTAATAATCATGAACAAATAATTCTTCGTAATTCTGATGGTGTATATGTTGTTACTCCGAGAATTAACAAGAGTTTTAAATTTCAAAGTGATTGGCCTTATAATAATTCACAAGTTTATTTACTTAAACCATTACTTGACGATATTTTAAGTGATGAAAATAGGACATTTACTAAAGATGGTGATAATTATAAGATAGTAGTAGGTGCTAATTATCCAAATAATGAAAAACTAGTTAAACAAGAAATACTACTAGATAAAGATGCTAATATAAAGAAAGTTACTGTTATGGATACTAATGGAACTGCACAAATTACTATGAATTTTGATAAGATAGATTTAAGTAGTAAATTTAATGATAATTATTTTGACTTAAAAGAAATCATAGATGTTAAAGAAGAAACTCCTGGCGACAATAAGACTACTGAAAATAATACTAATACAAATACTGATAAAGATAAGACTACGGAAACTAAACAAACTAGTACAATAGAGGATGTTATTTATCCAATGTATTTACCGGTTAATACTTATCTTTCTAATAAAGAAAAAGTAAGTAAAGATAATGGAGAAAGATTAATTCTTACATTTGATGGAGATAATCCATTTATGTTAATTGAAGAGACAGTTACTTATGAAAAAGAACATTTAATAGTTCCTACATATGGTGAACTTGAATTAATGGCTTCAACTGTAGCTATAGTTAATGATAATTCAGTAAATTGGATTGATAATAATATAGAATACTATGTAGTTAGTGATAAACTATCTAAAAGTGAATTACTTGATATAGCAAGAAGTATATCAGTATTACCAGTAAGCAAGTAAAAAACTTGCTTTTTTCTTTTATGGTAATTAATAATCCCGAAAGATTCAATTTAGAGACTATGGGCTCTAAATTGCTAGGGAAGACCCTAGGCTTCACTAGAATAAAAATAATGTAAATTTATATCTAATATATTGAAAAACTATAAATAATTAGATATAATTAGGTAGGAAAATAGGTGATGATAAATGAAGAAAATATTACTTTGTATTATGGATGGAGTAGGTCTTACTAAAGAAAAAAAATATAATGCTTTATATAATGCTAAAACTCCTAATCTAGATAAATTATGGAAGACATATCCACATAGTGAACTTGAAGCTTCAGGAACATATGTAGGACTTCCTAGAGGGCAAATGGGTAATAGTGAAGTAGGTCATACTAATATAGGGGCAGGAAGAGTAGTATATCAGTCTTTAGAACTTATAAATAGTAAGATTAAAGATAAGAGTTTTTATAATAATAGTGAAATATTAAAAGTAATTAATCATGTTAAAGATAATAATTCTAATATTCATTTAATAGGACTTCTTTCTGATGGAGGAGTTCATTCACATATTAATCATTTATTTACTTTACTTGATATGATTAAGAATAATGGTGTTAAGAATGTTTATATTCATATATTTACTGATGGTAGAGATGTTAGTCCCACTAGTGGAATTAAATATATTGAGGCTTTGGAAAAGAAACTTAAAACTATTGGTATAGGTAGTATTGCCTCAATTGGTGGTAGATATTATGGTATGGATAGAGATAATAGGTTTGATAGAGTAGAAAAGGCATATAATGCGATGGTTATTGGTACTGAAGTAAGAGATGTTAAAAAGGTTTGGTATGATAGTCAAAAGAATGATATTACTGATGAATTTATAGTACCTACGACTACTGATAGAAATGGTTTAATAAGAGATAATGATGGTATTATATTCTTTAACTTTAGACCTGATAGATTAAGAGAACTCGGTAGTATATTTACTAATGATAATTATGAATGTTTTAAGAGAAATAAAATTAATAATTTAAAAGTTGTTACAATGATGAAAGTTACTGATACAGTACTTTGTCCTATGGCTTTTGAACATCCTGTACTTAATAATACTATTGGTGAATATATATCTAGTAAAGGTCTTACACAACTTAGAATAGCAGAAACTGAGAAGTATGCTCATGTTACTTACTTTATTAATGGAGGTAATGATGTAATATTTGAAGGTGAAAAAAGAATATTAGTACCTAGTCCTAAAGTGGCTACTTATGATTTAGAACCTGAAATGTCTGCGAATATGATTACAGCTTCTTTAGTAAAAGAAATTACGGAAAATAAAGAAGATTTAATAATACTTAATTTTGCTAATGGTGATATGGTAGGTCATACTGGTGATTATAATGCTGCGGTAAAAGCAGTTGAAACAGTAGATTCTTGTATTGGTAAGATACTTGATAATATATCATTGGATGAATATACGATGATTATTACAGCAGATCATGGTAACTGTGAAGTTATGAGAAATAAAGATGGTAGTGTTAATACTAGTCATACTACTAATAAAGTACCATTTATTATTACAGATAAAAGGTTAAAATTATTAGATGGTAGTTTATGCGATATAGCTCCTAGTGTATTATTTTTAATGGGACTTGATATACCTAAGGAGATGACTGGTAATATACTTATTAAAAATAGAAAGAAGGTTAAATAATGTTAAAGTTACTTAATAATCCTAAGTCAGATAATACTAGAAATATATTAAATGCTGATTTATTTGTTAGTAATTTACATAATACTTTGAAGGCTTTTGGCTTTAATCCAAAAGTTACTTATGAAGTTTATAGGAGTATTACTGTTTATCATGTTACTTGGAATGATGATAAGACTTATGATGATATTTTAGAATTAAAGAAAGAAATTGCTTTATCTTTAGGAATTAATGTATCTGAACTAGTTATGAATAAAGTAAAAGATAATGAGATATTTATTAAAGTTGATAATATGAAGAAAGATATTTTATGTCTAAAAGAAGTATTAGAGGATTATAAAGTAGATGATGATTTTAAAGTAGTATTAGGCCTTGATGAATATGATAAATTAGTTACTTTTGATTTTGATAAGGAAAAGAGTCTATTGGTTACTGGTGTTAGTGGTACTGGCAAAACTAATTTATTTAATGATATTATTATGAATATTTTAATTAATTATAGTAATGTTAAAGTAGTTATACTTGATTCACAAGGTATTAATTATAATCTATATAGTGATGTGTGTGAAGTTGTTAATAAAGAAGAAGATATTATTGTAAAGATTAATTTACTTAGAAGAGAATTTGAAGATAGAGTAAAGAATAATACTAGAGATAAGATGGTAATATTTATTGATGAGATATATGAAATATTAAAACTTGATAATAGTGTTAAGGATGATATTAATTATTTATTAGAAGTAGGTAGTACTATGGGGATATATTTAGTAGTATCTACGGATAGTGTACTTGAAGACGATACATATGATTTATTTAATAAAGATAATGTATCAAAGATTAGTTTTTATCTTACTTCAAGAGGTGAATATAATATGTTTTTAGGTAAGGCTATCAGAGATAACTTGGGTAAAGATGGAATGTATTTAGATAATGATAAAAATTTAATTAGAATGAGTATTCCTATGATAGAAGATGATGAGATAGAAAGAGTATGTGAGTATATTATAGATAATAAATAGCAATATAATAGTAGTTGGGAAGTATAATATGGAAAATAAGGATAAGAAGGATAAAGATACTAAGAAGAGAGATAACATATTTATGATTATTCTATCTATTGGTGATGTTATAGCTATTACGGTTTTATTTCTTTTATATGGACCTTATAATGGGTTTAGAGACTGGCTAGTTACAACGGCGATGGGGACAATGAATCATCAGTATTTGGCCACTACCTTTTATAATATGGATAGAATAGAAGAAATATTATCACATCATAGTACGGTGGAACCTGACTTTGATACCGATACTAGTTTAATTACTGCTGATGAGAATGAATATATTGATGATTATGATAGAGAGATACTGGATAGAAATAAGAATGATGTGTATAAGATTATTGAAATAGATGAAGATGGTTATTCGGGATATTTAGCTGCGGTGTATGACCCTTCAAAAATAAAAGTTACTTATAGTAAGAATTTGGGAGTTACTGGAGAGTATCTAGTTGATATGGCTAAGAGAGAAGGAGCAGTCCTTGCTATTAATGGTGGCGGTTTTGTTGATATAGAAGGAAAAAGTAATGGTGGACAAGCTCTCGGAACAGTAATTTCTAATGGTAAAATAGTAAGTAATTATGGAAGAAGCCACTATGGCGGAGGGATTGTTGGATTTACTAATGATAATAAATTATATCTTGGTAAAATTAGTGCAAATGAAGCTATAGCAATGGGTATTAGAGATGCAGTAGAATTTGGACCATTTCTAATAGTAAATGGTAAGAGTTCATTTATAAATGGTAATGGTGGGTATGGAGTCCATCCGAGAACCGCTATCGCACAGAGAAAAGATGGTATAGTATTATTTCTAGTTATAGATGGTAGAAGTCTAAATAGTAAAGGTGCTGATATGAATGATTTAGTAAAAATATTACTTAGGTATCATGCATATAATGCTTCAAATTTAGATGGCGGTAATTCTAGTGTTATGGTAGTAAATGATAAGATTATTAATCATCCATTTAACTGGGATAATAGAGAAGAGACAAGACCTATAGCAAGTGGATTTGTAGTAGTGGAATGATTGAAAAAGATATTAAATTTGACATTTAATGTCTTTTTTTATATAATAATGGCTGTTTTGAGGGGAATATTATGAAAATAAATGATATAAAGAAAAAAGATATTAAAGAACTAATGGCACTTTTACTTGATAAGAATGTTTCTAATAGTAATAAGTTAATAATAAATTATTTTTTACGCAAAAAAATAAATAGTAGTTATAGTTATTTTGAAAACTCTCGTAAATTAAGAAGTTTCTTTTCAAACTTAAAAAAAGATGAAAATATAGAAAGTTATTTATTATATAATAATATGTTTCCTAGATATATAAAGAAATATATTTTAAAATATGGATTTGATGATGACGAATTACAAGCTTTATTAAAGAAAAATATATCTGAAGATTTAAAAAGATATATTATAAAAAAAAATTTTGACTATCCAAGAGGAATTATACAAATACTTAATGACGATATGATTAATGATAAACTCAAAAATTATTGCACTATGAAAAACATATCTAGTATTAATATACTTGGGACACTTTTAAATGATGCCGCTAATGATAAAAGTAGAGAATATATTATATCTAGAAAAAAAATAAAGTTTTTTTATGTACTTTTAAATACTTCAAATAGAGAATTAGTAAATAGTCTTTCTTTTTATTATTGTAAGTATGATAATGTTGAGTTTATAGAAAAATATAGACCTAATCTTTTAAAGAAAACATCACGATATATTACTGCTGATTATATTAGAGATGTCTATTATTTATCAGATAAGAATGAAGCTTTGGTTAATACAATATTAGAATTTAATCAGCCTAAAATAAATAAAGTTATTAATAATATAAGGAGAAGAAAAGCTATTAAAGTTCTTAATGTAAAAAAATTACCTAGAGAATATGCACAAACTATAATTAATAATAATTATAAATATTTAAATAAATATATTAGTAGATTTTCTATTGATGAAGTACTGGAAAAATTATCTATCTATGGAGAAGAAAATGAAATATTTAAAGAATTTATTGTTAATAGTAGATTAGATGATTTAATTAAAATGTTAAATGAATATGATTTTAAAAAATATTTTGATTATATTGTTTCATATTATTATAATGATAATTTAATTGCTAGTACTATAAATAATAAGGTTTTAGATGAAGATGTTGTTAGTACTTTGAAGAAATATGAGTACAATAAAGATGTTGTTAATATTATATTAAAATATAAGAGTAGTTATATAAAAAGTATTTTAACTAATATTGATTGGGATAATTTACTTTATAATAAAAATAAAAATGATAAATATGTTAATATTCTTAATTCTCTTTCTTCAAATATACAAAATAAAATATGTAAAAGAAATAGTGTACTTATTAAAGAAATTTTAAATAAGTATGATAAAAATATTTTGAAAGAGTTTTTGAATAGTGATGGTACTTCTAAAAATGGATTTATAGTAAATATACAAAATACTATATTAAAGATGTTTGGTGTAAGTAGTGAAAAGATTAATTATTGTAAAACAATAGCTAAATATTGTATTAGTGAAAATATGTTAGATATATTGAAAAAACTAGAATTATTTTTTGATAGTATTGATATGAGTATAGAAATGTTTTTTCAATATAGCAGTTATGACTTCTGCAACAACTTAATAGGAGATATTATATATATTGTTAATAATAATGAAATAAATAATTTTATTAAAGTAAAAAATTATTTATTTAGTAATTATTTTGATAATGATTTTAATAATGCTTCTTTAATAATTAATTTAAATATGATAATAAAAAATTATAGAATATATAATGCTCTAATGCTAGATATAACTGATAAGAATATTAAACTTAGTAATATTGATAGAATTAATTTAAATTTACTTTTTAATGGTAAATTATCTCCTGAAAAGATACCTTTAAATTTATATGAACTTAATGAATTAAAAAAGAATTATTTTAATAAATTTAGAGATAAGATATTAAATACGTATACTGATATTAATACTATTAAAAATATTTTCTTTGATAGTATTATAGCTCTTGATAGGGAAGTTTTTGATAATGTAGGTAATACATCTTTATTAAAAATATTACAAAAAGATAATAATGATAATAAAGAAATGGTTTATTTAATTGAAGAGATTATTACTAGTATGGATTTTATTAATAAATTAGTTACCACTAATGATAGAGAAGAATTAGTTGGAATTGTTGTTTCTTATATAGAAGGTGATAATAATTTGATTAATAGAATGATAAATAATATTGTAGTTATTAAAGATAAAATTAGAAAGTTATATGAACTAGATAGTATGTATAATTTGACAACATTGGAAGAAGCAAGAAAAATACCAAATATATATGATGAAAAATATATGACTATTTATGGTGGCGAAGTCTTTGATTTTAGTGATAAAAATTATGTTTTATATGCACATGTTATAAGTAGTAGAGAAAGTATTGAAGAATTAGTAAATGGATATAGTAATGGTAATAATAATTTTATTTCTTTTAGTCCAATTAGTTATAGGGGGCAGAAGTATTATTATGATTATTGTAATGGTGTATTGGCGTATGATACTATACCTAATAATAGTTTTATATGTAGTTCTTTATCTAATATGGGAAGTAATCATAGTATGATAACTAAAAATAGTGCTATTGTATCAGAAAGAAGTAGAGAACAAAGAGGTATATTGGAGACTAGTTCAGTAAAAGTACAAAATGCTGAAACATTATTATATAGAGAGGGTCTTAAACCATGTGGTCTTATACTTGCGGATGGTAGAAAACCTACTCCTGAAGAGATTATGTATCATAATAAATATAATTTACCATTTATTATTACACAAAAGAAAGAGACCGCTATTGACAATCCTAAGAGGGTATTTACTTCTAAAAAAGGTAAATATATTGATGAAGATAAGATAAAAGAATTAGATGAAGTTAGAAAGTATATAGATAGTAAGCTAGTCATTAAGAAAGAAAATGATATATATACTGGTAGAGAAGTAGCTATATTTACTGATACTCATGCTATGTATGAACCTACTATTGCAATACTTGAAGATATTAGATATAGAGGTATTAATGAAATCTATTCACTAGGGGATAATACCTCACTTGGACCTAATCCCAGAGAAGTTCTTGATTTGATGGATAAATATAATGTAAAACAAATTATGGGTAATAGTGAATATTATTTAACTTTTGGTGGTAGTCCATTTAGTTATTGGAATGAAGAAAGAGAAAAGGGTTTAGATTGGACTAATGATAAAGTACAGGGTTATATTAATAACTTAAAATTATATAAACCTTCTTGTGATTTACTACTTGGAGGTAAGAAGATAGCACTATGTCACTTTGGTAATGATATTAGATGGGATTTTAATAAACATAGTACTTGGATGTATCAAGATAATATAGGTAATGGAGATTCTGCTAATCAATTCTTATTTACTAATAGTGATGAATATAATAAAGAAGTAGAATATATGATAAATAAATATGGTATTGATGATCCTAAGGTACAGGGATATTTATCTAGTAAGAATACTCCTATGTTTGATGGAAACCTTATTACTTCATATGATGAAGTATTTCAAGGACATGTTCACTTTGCATTAGAAGATAAACTTAATGATATTAATATTCATACTTTAAGGGGAGCTGGTATGGGAGAATTAGAAGAAAATAAGAAAAGTATGGCATACTATATAGTTTTAAAAGAAAAGAAAATAGGCGGATATGATATAGAAAAAGTATATGTACCATTTAATAAAAATAGTTTATTATCTAGTATATATTCTTCTGATATGCCTACGAAAACAAAGATACTTAGTTACTTGAAATAATAAGAAAAGAACATGAAAATGTTCTTTTTATGTAGATATTTGGCTAAAAAAGCCTTTTTAACCTAGACTATGGCTTTGAAATGTGTTATACTTTTTATTGGTAGGACAGTGATATTGTGAAGAAAAATAATAGGAAAAGAAAGAGTGGTAAGGGTATTTGGTTTTTTAGAACAATAGCTATAATATCAACGATTATATTTATAGTATTTGGTATTATGTTGTATGTACTTGATATGATACCATTTAAATATTTAATTATCTTTTATATAGTATTTGGATTATTATATTTATATTTATTCTTTACTTCCTTTCATAAGAAAATAAAGAATAAATTTAAGGTTAGTTCTTGTATGTTTTTAGTACTTTTTGGTGCTATATTTGGTGTCGGTATTAAGTATTTGAATGATACTATGGACTTTGTTGGATTAGTTAGTAAAGATTTACTTCAAAAAGAAGTATATTATGTTATGACTTTAGAAAATTCTAAATATAAAGATATTAAAGATTTAAATGGTAAGTCTATAGGCATATATAGTTCTAAGAATAGTACTAAAGCTAGTAATGAATTAAATAAAAAGATAAAGAATATTTCTAAAGAGTATAAGAATGTTGTGGAATTATTTGAAGATTTACAAGATAATAAGATAGATGCTGTATTAATTAATGAATCTACGAAGAATTTACTTGATACTGATTTAGCTGATATGAAACTTAAATTAAAGGAAATATATAAAGTATATGTTAAAATAGAAAAGACGGATATAGTAAAAGTAGTTGATATTACTAAGAAACCATTTAATATATATGTAGCAGGTGGGGATGCTTATGGTAGTATTGATAATGTTACTAATACTGACGTTAATATGATTATTACAGTTGATCCTGTTAATAGAAAAGTATTACTTACTTCAATACCAAGAGATTATTATGTTAATTTGCCTTCATTTGGCGAAGATGCCTATGATAAACTTACTCATGCTGGATATTATGGTATTGAGGAGTCTGTTAAGACTATAGAGAATTTACTTGATACTGATATTAACTATTATGTAAAGGTTAATTTTTCTACGATAGAAGGAGTTATTGATGCAATAGAAGGTGTAGATGTTTATTCGGATTATAGCTTTTGTGCTAATGGAAGGCCTGATATCTGCTACAAAAAAGGAAATAATCATATGGATGGTTTTCATGCGCTTATGTTTGCAAGAGAGCGATATGCATTTAAAGATGGCGATGTACAGAGGGTTAAAGATCAGCAGAAAGTACTTACAGCAATTATTAAGAAAGTTACATCTTCGACAACTTTAGTTACTAATTTTTCACAAATATTAGATAGTGTTGGAAACAGTTTTTCAACAAATATGGAAACTAAAAGTATTAATAGATTTATAAAGATGCAACTTAATGATATGCGAGGCTGGAGCATAGAAAGTCAGAATTTAATTGGTACGGACTTGTATACTAAAGAAACTTATACATATCCAAACTTAAAGTTATATGTAATGAAACAAGATAAAAAATCTGTGGAAACTGCCAGTGAAAAGATAAAAGGGCATTTAAATAAATAGAATGGTTAAATGTAATATATAAGGGAGTAGTGCTATAATGAAAAAAGTTTTATTTACTGCAAATTTAGATTCGTTTTTTATAAAGTTTTTAATACCTCAATTAAAATATTTTAAGGAAAACGGATATGAAGTTCATGTTGCATCAAAGGATCAAGGAATTGAAATTCCTTATTGTGATAAAAAATTTGATGTTTGTTTTACGAGAAGTTTAAATATAAAGGATATAATTAGATCATATAAAACAATTAAAAAAATATTGATTGAAAATGATTATGAACTTATTAGTTGTCATACACCTTTTGGTGCTGCAATTCCAAGATTGGCTGCTAGTAGAATAAAAAATTTTAAATCAAAAATAGTTTATACTGCACATGGATTTCATTTTTATAAAGGCGCACCTTTGATTAATTGGTTACTTTATTATCCAATGGAAAAATATTTATCTAGATATACTGATTCAATTATTACTATAAATGATGAAGATTATGATACCGCTAAGAAAAAGATGAAATCAAAGGTTTATAAGGTACATGGTATTGGTATAAGCAGAGAAAAGTTTGATGTTAAAATGTCTGCAAGTGAAAAAAAGAAATTGCGTAAGGAACTAAATATTGATGATAGTAATTTTGTTTTGATTTTTCCGGGAGAAATTAACAATAATAAGAATCAAATACTATTATTAAATACTATTAAAATATTAAAAGAAAAAATATCAAATATTGTACTATTATTACCTGGATATGATTTATTACAAGGCAAACTTCAAGAATATGCAAAGCAAAATGAAATTGCTGATAATGTGCGTTTTTTAGGATATAGGAAAGATATTCCACAACTTTTGAGAATTTCAAATATGGCTGTTTCTTCTAGTAAAAGAGAAGGACTTCCTATAAATATAATTGAATCAATGTATGTAGGCCTTCCAATAGTTGCTACTAATTGCAGGGGAAATAGAGATTTAATAAAGAATGGAAAAAATGGATATTTAGTTGATAGCTATAGAGCTGATGAATTTGCTCAAAAAATAGAAAAAATATATAAAAATAAGAAAAAGGCAGAAAAATTTATTCAAACTAATAAGGAAGAAGTAAATAAATATATGCTTGATTCTGTTTTGGATGAAATTATTAAAATATATGAGAGGTAAATAAATATGAAAGTTATGCATTTGTTGGCTACTGATTCTTTTTCTGGGGCTGAAAACGTGGTATGTCAAATTATTGATATGTATAAAAATGATGAGAATATTGATATGATTTATTGCTCTCCAAATGGCAAAATAAAAGATAAATTGGTAGAAAAAAATATAAAGTTTTATCCTCTTGATAAATTAAGTTATTCTAGTATAAAAAAGGCTATTATGGAATTTAAACCCGATATTATACACGCACATGATATAAAGGCTACTATTTATGCTAGTTTATTTTCTAAGAAGTGTAAGATTATTTCACATGTTCATGGCAACAGCCTAGATATGAGAAAATTATCTTTAAAATCATTACTTTTTCTTGCTGCAGTAAAAAAAGTAGAACATATCTTTTGGGTTTCTGATAGCAGTTTAAATCAGTATAAATTTTATAAGCAAGTATGTTCTAAAAGTAGTGTTCTTATTAATGTAGTTGATAAAAAAAAGATTATTCATAATAGTAAAGAGAATGATATAGACGAAAAATATGATGCTATTTTTGTTGGAAGATTGGTGGAATTAAAAAATCCTAAAAGACTTTTGAGTATTTTTGCATCTGTTACTGATAAGGTTCCTAATGCAAAACTAGCAATAGTAGGAAATGGACCAATGTATGATGAACTCAATGAGTACATTAAAGAAAACAAATTAAATAATAATATTTTTCTTTTGGGATTTCAAGCAAATCCGTATGTATATATTAAAAACTCTAAAATCATGCTTTTAACTTCGATATATGAGGGAACACCAATGTGCGCTTTGGAGGCACTATGTTTGGGCAAACCAATCGTGTCTACGCCAACTGATGGTATGAAGGAACTTATTAAGCAAGGATTTAATGGCTTTCTAAGTGATAATGATGCTGAACTTATTAATTATATTGTAGAATTAATTACTAGTGACAGCGAACTACAGGAAATGTCAAATAATGCAGATGATGATTCAACCAAAATTAACGATATAAAAAAATATAAAAAAGAATTAGATTTATATTACAACTAATATTACAATAGGGAGGTGATTGTATTGGAATATATAATATTATTGCTTTCTTTGACTTTATTATCCTTAATATTTAAAATATGTGGAGTTAATATCAAAAACAATAGGCAATACCTTTTAACTATAATTATTATTTTAACTTTATTTTTAGGATTACGAGGTCCTAAAGTTGGACTTGACATGATTAATTATTATAAATTTTTTGTGGCCACTAAAAATAGTACTATAGAATATTTATATTTTCATTACGATTTTGAGTTGGGATTTAAAATGTTCACAAAATTTATAAGCTTTATTTTTTACGATTTTAGATTTTACGTATTTGTTATTTCAATTCTTTCTATGATAGGTATATATAACTTTATTAAAAATTATTCTAGAAATTATTTTGCAAGTATTTTCTTATTTATAACTTTTAATTATTTTATCTATTATACTTGCACATTAAGACAGTGTTTAGCTATATCAATTTTATTGTGTGCTTTTCCACTATTGTTAGCTAAGGATAAAAAAAGTTTACTTTGGTATATTGCAATGGTTATGATTGCTAGTTTATTTCATAAAACAGCATTGGTATTTTTAATTTTACCAGTATTTAAACATATTAAATTTACTACTAATAAAATATTTCGCTTTATGAGTTTATGCATAGTTTTATTTATAATTAAAAATCCAATTCTTAATATTATAACTGAATTAATTTACAGTCAATACCTTGACTATCGTGATACTAGTGGTAGTGGCTATACAATGCTTTTATTGATATTTTTAATAATAGTTGGTGTATGCTTTATAAATAAAAAATTTGATATAAATAAAAATGAAAATAAATACTTTGTTGGTATGTTATTATTAGCTTTACCATTTCAAATTCTTTCAACTACTCAAGGGTTGGTTGCAAGAATAGTTTTATATTTTACTTATTCATTTATAATTTTAATTCCAAATAATTTGGAGGCTTTGGATTTAAAATATCGTAAATTCATGTATCCAATATTTTATATTTCATTATTTTTGTTTTATATATATCAGATATTTACAAATTCTGTTTATGTTAATTATACATTATTTTAGGAGGAAGTATGAAAATATTATTTTATATAGGTAATTTGAGAAAAGGTGGAGCGGAGAGAGTTGTTGCTACATTATCTAATAAACTAGTAGAAAAAAATGAAGTTACTATTATTACTACTACTGACGAAAAAATAGAATATAGTCTTAATAAAAGTATTAAACTCTTTAATTTGAAAAATTTTGATGGTAATAAGAATCCATTAGTAAAGAACATTATATATTTAATGAGATTAAAAGACTATATAAAAGATATTGATCCTGATATTATTTTATGTTTTTTACCTGAACCGAGTTATAGATTACTTTTATTGAAACCATTTATTAAAACTCCTGTAATCATTTCTGATAGGAATGATCCGAAGATGGAATATGCATCTTTTAAAAGTAGAATTATAATGAAAATTTTATATAAAAGAGCTAATGGCTTTGTTTTTCAGACAGAAGAAGCGCACGATTATTTCTGCAAAAAAATTCAAGATAGATCTATAGTTATTGCTAATCCGGTTGATGATAGATTTTTAAAAACTAAATATATAGGAAATGAAAGTAAAGAATTTATTAATGTTGGCAGATTGAACGAGCAAAAAAATCAAGTGCTTTTAATAGAAAGCTTCAAAGATGTTATTAAGAAATATCCAAATTATAAATTACTTATTTATGGTGATGGAAATTTAAAAAATGAACTTGATATGTATATAAAGAATAATAAACTTGATGATAATGTTAAGTTATGTGGTAATGTAGATGATATTGAAAATGTCTTAAAAGAAAAAAAATGTTTTATTTTATCTTCTAAATATGAAGGAATGCCTAATGCTTTGATGGAGGCTATGGCAGTCGGTGTGCCGTGCATTTCAACAGATTGTCCTTGCGGGGGACCACGTGAATTAATAAAAAATAATATAAATGGATTACTTGTTAAAAGCAATGATAAGAATGAACTTGTATCTGCAATGTATAAAGTTATTGAAAATGATAAAATGTGTAAAAAAATAGCAATGTCTGCTAAAAAAAATATGAATAATTATTCTTGTGATAAGATAGTTAGTAAATGGTTTGAATTTATGAAGGAAGTGTATAAAAATGAAAAAAATAATTAAATATTTAACTCATCCAAGGGAGGCTTTAATTTGTTTGATGAATAAAAATTTCTTTTTCTTTCTCCCTGATAAGCTATATCTGAAATGGAAATATAAACTTTTGATTGGAAAAAAATTAGATTTAAAAAATCCTAAACTACTTAGTGAGAAACTTCAATGGTTAAAATTATATAATAGAAATCCAGAGTATACTGAAATGGTTGATAAATATGAAGTTAGAAATTATATAGAAAATAAAATAGGAAAGCAATATTTAATTCCACTTGTTGGTGTATATGATAACTTTAATGACATTGATTTTGATAAATTACCGAATCAATTTGTAATTAAGTGTACACACGATTCTGGAGGATTAGTTATTTGTAAGGATAAAAATACTTTAAATATGAAGGCAGCAAAAAAGAAAATCAATAAATTCATGAAGAGAAATTATTACAAAGTACATAGAGAGTGGCCTTATAAAAATGTTAAACCAAGAATTGTCATTGAAAAATATATTGAAAATAAAGACAAAAGTGATTTAATGGAGTATAACATTTTTTGCTTTAATGGTATTCCTAAATTAGTGTCTGTTTGCTATGGTGACAAAGAAAAGAATAGGTTTAATGACTTTTATGATTCTGATTTCAACAAATTAGATTTGAAATGTATTTATAATGCATCAAATGTGATTTTTGACAAACCTAAACAATTTGATAAAATGAAAGAAATAGCTAGTATTTTAAGCAAAAATATTCCACATTTGAGAGTTGATTTTTATTTGTGTAACAATAAGATTTATTTAGGAGAATTAACTTTTTTCCATTTTGCTGGTTTTACTAAATTTGAACCAAAAGATTATGAAATTACATTAGGTAATTACTTAAAACTTGGTGAGGGTAATACAAATGAAAAATAATATAGTACTAATTATGTCTAGATTAGGCTTTGGGGGTGCAGAGAGAGTTGCTGTTTCTTTTTGCAATTGGATTGTTGAAAATACAAATGATAAAGTTACAATATTGAAGTTTGATAATGATGATTCTGCATATGAATTAGATGATAGAGTTAATGTAATCAATTTTGAAAAAAATTCAAGCAATAGGGTTATGGCAATAATTAATAGATATAGGTTTTGTAAAAAAAATCTTAAAAAACTAAATGCTAATTTAGTTTTTGCAATGTTTTACCAAACTGAATTGTATGCATATTTTTCAAAACCTTGCAATTGCAAAGTAATAGGATCTGAAAGATGTAATGTGCTTGAATTAAGCAATTTGAAAAAACATATTACATATTATGCTGCTAAAAAATGTGATGGTTTTATTTTTCAAACTGAAGGAATAAAAAAAACATTTCCTATTAAAGTTCAAAAGAATTCCATTGTAATTTCTAATGCTATTAGTAATAAAAAGGTCTATGATATTAATGTACATAATAAAGAAAATGTTATTACTGCAATGGGTAGACTTAATAGTCAAAAAGGATTTGATACATTAATTAAGGCATTTTCCATAGTAAATAAAAAGAATTCTTCTTATATTCTTAAAATCTTTGGCGAAGGTTCTGATAGGGATACTTTGCAAAATTTAATTGATAATGCGGGCCTTCATGATTATGTACAATTGTGTGGTGCTAAAAGTGATGCAATTAATGATGTTGCAAATTCAAAAATATTTGTATTGAGTTCTAGATATGAGGGAATGCCGAATGCTTTAATTGAAGCGATGGCTGCTGGGACTGCTTGCATTTCTACTGATTGTAAATTTGGTCCTTCTGAATTAATTAACGATGGTAAGAATGGATTATTGATACCGGTTGATGATGTTAGAACTTTATCAGAAAAAATATTATTCTTAATAAAAAATGAAACTGTCAGAAGAAATATAGAAAAAAATGCTATAGAAATAAGAAAAAAATTAGATGCCAATACGATATATAAAAAATATTATGATTATTTTGTAGGTGTAAAAAATGAAAAATAAATTGTTAAAGTTAAAGTATTATTTACTTAATCCTTCAAAACTTGTGTTAAGAGTAATGAATAGTAAACTTTCAAAAATATTATCTGATAAAACATATTTGAAGATATATTTTAAATATAAAATGGGATATAAATTAAACTTGAAAAATCCACAAACTTTTAATGAAAAGTTACAATGGTTAAAACTCTATGATAGAAATCCAGAGTATACTAAGATGGTAGACAAGTATGAAGTTAGAGAGTATATAAAAGAAAAAATTGGTGAAGAATATCTAATACCTTTAATTGGAGTATATGATAATTTTGATGATATTGATTTTGATAAATTACCTAATCAATTTGTAATTAAATGTAATCATGATTCTGGTGGGTTAGCAATATGTAGAGATAAAAGTAATTTTGATATAGTTTCTGCAAGAAAAAAAATCAATGCTTCTTTGAAAAGAAATTATTATTATTGTGGTAGGGAATGGCCGTATAAGAAAGTTAAGCCTAAAATAATAATCGAAAAATATATGGAAGATAATGGAAATAAGGAGTTAATTGATTATAAGTTTATGTGTTTTGATGGAGAGCCTAAGTTATCTTTTACATGTAGTGAGCGGTATAAAGATGGTTTAAAGGTTACTTTTTTTGACTTAGATTGGAACAGGTTGCCTTTCGAAAGACATTATCCTTCATCAAATAAAGAAATTAAAAAGCCTTTTAACTATAACTTAATGTTAAAGTTTTCAAAGATTTTGTCCGATAATATTCCTTTTGTACGAGTTGATTGGTATGAAATTAATGGGAAATTATATTTTGGTGAAATGACTTTTTATCCTGGAAATGGATATGAGGAGTTTAAACCATTAGAATGGGATAAAAAAATAGGTGATTTAATTAAATTACCTTCTAAAAGGAATGATTAGATATGAATAATAAAAAAACTATAATTAAAAATATTCTTTCTTCGTTTATTTATCAGGCAATTACTATAGTATATGGATTTATCGTTCCTGTAATGATAATAAAAAAATTTGGTTCTGAAGTCAATGGCCTTATTTCTTCGATTGCACAGTTTTTAGCTTATATTTCTTTATTAGAAGGCGGTATAGGACCTGTTATAAAAAATGCTCTTTATAAACCTTTGGTAGAAAAAAATAAAGAAGAGGTTGGAAATATATTGGGTAAAGCTAATTTATTTTTTAAAAGAATATCATATGTTCTTTTAGCATACATTTTGTTTCTTTGTGTTATATATCCAAAGTTTATAAATAGTAGTTATTCATATTTATATACTGTATCATTAATATTGATTATTGCTATAGGATATTTTTCTGAATATTATTTAGGTATGACGTATAATTTGTTTTTGAAATCCGATCAAAAAAATTATTTTATTGATAATATAAATTCAATTGGCTATGTTGTTAACATACTTGTTATTGTTATTTTGATAAAACTAAATTGTAATATTCAATGTGTAAAGTTAGCAGGTTCAATTATATATGTAATTAAACCGATTATAATGCGAATGTATTTTAACAAAAAGTATAATTATAAAATAAACAATAATTCAACTTATAAATTTGATAAACAATGGGATGGACTAATTCATCATATTGCATCAACTGTGCAATCTAGTATAGATGTTATTTTATTAACTATATTTAGTAATTTAACAAATATTTCAATATATTCAGTTTATGCTTTGATTACGAATGGTATTCGTGCTTTGATTGTCTCTTTAACTAATGGTATTGATGCTTTTTTTGGCAAAACACTAATTACACAGAATTCAGAACAAGTAAGACATAAGTTTAGTTTGTATTCTTTCATTTTTTATACATTGACAACAATATTGCTTGCTTCAACTTTAATATTGATAGTTCCTTTTGTTTCAGTTTATACTAAAAATTTTGTTGATGCTAATTATGTTATTCCTACTTTTGCCTATATTTTAGTTTTTGCTGAGTTTTTCTTTGTTATAAGATATCCATATTCAACTATTGTATATGCTAAGGGTCATTTTAAGGAAACTAAAATTTTTTCTATTATAGAACCAGTGGTTAATATAATAATTTCTGTGTTACTAGTTAAAAAATATGGTTTAGTAGGAGTTGCTATTGGTACTTTAATATCTATGCCAATTAGAACATTTGGGTTTATATACTATGGTTCTACAAAAATATTAGAAACTAAGTTTATTAATTCTTTAAAAATAATAATTGTTTCATTTATTGAAATGGTAATAGTTATGTTATTTCAAATTTTTTGTATTAATATTAATATTGATACTTATATTAAATGGGTGATTTTGGCAGTTATAACTGTTGTAGTAATTACAGTCTTTGTACTTTTAGTTAATACTATCTTATTTAGAAATGATTTTAATGATATAATAAAAATGATTAGGGAAAGGAAAAATAGCAATGAAAAATAACGATGTATATGTTGTTGATACAAAAATATATAAATATAGTAATGATAATTTTTTTAATCCATCAACAGTGTATCCAGAGGGATTAAACATTGATATTAAGAGTGATTCTAATATATACGATTGTGTTCGTAGACTTTTTATTCAAATGGGGCTTGATAAAGGGAATATTGGTAAAAAAAATTGGAATCCTTTTGGTGATTTTATTAAAAAAAATAATAAAGTAGTGATAAAACCTAATTTAGTGAAACATATTAATGAATCTTTGGATGGTAATACCGATTCATTAATAACTAACTTTTCTGTAATTAGACCAATTATTGATTATACAATAATTGCTTTAAATGGTACTGGTAGTATTATCGTTGGCGATGCTCCTGTACAAGAATGCAATTTTGCTGAAGTTATAAAGTTATATAATTTAGAAGAGGCAATAAAAAAATATAATGATTTTAATTATAAGGTTGAATTAAAAGATTTTAGAAAGAATAGTAATCCAAAAATTGAATGTACTGTAGTTGATATTGGAGAAAATAGTTCTTTGGTTGAAACTGATGAATATTATAAAAAGTATGCTATTACAAATTACAATTTAAAGTATATGCATAGTCATCATTGTCAAGGAAAACATGAATATTTAATTGCTAAAGATATTCTTGATGCTGATGTTATAATTAATGTTCCAAAGCCAAAATGTCATAGAAAAGCTGGTATCACTGCCTCTATGAAAAACTTTGTTGGTGTGAATAGTAAAAAAGAGTATTTACCACATCATAGGAATGGTAGTGTTGCTAGTCATGGTGATGAATATCCAGAAAGTAGTTTTATTAAATATTGTCGTTCTGTTGCTAAGAATTATTCTTATACACATAGCAAAATAATTTACCTTATAAATGGTGTATTTTATAAATTGATGGTTTTAACTCATAAAGAAAGATTTCAAGAAGGAAGTTGGTATGGAAATGATACAATATGGAGAACTATACTTGATATAAATAAAATATTATTATATTCTGATAAAAATGGTGTTTTGTCTAATAATAAAAAGAGAATTATTTTTAATGTTGCGGATATGATTATTTCTGGTGAAAAAGAAGGCCCACTTATTCCATCGAATAAAGAAGTCGGACTAATAGTAGCTAGCTTTAATCAATTAAATATGGATAGGTCTATTTGCAAAATAATGGGGTTTGATCCTAAAAAAATTAAATATATTAATGAGGGATACAAATTAAAAAAATTTAAAATATCTTCATTAATGGAATATAAATTTATTGATCAAAATGGAATAAATAGTGAGGAAAAATATAATAAAAATTTCATTCCTACCGATGGCTGGATAGATTATCTTACTACTAATGATAAAAAAAACAATACTAAAAGGAGAAAGAAAAAATGAAAACGTATTTTATTACAGGCGGAGCTGGATTTATTGGTTCTACACTTACTGAAAGATTATTAAAAGAGGGAAATAAGGTTGTTACTATTGATAATTTTTGTGATTATTATGATCCTAAAATTAAAGAAAAGAATATTAAAGATTTTATTAATAATGATAATTATAAATTATATAGGGGAGATATTAGAAATAGAGAAGACGTAAAGAAAGTATTTGATGAAAATCATATTGATGTTGTTATGCATCTTGCTGCGATGGCCGGAGTTAGACCTTCTATTGAAAATCCTTTATTATATCAAGAAGTTAATGGTATTGGCACTCAAAATATTCTTGAAGAAGCTAAACTACATAATGTAAAATCTTTGGTTATGGCATCAAGTAGTAGTGTTTATGGTAATTGTAAGGAAGTTCCTTTTAGAGAAGATATGATAGTTGATTATGCTATTAGTCCTTATGCCGCTACTAAAAAAGCTAATGAAGTAATGGCTCATGTTTATCATAAACTTAATGATATGAATATTATAATGCTTAGATTCTTTACAGTATATGGACCTAAACAAAGACCTGATTTAGCAATTAATAAATTTACAAGATTAATGCTTGATGGTAAATCTATTCCTATGTATGGTGATGGTAGTACTTCCAGAGATTATACTTATGTTGATGATATAGTAGATGGTATATGTAGATCTTGTGATTATGTAATGAATAATGATAATGTTTATGAAATAATTAACTTGGGTAGTAATAATCCTATTAGTTTGAAAGATATGATTAATGTTATTGGTGATGTACTTGGAGTAACTCCAGATATTGATACTTTGCCTATGCAACCTGGTGATGTTGATAGAACTTATGCTGATATATCAAAAGCTAAAAAACTATTAGGATATGAACCTAAAACTAGTTTTAAAGAAGGAATTAAAAACTTTATTAATTGGTATAAAAATAATAGTCAAGAATAAAATACAAAAATTAGTTTGTATTTTTTCTTTTATATGATATACTTAAAGTAGATAAAATATTGTTATGGAGGTATTATGAGAAAGAGAGAAAATAACAAACTAATTTTATTTATTATACTTGGTGTTATTGTGTTATGTGGTATTGGTATAGGAGTATATTTTGTTATTGATAATAATAAAAAAATTCCTGATAAAAAAGAAAATGTTAATGAGGAAGTAAAAGAAGAAAAGAAAGTTACTATAATTGATGTTGATAGTGATACTAGACCTTATGCTATTATGATTAATTGTCATAATGAGGCATTACCTCAAGCAGGTCTTGATAAGGCATATATTGTATATGAACTTATGGTTGAGGGTGGCATTACTAGGATGATGGCTTTATTTAAAGATACAGATGTAGATAAAATCGGTTCTGTTAGAAGTGCGAGAATACAGTATTTGGACTATGTATATGAAAATGACGCTATATATGGTCATGCTGGAGGAGCAGAAGATGCTTTAAAGAGAATAGCTAGTGAAGGTATTAATGATGTCGATGTAGATGGTCAATATGGATTTAGAGATACTTCTTTAAATAGAGCTTGGGAGCATAAATTATTTACTTCTACCAAGTTATTAGGTGAAGGAACAAATAATAGAAAGTATAGGACTACTACCGAAACTAAGAGTTTACTTAAATATAGTGCTGAAGAAATAGATTTATCTAAATTAGATGGTAGTAGTGTAGCTAATAATGTTAGTATTAAATATTCTGATTATAGAACTTCTAATTATACTTATGATAGTGAAAATAAAGTGTATTTAAGAAGTATGAATGATACTAAGAATGTTGATTTAGTAACTGGAGAGCAATATAAGGTTAAAAATATTATTATATATAGTGTTAATTATTCTAATTATTGTGATCATGGGTACTGTGCTTATCAAAAGATAGATAATGTTGGTAGTGGAGAAGGATACTATGTATCTAATGGTTATAGTATACCTATTACTTGGAGTAAGAGTGGTAAAAATGATAAAACTATCTATAAAATAAAATCTAGTGGTGAAGAATTAGTTGTTAATGATGGTAATACTTATATTCAAATTTATCCTACTAGTGGTAATTTAAGTATTAATTAGGGTTGATTTCAAGGCTAAATAATGTTATGATGTATATACATGATGGAGGTAATAGAAGTGAAAATAGCAGTAGCTGGAACAGGATATGTAGGGTTGGTAACAGGTGTAGCATTAGCTAATATTGGACATAATGTTACTTGTGTTGATATTGATGAAAAGAAAATAGAAAAGATGAGAAGTGGTATAAGTCCTATTTATGAGCAAGGATTGGAAGAACTTATGCAAAAAAATAGTAATAGGCTTAATTATACTACTGATTACAAGAGTGCATATAAGGATGCAGATGTTATTATAATTGGTGTTGGTACTCCTGAAAGAAAGGATGGTTCTGCTAATCTAGATTATGTTTATGGTGTGTGTGAACAAATTGCTAAATCAGTAGAAAAAGATGTAGTTGTAGTTGTTAAATCTACTGTACCTATTGGTACTAATGATGAAGTTGAAAGATACTTAAAAAATAATGTTAGAGATGGAATTAACATTAATGTTGCTAGTAATCCAGAGTTTTTAGCTCAGGGTACTGCAGTAAGAGATACGCTTTATGCTTCAAGAATTGTAATTGGTACTCAATGCAAGGAAGCAGAAGAGACATTACTAAAAATGTATGAACCATTAACTAAAGAACCATATAATGTGCCTTTATTATCTACAAATAGAAGAAGTGCAGAAATGATTAAGTATGCTTCTAATGATTTCTTGGCATTAAAAATTTCTTATATTAATGAAATTGCAAACTTATGTGAGAAGCTTGGCGCAAATATTGAAGATGTATCGAAGGGAATGGGATTTGATTCTAGAATAGGCAATAAATTTTTAAATGCTGGTATAGGCTATGGCGGAAGCTGTTTTCCTAAAGATACTAAAGCTCTTCATTATTTGAGTTCACAAGTTGGTGCAGAACTTAAAACTGTTAAGGCTTGTATTGATGTTAATGAAAGTCAAAAAATTAAATTATATGAAAAGTTATTAGGTGATTTTGGTAATCTAAAAGGTAAAAATATAGCTGTACTTGGTTTAACTTTTAAACCTGGTACTGATGATTTGAGAGAAGCCCCTTCTATATATAATATTGAATTATTATTAGATGCTGGTGCAGTAATTAAAGCATATGATCCAATATCTATCGAAAGCTTTAAAAAGAGAATTTCATATAAATTGGAGAACGATGGAACAGTAGGAAGTATTAGTTATTTTACTGATATTGATAGTACTATTATGGATACTGAGGCAGTTCTTATTATGACTGAATGGCCTACGATTAAAGAATATGACATATCCAAGTATGAGGAATTAATGAAAACTCCAAGAATTTATGATGGTAGAAATTGTTATAAACTATCAGATATAGAAAAGTATAATGTATATTATAACTCTATTGGTAGGGTAGTTGTAGATAATAGTTCTAAAATAAAGTGTAAAGTAAGATAGTTTAAATAAAGGATAGAGTTTTTCTATTCTTTTTATTTTACTGTGTGTGTGATAAAAATAGCAGCTGTACTGATTAAGAATTATACATATATTTTTTAATTATATTGCTATGTTCAAAAAAAGATGGTATAATCTAATTATGAACGAATTAGTTCTAGAAAGTAGGAACAGATATGAAGAAAAAAATTTTATTAATAGCAATGCTTTTTGTATTAGTATTATTAACTGGTTGTGAAAGTAAAAACAAGGTAGTAATATATACTAGTATGGAAGAAGAAAGAAATCAAAAGTTGATTGAAATGGTTAAAGAGGAATTTCCAGATTTAAATGTTGTTGTTCAATATATGGCAACTGGAAATAGTGCTGCTAAAATAAAAAACGAAGGTTCAAAGGTTGAAGCAGATATAGTGTTAGATTTAGAAACGGCTCATATAAAAGGAGTTCAAGATAATTTTGCAAATTTATCAAGTTTTGATACAAGTTTTTATCTAGATGGGGTAAATACAGCAACTAATTATTTAACTTGGACTAAGTATACTATGAATTTGATTATAGATAATAAATATTTTGAAGAGCATAATTTGAGTGTACCAAAGACATATGAAGATTTATTGAAACCAGAATATAAAGATTTAATTGCAATGCCTGATCCAAAGACATCTGGAACTGGGTATGCATTCTATCTAAATGTAGTAAATATTATGGGTGAAGATAACGCTATAGAGTATTTTAAAAAATTAAAGAATAATTTAAGAGAATTTACAACATCAGGATCAGGCCCTACAAATTTATTAAAACAAGGTGAAATAGCAATAGCGATGGGAATGACTGCTCAAGGCGTTGAAGCAATTAATGCGGGATATGATTTTAGTATTATAGAATTAGATACTGGTTCTCCTTATAATACAACTTCTTGTGGTATTATTAAAGGAAGAGAAACTAACGAAGATGTAGTAAAAGTGTTTAATTGGTTAATTAAAGATTATGGTAGATTTGATAAGGAAAATTATATGCCAGATAAAATATTAAAAGATCAAGAAAATAAAATAAAGAATTATCCAGAAAATTTAAAAGATGCTAATATGGAAGGAATCGATAGTACAGAAGTAAAAGAAAGATTAATTGAGAAATGGGGAGAAGTAAATGGTTAATCTTGAAATAAAGAATTTAGTTAAAGTATATAATAAAAAAATAGTTTTAGACAATATTAGTTTTGAAGTAAATGATGGAGAATTTTTATCAATATAGGACCATCAGGATGTGGTAAAACAACATTGCTAAAAATTTTAATTGGAATAGAAAAACCAACTTCTGGACAAATATTTAAGAAAAAAGAAAATATAACAAAGGTCGATCCAGCAAAAAGAGGAATGGGCATAGTCTTTCAAAACTATGCTTTATTTCCTAATATGACAGTTTTAGATAATGTTATGTATGCGTTAAATTTAAAATTAAAAGATAAGGAAGAGGCAAAAAAACAAGCATTAGAAATGATAAAAGTAGTGAATATGGAAGAACATATTAAAAAATATCCTCATGAATTATCAGGGGGACAGCAGCAGAGAGTGGCTATAGCAAGGACATTGGCTTTAAATCCTGATATAATATTGTTTGATGAACCAATGAGTGCTTTAGATGCTGATAATAGATTAGGGTTAAGAAAAGAATTGAAAGATATTCAAAAGAAATTTAAAACGACAATGATATATATTACTCATGATCAAGAGGAGGCTTTCTCTTTATCTGATAGAGTAATGGTAATGAATAATGGTAAAATAGAGCAAATAGATGTTCCAAATAAAATATTTAATCATCCTAAAAATGATTATGTAAGAAATTTTGTAACAAATCATTTAATAGAAAAAGTATCTTCAATAGAAAAATGTACAGGAATTGATTTATAATGAAAAAGAAAAGTAAAGTTAGTATTTTAGTTTTAATATTTTTTTTGATAACTGTTTTTTATCCTTTGGTTGGAATGCTTCTGAGAGTAGAATGGTCTAATTTTGGCAGTTTAATTACTTCAAAGGCATTTAAAGAGGCTTTAACTAATTCGTTATTTGTCACTATTATATCTACTATAATATCAATAATGATTGCATACTTACTTGCGTATACTTTAAATAGAACTAATATAAAGCATCGAGCAGTATTAAAAGTATTATTAACAATACCAATGCTGATTCCTTCTATATCTCATGGGCTTGGTTTAATTAATTTATTTGGAACTAATGGGATAATTTCAAAAATATTTGGTTTTAATATAATTGGTTTTCCTGGAGTGATATTGGGATCAATAATGTATTCTTTTCCAGTGGCTTTCTTGATGCTTGATGATGGCTTTAATTATATAGATAATAATATGTATAATACCGCCAAGGTGTTAGGACTAAATGGTTGGCAAACATTTAAAAAAGTGACTTTATGTTATCTAAAAAAACCTTTATTATCAGCATTATTTGCAGTATTTACATTAATATTTACTGATTATGGCGTGCCACTATCGATTGGAGGAAAATTTTTGACATTACCAGTATTTTTATATAAAGAAGTAATTGGATTGTTAGATTTTTCAAAGGGTACAATGATAGGATTATTTTTGCTAATACCAGCAATTATATCATTTTTGTTTGATAGTTTTTCTAAAGACTATAGTAGTGGAGAATTTGAAGATAAGAGTTATAATATAACTAATAACAAAATAAGAGATATAATATTTACTGTGTTATTATATTTAATAATAATTTTTATTTTTATGGTAATAGGTTCATTTGTTTATTATGCATTTATAGATAATTTTGTTATTAATAGAAGTTTTTCTTTAAAACACTTTAAGTATGTACTATCAAATGATATTGGGAAGTATATATTTAATTCGCTTTTAATAGCTGCTTTAGTTGCAATATTTGGTACATTTATAGCATATTTAGCGGCTTATGTAACTGCTAGAATAAAGGGTAAAATGGCAAAGGTAATACATATATTAGCAATATTGTCGCTTGCTATACCCGGCGTAGTACTTGGATTATCATATACTATAAGTTTTAAAGATAGTTTTATTTATAATACATTTATCATAATGATTATTGTAAATATAATACATTTTATTGCTTCTCCATATTTAATGGCATATAATGCCTTACAGAAAATAAATCACAATTATGAAGTAGTGGCAAAAACTTGTAATATAAGTACATTTAGAATAATAAAAGATGTAATAATACCATGTAGTAAGATAACAATAAGGGAAATGGTAACATATTTCTTTATTAATTCAATGGTAACAATATCGGCAGTAACATTTCTGTTTAATACTGATACAATGCCTTTGTCATTAATGATAAATACTTATGAAGGCAATATGATGCTAGGAGAGGCCGCTATTGTATCATTAATAATATTATTCTTTAATTTAATAGTAAAAGGAACTATTTATTTAATAAATAGAAAAGAAGATAGAAAGAAGTGGAAATATGAAATTAACATATAATGAATTTGAAATATTGGTTTGTATTGAAAAAGAAAAAAGAATATTATCTCAAAGAGAAATATCTAAGATAACTAATCTTTCTTTGGGAACGGTAAATAAAACTATTTCTTATTTGTTAGCTAATAAGCTAATAGACGAAAATAATACCATAACAAAAAAAGGATTAGAGGAATTAGAACCATATAGAGTAAAAAGAGCTATATTTTTAGCGGCTGGTTTTGGCTCAAGATTGGTACCAATAACTCTTAATACACCAAAACCATTAGTATTAGTTAATGGCAAGAAAATAATTGAGACATTGTTAGATGCTGTTGTGAAGGCTGAAATTCCAGAAATAATTATTATAACAGGATATTTAAATGAACAATTTGAAATATTGTTAAAAAAATATCCTAATATAAAATTTATATATAATGAAAAGTACAATGAAGCAAATAATATTTCTTCGGCTTATTTGGTAAGAGGGATGTTTTCTAATTCATATGTCTTAGAATCAGATCTATATTTATATAATCAAAATTTAATAAGAAAATATGAGTATCATTCTAACTTTTTAGGATTTAAAGTAGATAGAAGTGATGATTGGTGTCTTGAAACTAAAAATGGCATTATTACTAAAGAAAAATTAGGCGGATTAGATTGTTATCAGATGTGTGGTATATCTTATTATGATGCAAAAGATGGTAAGCAGATTGAAACTGATATAGAAGAAGTATTTATGTCTCCTGGGGGTAAGGAGAAATATTGGGAACAAGTAATGCTTGATGTGAAAAAAAGTAATTATAAAATATATTTAAGAGAATGTAAAAAAGAGGATATAATAGAAATAGATACTTTTAATGAGTTAAAAGCAATAGATAAAACTTATGATGTATAAAAATATTATTCGATGATAAAAAATATAGAATATAGTATACAAAAATGTAAAAATGTATTCTTTGGATAATTTTAAATTGACAATCTATTTGTCAATATTGATATTTATAACTACTAATTATAAATATCTTTTTTTCTTGCCTTGCTAATAATGAAAATATATAGTATAATTTTGTTATAATGATTGGAGAGTTTATATGAGAAATTATCATAAAAAAAATAAAATAGTAGTAACTTTGATTATATTATTAATAGTTATTTTAATAATTGGTATTTTGGGATATTTATATATTAGTAATAAAGAAAATAAGTTAAAGGAAAGAATTAGCGATATTAATTCTCATTTTAATCAGATTGTAATAACTAATAAAAATAGTGCAATATATGATAAGGAATATAATAAGGTAGGTACTATTGAAAAAGGTGTGTTATTATCTTTAAAAGAGCAAGAAATAGATGAAAATACGAAGTATTTTACTATTGATAGTTTGGATGAAGAATATTATATTGATTATGATAGTGTCGATAAGAGTAGTGAAAGTCTTCCTGAAAAAGAAACTAGATATAAGAGATATATACCTTTTAATCAGAATGTTAAAAGTGATAGTGTTAGTTTATATAAAGATGGAAATTTGATTTATACTTTTAATAAAGAAATGTCTCTACCAATTTATATAAAAGAAGATAATGAGTATTATGTAGAATATAATAATGAATTATATGAAGTTAAAAAGAATGAAGTAGAGGTTATAGAAAATCATAATACGGATGAAACAAATACTAAGGGAATTGGTACATTTAATTATCACTTCTTTTGGGATGACGATACTGAAAAGCAATCTGAATGTAATCAAGAGATTTGTCATTCAAAAAGTCAATTTAAAAAACATTTAGATTATATTCGTGATAATAATATATTTACTTTGAAAATGAAAGAGTTAGAATTATATATTGATGGTAAGTTACAACTTCCTAAGAGTGTTGTTATTACTATTGATGATGGCTGGAGATCAAAACTTGGTATAGAACTACTAAATGAATATAAATTAAATGGTACATTATTTTTGATAACGGGAGATTATAATCCTAAGGATTATGAAAGTGAATATGTTGAATTACATTCGCATACAGATAAATTACATACTGGTGGTAAGTGTCCTGGTGGACAAGGTGGGGGAATTAAGTGCTTACCAAGAAATCAAATATTAAATGATTTAAAAACTAGTAGAGAAAAGTTAAATGGTTCGACAGTTTTATGTTATCCATTTTATGAGTATAATAATTATTCAATTGAAATAGCAAAAGAAGCTGGATTTAATATGGCTTTTGCAGGTGAAAGTAGTAAAAGTGATAATTTAACCAAAGTAGGAAGTGATAAATTTAGACTTCCAAGGTTTGTTGTCGTAACTTATACTACGATGAATGATTTTATTAAATATATAGGGTAATTGTTACATAAATGGAGGTAAACAAGATGAAATTTATAGATAAAAATAAAAATATTGATAAGTTGCATAAAAAAGAATTGGGAATAATGAAATATTTCGCTGAATTTTGTGAAGAAAATAATATTAAATATTATTTAGCTTATGGTACTTTATTAGGTGCTATAAGACATCATGGATTCATTCCGTGGGATGATGATGTTGATGTGCTTGTAAGTGGTGAAGATTTTTTAAAATTACAAAAAATATTTAATGAAAAAGCAGACACTACTAAATATTTCTATCAAACTTTAAAAACAGAAGAAAATTATTACTTACTTTGGGATAAAGTTAGATTAAACAACACTATTTTTGTTGAAGATGGATGGGAAAATAATAATATTAATAATGGTATTTTTGTTGATGTTTTTCCATTACTTGAATATCCAGATAACAAAAGGGAAGAAAAGAAATTTGCTAGAAGATATAAGTTTCTTCGATTATTAATTGAAACTAATATTAAAAATAATAAAAGTAGATATAATAATTATGGAACTATTGGTAAAATATTATCAATTGTTGTTAGAATTTTGCCACAAAAAGTAAGAAATAAAATAGTAATAAAAAACATAGAACGTTTTTGTTTATATAAATCTAATTCTAAGTATTATTACTCTTTGGATGGTGGAACGGAAATTAAGTTTTCAAAAGAACCATTCAATAGTATGGAAAAAGTTAAATTTGAAGATACTGAATTTACTGTTCCTAGTGGATATCATAAAAATTTAACTGAAATATTTGGTGATTATATGAAACTTCCTCCAGAAGAAGATAGAATTGGACATGGCAAAGTTTACTTAAGTTTTGGAGATGATAAGAATGAAAATTAAAGATAGAATTATTAAATATTCTATAAGTTTAGTATTTATTTTATTACCTTTGATTGATATAATTAGAGGTACTGATTTAAAAGATATTGAAATATTTAATATTGCTTTGATTGAATTTGTAAATATATTTTTGATTTCACTTGCTTTTATCACTTCGATTATTAAAAATAAATTTAACTTTAAAAAAGGTGCTATTTTGTATGTAATATTTCTGGGTATATACTTAGTGTTACATTGTTTGCATATTTATAATTTTAATACTAGTATTTATGAGAAGGCTAATCCAAACTTTTTTGTTGAACTTTATTATATATTTAGAGTTTATATGCTTCCACTTATGTTAATTATTACTTTGTGGAAAAATAAGGATATATTTAATAAACAATATTATTTAGGAATAGTAAAATATTTGGTATGTTTTATTTCTGGACTTATAGTTGTTTCAAATATATTTAGAATTTCTTATAGTTCTTATCCTGAAAATACTGCTAATTATCTTGTTAATAGTACTAATTTCTTTGATGTATTTATCTATAAAGATAATTTTAGACATTTGTTTACTATGGGATTATTTCCATCAGCAAATCAAATTTCAATTATACTTGTAATGTTACTTCCTATAAATATTTATAATTTATATACTAATAAAAAAATTAAGGACTTATTATTAGTGATATTACAGATAACCTCTATGATAATTGTTGGTACTAAAGTAGCTTCAATTGGATCACTACTTGTAGTATTTGGTTCTTTAATAATATATTTATTTTTTGTATTTTTATTTAAAGAAAAATTTGATAAGAAGTATCTACTGATGTACTTGTTTATTGCAATTTTTTCTGCTACATGGTTTTATATATCACCATTTAGACATATGTTATCAAGCGGAGTTTCATTTAGTTCAGGAGTAAGTGATAAGGGAGAGAAGACAACAGAGGATGAAAAATTAATTTATCAAAAATTAGATAGTGATTTATCTGATGATGAGTTTGAAAAATTACTTAGTGATAATAATGGAACATTTAAAATTGCTACAGTTTTTTATGAATTATATCCTATTAAAAACGATCGTGACTTTTGGTATAATATGGCAAAAAGAGATAAAAAATTAAATAATGATTATAGGATATTAAAAGTGGATATTATTGAAAGAATAGAAAAAAGAAATGATAATAAATTTGATTCTCTTTTAGGATTAGGTTACACAATAGACTTTATGGATATAGAGAGAGATTATGTTTATCAATATTATCTATTTGGAATATTAGGTTTCTTATTACTTGTTGGTCCGTATATTGCATTATTTATGTATAATTTTGCTAATGCATTTAATAAATATAATTTTAGATATGAGTATTGTTTATGTCTAATATCTTCGTTTTTTGGCTTAGTGCTATGTTATTTTTCAGGTCATTTATTTGGATGGACAAGTCCAATGCTGATTTTGTCTTTGACTTTATGCATTGAACGGGAAGGAAATAAAAAATATGAAAGTTAGTGTAATTGTACCAGTATATAATGTTGAAAAATATATAAAAAAGTGTTTGGATTCACTAGTTAATCAGACTTTAGATGGAGTAGAAATAATAGTTATTAATGATGGCTCTCCAGATAATAGTCAAAAGATTATTGACGAATATACAAAAAAATATAAAAATGTTAAATCTTATATAAAAGAAAATGGGGGCTTATCTGATGCAAGAAATTATGGTATAAAGAAGGCAACGGGTGAATACATTTCTTTTGTTGATAGTGACGATTATATAAAAAAGGATATGCTTGAGAAAATGTATAATTATGCTATTAAGGAAGATTTAGATGTTGTTGTATGTGATAGTATAAATGTATATGACAATGGTAGTGAAATACTTATAAAATCAAATAATAATTATTCTGATAATGATGTTCGTAATTACATTATTTCTCCACCAATGGCTTGTACTAGACTTTTTAAAAAAACTATTTTTGATAAAATACAATTTAAAAAAAATATTTATTATGAAGATTTAGAAATGACTCCAAAAGTAGTAAATATAACTGATAAAATTGGCTTTGTTTCAGAAGGACTATATTATTATGTACAACGTGATGGTTCTATAATGAAGCAAAATGTCTTCAATAAAAAACTATTAAATATATTTGATGTTTTAAAATCTAATAAGGATTTACTAGAAGACAAATTTCCTGAGGAAATAGAATATATGTATATTACTCATTTACTTAGAACAGCATCATTAAGATTTTTAAATTATGATAATGGAAAAGAGTACATATACAAAATACACAACATTATGAAAGAATATTTTCCAAAGTGGAAAAATAATGTGTATTATAAAAAGTCAAGTTTTAAATTAAAGTTAATTTGTATTTTGGCTTATAATAAAAATATTTTGCTATTGAAATTAATTAAAAAAGTTACTAATAAATAATTATATTATAAATAGTTAGGAGATGAACAATGATAAAAGTTAGTGTAATAGTACCAGTATATAACGTTGAAAAATATCTGGATAAGTGTTTGAATACGTTAGCTAGGCAAACATTAAAAGATATTGAAATAATAATTGTTAATGATGGCTCACCAGATAATAGTCAAAAGATTATTGACAAATATACAGAAAAATATTCTAATATGAAATCTTATATTAAGGAAAATGGTGGATTATCTGATGCAAGAAACTATGGTATAAAGAAGGCCAATGGTGAGTATATAGCATTTTTGGATAGTGATGATTATGTTACTGAAGATATGTATAAAAAAATGTATGAAAAAGCTAAAAGTGGAAACTTTGATATGGTTGTATGTGATTTAAATTATATATATCCTGATAAGGTTATACCAGCTTCTTCTAATGTTCCTACTGATACTACAAATATAAAAAAATGTATGTTAAATATATACCCTGCGGCATGGAATAAGATCTTTAAGAGAAAACTATTTGATAATGGTATTGAATTTAAAAAGGGTGTATGGTTTGAAGATGTTGAATTTATATATAGATTATTACCAAGTGTAAAAAGTATAGGAACTATTCATGAACATTTTAATCAATATGTTCAAAGAGATGGTTCTATAACTAATACTATAAATAGAAAGATATATCATTATATTGATAATTGGAATGGTATAATAGAATATTATAAAAAAAATAATTTATATAAAGAATATAAAAATGAATTAGAGTATTCTTATGTTAGATATATTTATGCCACTTTTGTTAAGCAAGCTAGTAGATATAATTATGATGATTATATGGAAGCAGTAGATACCGCTATTGAAAATGTAAAGAAAAATTTTCCTAAATATCGTAAAAATAAATATTTTTATACTAGTTTAAAGGGAATATATCTTGTATTGTTTAATCGTACGATGGCTAAAATTTATTATAAATTGAAAAATAAAGACCAATAATAAGATTAAATAATGAAGAAGTAGAGAAGAGGTAGATTACATGAAAACAAAAAAGACACTATTAAATTTTATAACTGATGTCGTTCCACTATTGATAATTTCTATACTTGGTATATATAAAATAAAATTATTTATTAAAGTATTTGGAGATGAAACACTTGGATTATATCAATTATTTTCACAAGTTATGGTTTATGTTGCACTCGTTGATGGCGGACTATCTAATGCAGTTTTATTCTCTTTATATAAACCGAATGCCGAAGGAGATAAAAAGAAGTTTAATGCTCTTTTAGCAGGAGCACTTAAGAGTTTTTCATTGATAGGTATTGCAATTTTTACTATATCTTTGTTAGTTTCATTCTTTGTTCCCTTTTTAATTAAGGATTGTTCTTTTGACTATTGGTATATTATATTAACATTCTTATTGTTCTCTTTAAGTAATGTTATAGGTTATTTCTTTGTGCCCTATAATTGTCTACTTGAAGTTAAAGAAAAAAAATATATATACAATTTAACTAATCAAATTGGGCAAATTGTATTGTCTATTTGTGAAATAGTTATGCTACTATGTGGAATTCGATTTGAATTTATACTGGTTATGCATAGTGTTGTTAAATTACTTTCTAACTTGGCAGAAATGTATATATGTAAGAAGGAATTCCCAGATATTAAATTAAGACAAGAACAAAAAGATTTTAGTTTTAAGAAATATATAAATTCTTTGATATTTCATAAAATTAATGGGTTATTTGGTTCTAATATTGATACTTTAATTATTTCTTCTTTTATGGGATTAAAATCAGTTGCTATATATTCTGCTTATAATTATATCGTAAATATGTTAAAAAATATATTAGGAAAGATAGAGTCTTCGATGACCGCGATTGTTGGTAATTCTTTGGCAACTTCAAAAAAGAAAGTATATGAATTATACAAAGAATTTGATTCAATGCTCTTCTTTATTGCTATAGTTATATGTGTTCCTTTAACACTTGCTATAAATGATTTTATAGATATTTGGTATGAAGGAGAAATTGCTACTAGCTTTTTAATAGCAATATCATTTTCGTCTATATTATTCATTTTTATAGTTAAAATGGATACAACTTTATTTGTATCTGCGGGTGGATTATATAAAGAGACTAAGTTATGTGCTCTTACTGATACTATTGTTAATTTAATTCTTTCATTAGTTTTAGTTAATTTCTTAGGAATATCAGGAGTACTTATAGCTACATTTATATCAGTTTTTATTGCTGAATATATTTTAAAGACAATTGTAGTGCATAAAAATATATTTGAAGTTTCACCTTCAAAGTACTTTATTAAGAATATTAAATTTTTTATACTATATATAGTGGATTTAATAGGAAGTTATTATATTATTAGTTTATTTAGTATAAATAATATTATTGTTTGGTTTTTAGTATTTGCAATATTTATGGTAATAAATGCTGTAATAATATTTGGTGTATTTTATTTGTTTAAAGAAATAGAATTTATTAAGAGATTTAAAATGTTATTTGCAAGAAAAAGTGAATAGTTAAAAATAGTAGGTGGTGATAATATGAAAAAGGTTATGTTTTTACAAACTATTGGAAAAAATTATGGTGGTGTATGTCAAGTTAATAAACTAGTTGGTGAAGAACTTTTAAAAAACGATTATAATGTTTCTATAGTATCATTTAGAAATGAACAAAATAATTTAACATTAGAGCATGATAAGAATCTTAAAGTTGTAACTATAAATGAGAATGATGCTTGGGGTACTTATCATTCTCAAGATATAATTAGTGCTATAAAAAAAGGCAAAATAATAAAAGCTTTTAATATGTTGGTATCAAGATTAAAATATGATAGAAAATTTAATGTTGATGTTAAAAAATTACAAGAATATATTATTTTGGAAAATCCTGATTATATTATTACTTCACATTATCAACTACTAGATATGATACCTAAAGAATATTTATCACGAACTATTCATGAACAGCATTCTTCATTTTTAGATGCAATAAATCATAGGGCTACAAAAAATACTTTATACAAATATAATGGTAGAGTAAAGTTTTTATGGTTAACTAAATCTACGATGGAAAAGGCTGTTGAATGTGGATTTAAGAATAATTATTTTATATATAATGCAGTTAGATTTAAAACTGAAAAAATTGCTGATGTAGTTAAAAATAAGAAGTTAATTGCGGTGTCTAGATTATCTGAGGAAAAATGTATTGATAAAATGATTGATATGGCAGAAGAAGTCTTTAAAGATAAAAGATTTTCTGATTGGAAATTAGAAATATATGGTGATGGAGTAGAATATGATTATTTACTAAGTAAGATAAAAAATACTAAACAAATTAAATTAATGGGTGTAACTAATAATTCAAAAAATGAACTACTTAAAGCCTCTATTAATTTGAATACGTCAAGATATGAAGGATTTTCACTTACAGTTTTAGAAGCTAATGAATGCGGAGTTCCTACAGTTACATTTAATTTTGGTGAATCTGCGGGTGAAGAGATAATTAATGATAAAACTGGTATTATAGCTACTGATAGAGAAGATTACATTGAGAAGTTAAAAGAACTTATGAAAAATCCGGACACTTTAATTAGTTTATCAAAAAATTGTAAAGATTATTCTAAAAAATTTCAAATTGAAAATATTGTTAAGGATTGGATAAAATTATTTGATGATATTGACAATTTAAATAAATGTAATTGTAATGAAAGGAGATAATATGAAGAAAAAGAAAGTACTATTTATTTCTTCGACAGGTGGACATTTGGAAGAACTAATGCAACTAAAAAGTATGTTTGATAAGTATGATTATTATTTGGTTACAGAAAAAACTAAATCAAATATGAGTCTATTAAAAAAATATCCTAAGAAAGTGTCTTTCTTAATATATGGAACTTATACTACTTTTTTAAAGAAAATAACTTATCCATTTAAATTAATTGCAAACTGTTTTATATCATTATATATATATATCAAAGTAAGACCTAAATTTATAGTTTCAACAGGATCCCATACTGCTGGACCTATGTGTTTAATAGGAAAAATATTTGGAAGCAAAATAATATTTATTGAAACATTTGCTAATTCAAAAACAAGGACTAAAACAGGAAGAATAGTTTATAAATTTGCAGATTTATTTATAGTGCAGTGGAAAGAAATGCTTGAACTATATCCTAATGCTGTGTATGGGGGGTGGATATTTTAATGATAGCTATTTTAGTGTATGCTCATAAAAACAAAGAACAAGTACAAAGATTAATTAATGCTTTAAAAAATGAAAACGTTGATATTTATATTCATGCCGATAAAAAATTTTTAGTTGATAAATTCGAAGATGCCACGATGATAAAAAATAGATATGATGTAAAATGGGGTGATCCTAGTATAATTAATTCGATAATATCTTCACTTAAAGAAATAAGAAAAAATAAAATATATGATTATTATATACTTTTGAGTGGTCAAGATTATCCTATAATATCAATGGATAAGGTAGTAAAATTTTTGAATGATAATAAAGGGAAAGAATTTATAGAATTTAAAAAAGTTGGTACTGGTAAAAATGAGTGGAATGTAAGCAATAGATATACATATTATCATTTTTATAATAATGACTTTTTAGATAAGGTTTCTAGGCATATATATAATAAGCGTAGGTTTATTAATAATTGGATACCATATGGTGGTGCTTTATGGTGGACTTTAACTGATTCCGCAATAAAATATATAATTGAAACTTATGAAAATTTAAAACTATATAATAAAATTAAAGGTACATTATGTATGGATGAAATAATTTTTCAAAGCATATTATGTAATTCTAAATTTAAAGATAAAATTGTTAATAAAGCATATAGATATATTGATTGGAGCGATCATATAGCGGGTAAAAATAATGGTAATCCAAATACCTTGGGTGTCAAAGACTATGATAAAATAGTTAGTAGTGGTGATTTTTTTGCTCGTAAGTTTGATATAAATACCGATGCTAAAATTTTAGATATGTTAGATGAGGTGAGAGAATGATATTAATAACACTTGGTACTCAAGATAAACAATTTACAAGATTACTTGATATGGTACAAAAAGAGATAGATAAAGGTAATATTAAGGATAGGGTTGTTGTACAAGCAGGCCATACTAAATACAATAGTAAAGATATGGAAATATTTGATTTGATTGATAGAGAAAAGTTTTCTGAATTGATTTCTAAGTGTGATATTCTTATTACTCATGGTGGTGTAGGTTCGATTATTAATGGTTTACAAAACAATAAGAAGGTAATTGTAGCCCCAAGGCTTGCTAAATATGATGAGCATATGAATGACCATCAGATTCAAATTACTGATAATTTTTCTAAAGAAGGATATATTTTACCTTTGTATGAAAATGATAACTTAGGTGATGTTTTAGAAAGAGCAAAGAATTTTACTCCTAAAAAATTTAAAAGTAATACTGAACATATGATAAAAATAATTAGTGATTATATAGATAATAATTAGAAGGTGGGAATGTATATGAAAATATTAGTTACTGGTGGTACTGGTTATATTGGTAGTCATACTGTTATTGAACTTCTTAATAATGATTATGAAGTTGTTATTATTGATAATTTATCTAATTCTAAAAGAGAAGTAGTAGATAAAATTAAAAAAATTTCTAATAAAGATGTTCTTTTCTATGAGGGCGATGTGTGTGATAAAAAATTATTAGAAGAGATATTTAATGAAAATAAAATCGATGCTGTAATTCATTTTGCTGGATATAAGGCTGTAGGTGAATCAGTAAAGAAACCTCTTATGTATTATAGAAATAATATTGATAGTACACTTACTTTATGTGAAGTAATGAACGAATACAATGTTAAAAATATAGTGTTTTCTTCAAGTGCTACAGTATATGGTACTCCAAAGAGTCTACCGATTAAAGAAGACTTTGATGTTACTCATGCTACTAATCCTTATGGTGAAACTAAAATTATGATTGAAAGAATATTAAATGATTTATATGTTTCTGATAATACTTGGAATATTGCTTTACTTAGATACTTTAATCCTATCGGAGCACATAAGAGTGGTTTAATAGGAGAGAATCCTAATGATATTCCTAATAATTTAATGCCTTATATAGTTAAAGTAGCTAATAAAGAATTAAAAGAATTATCTGTATTTGGTAACGATTATGATACTATAGATGGTACTGGTGTTAGAGATTATATTCATGTTGTAGATTTAGCTAAGGGTCATATTAAGGCACTTAATTGGGTACTTAATAACAATGGTATAGATACCTTTAATTTAGGTACTGGTAATGGTTATAGTGTTT
Source organism: uncultured Bacilli bacterium (assembly GCA_934096555.1). Taxonomy (GTDB): domain Bacteria; phylum Bacillota_I; class Bacilli_A; order RF39; family UBA660; genus CAG-302. The sequence continues at coordinate 22,010 of CAKOMD010000001.1, read as the reverse complement.
TAGAACTTGTTGAAGCATTTAAAAAATTTAATAATGTCGATGTTCCATATAAAATAGTAGGTAGAAGAGAAGGAGATATAGCATCTTGTTACGCTGATGCTAGTAAGGCTAAAGATATACTTGATTGGTCTTGCACTTATAACATCGAAGATATGGTAAAAGATTCATATAATTATGTTAAGAATAGTAAATAGTCTATTCTTTTTTCTTCTTTTATTGATTAATATACAAATGTGTTATATAATAGAGATGTAATTTGATTTAAGGAGTTGTATATAATTATGGATATAAAAAGAGTTTTACTAATGGTAGGAACAACATTTTTATTTACTGCTTTGTTTGTTCCTGTTGTAAAAAAGATGGCTAATTTTATTGGAGCACTTGATATGCCTAATGAAAGAAAGGTACATAAGGTACCTATTCCTAGATTAGGGGGTCTTGGTATATATGCTGGTTTTTTACTTGGTTATATGTTATTTGGTATTCATTCGGTACAAATGAATGCAATACTTATTGGTAGTTTTATAATATTGGTTACTGGTATCTTTGACGATATAAAACCAGTTCCCGCTAAATGGAAGCTACTTGCTCAAACAGTAGGAGCTTCAATCATTCCATTGTATGGCGGTATATTACTAAAGGACATTTCAGCATTTGGTTTATATTTAAATTTTGGTATATTTGCATATCCTATAACAATAATATTTATTGTGGCTATTATTAATTGTATTAATTTGATTGATGGACTAGATGGTCTATCTTCAGGTATTGCTAGTATATATTTCTTAACTATCGGTATAATAGCTATGTTTCTTAATAATTCAAACGGACTTGATATAATATTAACATTTATAATGCTTGGTAGTACACTTGGCTTTTTAGTACATAACTTTAATCCAGCAAAAATATTTATGGGTGATTCTGGTAGTATGTTTTTAGGATATATAATTGCGGTTATTGCATTACTAGGATTTAAGAATGTAACTTTAACTTCATTTATTATACCAATGCTTTTACTCGCTATTCCTATACTTGATACTTTATTTGCTATTCTTCGTAGACTTATTAATCATAAGCCACTTGGAGAACCTGATAAGAATCATTTACATCATCAATTATTAAAACTAAAATTATCTCAAAAGAAGACGGTACTTATAATATATGTAGTTGATTTACTATTTGCTTCAGCCTCTATTATATATGCTGTTGGTAATAGTATGTTAGGTAGTAATATTTATGGTATAGTTATATATGTTATACTATTTGTATTAATATTATTATTAATATTAAAAACTAATATAATATGGGATCATGATAAGAAGAAAGAAGAAACTAAAGAAAAATAGTTTCTTTTTTGTTTTTGCTATTAAGAATACTGGGTAATAAATAATATTTTTGTCTTAGACTCTCTCTTATATATAATAGACTATTTTATAGACCTTAGGCTATAAAATACTAGTTAAGACCTTAGACTTAACTAGTCATAAATAAAGAAAATTTATTGAATCTTTCGCTTTTATGTGGTATATTTATTATGATAGATAGGTGATTGATAGATGAATATAATTGATATAATACTTAAGAAAAAAAATAAAGAAATACTTACTGAAGAAGAAATTAAATATGTAGTAGAAAACTTTGATAATGGTAATATTAAAGATTATCAAATGTCAGCATTACTTATGGCTATTGTTATTAATGATATGACTGACGAAGAAGTTATATATCTTACTAAATATATGATTCAGTCAGGTAGTAGAATAGACTTAAGTAATTTAAATAATGTTGTAGATAAACATTCTACTGGTGGTGTTGGTGATAAAACTACTTTAATTATATCACCGATAGTAGCTTCGCTTGGATGCAAGGTGGCTAAGATGAGTGGTAGAGGGCTTGGATATACAGGTGGTACTATTGATAAATTAGAAAGTATACCAGGTTTTAATGTTAACTTAAGTATGGATAGTTTTATTAAAGAAATAAGTGATATTGGTATGGCTATTACTAGTCAAACGGAAGATGTTGCTAAAGCGGATAAAAAAATATATGCTTTAAGAGATGTAACTGGTACTACTGAAAGTATTCCACTTATTGCTTCTTCAATTATGAGTAAAAAGATAGCATCTGGATCTAAGAATTTAGTTCTTGATATTAAAATAGGAGAAGGGGCTTTAATTAAAGATATTAATTCTGGTAGAAGACTTGCTAATCTTATGATTAAGATAGGTAAGGAAAATGGAATGAGAGTAGTATGTTTACTTACTAATATGGATATTCCTTTAGGTAATAATATTGGTAATTCTTTAGAGGTACTTGAAGCTATTAATACTTTGTATTATAATCCTAATAATAATTTAAATAAACTATGTATAGAACTTGCTAGTTATATGGTAAGTTTAGGTCTTAATATTAATTATGAAGAAGCTAAAGAAAAAGTATTAGAAAGTATTTCTTCAAAGAAAGCATATAATAAATTATTAGAATTTGTTAGTTATCAAGGTGGTAATATTAATGAACTACCTAAGAGTAATTATATATATGAAGTAAAGAGTGATAAAGAAGGATATTTAACTAATATTCATTCTTTGGGGATAGCCAAATTATCTAGTAGTTTAGGTTCTGGTAGAAAGAATAAAGAAGATAAGATAGATTATTCAGCTGGTATTATTATAAATAAGAATATTAATGATAAAGTTAATATTGGAGATACAGTACTTACTTTATATACTAATAGAGAAGTACCTAGTATAGATAAAGATAAATTATTTACTATAGATAATAATATTAATAATGATATTAAATTAATATATGAAGTGATTAAATAATATTTACAAAATAGATAAATTATAGTATGATATTAAACATGAAAGAAGGTATAAAATGGAAAAGATGACTATGGATAAATTAGTTAATTTTTGTAAACAATATGGATTTATATTTCAAGGTAGTGAAATATATGGGGGACTTGCTAATACTTGGGATTTTGGCCCAGTAGGAGCACTTTTAAAGGATAATGTAAAGAAGGCTTGGATTAAGAAATTTATTCAAGAAGATGAAAATAATGTTGGACTAGATAGTGCTATACTTATGAATCCTAAAACTTGGGAAGCTTCTGGTCATTTAAAGACCTTCTCTGACCCATTAATAGACTGCAGGGAATGTAAGACAAGACATAGAGCGGATAATCTTATTAATGATTACTCTAAGAGTTTAATTGGAGATTCTATGACTCAAGATGAAATGATGGAGTATATTAAAGAAAATAAGGTACCATGTCCTAAATGTGGTAAGAGTAATTTTACAGATATTAGACAGTTTAATTTGATGTTTAAGACTTTTCAAGGTGTTACTGAAGATGCTAAGTCTACAATTTACTTAAGACCTGAGACTGCTCAAGGTATATTTGTTAACTTTTTAAATGTTCAAAGAAGTATGAGACTTAAGGTTCCTTTTGGTATAGGACAAGTTGGTAAATCTTTTAGAAATGAGATTACTCCTGGTAACTTTATATTTAGAGTAAGAGAGTTTGAACAAATGGAACTTGAATTTTTCTGTAAACCTGGTACTGAACTTGATTGGCATAAGTATTATAAAGAATACTGCTACAACTACTTATTATCACTAGGTATTGATAAAGATAAATTAAGACTTAGAGACCACTCTAAAGAAGAATTATCTTTCTATAGTAATGCCACTACTGATATTGAATATTTATTCCCATTTGGATGGGGTGAATTATGGGGTATTGCTTCAAGAACTGATTATGATTTGACTTGTCATCAAAAAGTATCTGGTAAATCTATGGAGTATTTAGATCCTGAGACTAATGAAAGATATATTCCTTATGTAATTGAACCATCAGTTGGAGTAGAGAGAACATTCTTAACAGTATTATGTGATGCATATCACGAAGAAGAATTAGAAGATGGTACGACAAGAGAAGTTATGAAATTTCATCCTTATTTAGCACCTTACAAGGCTTGTATACTTCCATTAGTAAAAAAATATCATAGTGAAAAGGCTATGGAAATATATAAGAAATTATCTAAATCATTTATGGTTACTTATGATGAATCTGGTAGTATTGGTAAAAGATATAGAAGAGAAGATGCTATGGGTACTCCTTATTGTATAACTATTGATGAAGAAACTATTAATAATGATACTGTTACTGTTAGAGATAGGGATACTATGGAGCAGACCACTATTAAGGTAGAAGATATAGAAAAATATATTGAAGAAAGAATAAAATTCTAGATATTTCGAGAAAATTCTTTCTTTTTCTTTACATTGTTACTTTTTGTATGCTATAATTAGTATGAAAATAGCAGGTGACAGATAGTGGAAGAAAAAAATAGAATAGTTACGTTATATATAGAAAATAAAGTTAAAGAATTAGAAGATATGTCTATGTTTGTTTCTAAGGATAATGTACAAAAAGTTATTAATAGTTTTCTTAATAGAAGCGAAGATATAGAAATAATTAAAACTAAAATAGATACTATTTTTAATAACAGTATTAGTGCTTATAAAGAAAATTTAGAAAAAATGGGATATACTTATGATGAGATAATGAAAGTATATGATAAGGTTGTTAAACTTAATAAGACAAGAGCTAAACTTTATTTAATGGGCGGTATAGTTCCGTATGTTCTTCTTAATGATAGAACGGGTCGTAGACATGAAAGTCTAGATTTACTTTGTAATAAGAATGATGTTGAACAATTAAGAGAATTATTTCGTAAGGAGGACTTGTATGATCCTAAAAGAGATAGTTTAACTTATACTGTTAATAATATTGATTATGGTTTTCAAGTAGTTATTGATAAAATTAAAGTTAATATATTTGTGTTTGAAGAAACGGATAAAGGTATAACTGAATATACTTTTAACTGCAAGAAAAAGATTGGTAGAATTAAGAGTATAGCCGCTAAAATGAATGATTATATTATGCCTTATGTTACTTCTGATAATAAAAAATATACGACAGTATCTTTGGAGTTTGTAGTAGCGGATAAACTTCTAACTAATAGAGAAAAAGATAAGATAGATATTGAAAAAGTTAAAGAATGTAATGGTATGAGTAGTGAAAAGATAAAGAAGCTTCCTTTACCAGTAGTTAAAGAAGTTAGATTAATTGGGGATAATCTTGAATTTACTAGTACTATGCCAAGAATTAAACTTGATGTTCCTAAAAAGAAAAGAAGTAATGGCTTTATTAATATTGGTACAATACTTCTACTCATTGCTATAGTAGTAGCTATTATATTAACTAATAGATAAAATTAAATAGACCTTGAAAAAGTCTATTTTTTATTTTATAATATCTAATGTGATTTATATGGAAGAACTATTTAATAAATGTAATATTTGTCCTAGAGAATGTAATGTAAATAGGAATAATGGTGAATTTGGTTACTGCGGAGCCTCTAATAAGATTAAGATAGGGGGTTATCATCTTCATATGTGGGAAGAACCTATTATTACTGGTAAGAAGGGTTCTGGTACGATATTTTTTTCTTATTGTAATTTAAGATGTATTTATTGTCAAAACTATGATATTAGTATTAATAATAATGGTGAGGAAATAAGTATTGAAAGATTTAGTGATATATGTCTTTTACTTCAAGAAATGGGGGCTGAAAATATTAATTTAGTTACTCCTAGCCACTATATACCATTAATTAGAGATGGTCTTATTATAGCTAAGAAGAGGGGACTTATTATACCGATAGTATATAATACTTCAGGATATGAAAAGGTAAGTAGTTTGAAATTACTTGATGGTCTTGTTGATATTTATTTACCTGATTTTAAGTATTATGATAAAGAATTAAATAAGTATTCTAATGTTAATAATTATTTTGAAATTACTAGAGAGGCTTTAAAAGAAATGTATAGACAGGTAGGCAGACCAGTAATTAAGAAAGGTATAATGAAAAGGGGCGTTATTGTTAGGCATTTGGTATTACCTAGTCATATTGATGACTCTAAAAGAGTTATTAAGTATTTATTTGATAATTATGGTAATAATATTTATCTTAGTATAATGAATCAGTATACTCCTATTAGAAGATGTAAATATTTGGAACTTAATAATAGAGTAAGTGAAGAAGAGTATGATGAGATTATAGATTATGCTTATGACCTTGGAGTAAGAAAATGTTTTGTACAGGATAAAGAAAGTCAAGAAGAGAGTTTTATTCCGGTATTTAAGGGAGATAGTGTTATTTAATTTTGCTATCTTCCTTTTTCTTAATATATAGTCTTGGCTTATATATGATAGATACTGCTGGTATGTTGTTATTAGACTACAGGCTAATAACAACACTGAAAGACTTATAAAATAAGGCTTGAAGTGCTAAAAATATAAAAAAATATTTGACAATACTAGTATTTTTGTGGTATAATCGAAATACATTCGTTTGAACTAGGGGGATGGTTAAAATGAAGAATAGTTTTGTTATTGAATATCTAAATGAGAACGAATTTAGAAAAAAAGAGCGTGCTGTTAAGAAATATAATATGCTTGCTTATAAGAAGTTAGTTTTTGATTTTTATCCATCATTTAGAGATGGTGATTTCAAGGGTATAGTAGTATCAAAGAATACTAAGGATATGATTACTAAGTATGAACTTAAACTTCCTACTGATAGGATGTTTGCTAAAGTACATGGTGATGTGGTACTTCATTATACAGTGTATGAGAATCAAAAATTGGTAATGCTTGATACTTTAACTCCAGAGGATATTTTGACTGAGGGACATCAAAAGGAACTTTCTACTTATAAGGGTGTAATGGTATCTAAGTCTCATGCTGAGAGAGATATGTTTAAGATTAATCTTCTTAATATGTTAGATAATAAATAGAAGCACGATATGCTTCTTTTTAATTAATTATGATATTGTATTCTTAATAAAATAATACTGAGGTGTAATAATGAAAACTGGTAATGATGATTTAGAATATATGGAAATTGTTAGTGAAATATTAAAGAATAGAGAGTTTAATAAGTTAAAGGATTGTACCCATCATAAGACTACTAGACTGGAGCACTCTAAGAGGGTGGCTTATTTATCGTATAGAATATGTAAGAAACTGGATTTGGATTATGTTAGTGCCGCTAGAGGGGGAATGCTTCATGATTTCTTTTTGAATAAGTATACTGCTAGAAATACTAATAGGTTAATTAGAAATCATCCTAAGATAGCAAGTACTAATGCTAAGAAGCATTTTAATCTTAATGAAAAGGAAATTAATATTATTGAGAGTCATATGTTTCCGATGGCTGTTAAAGTTAAACCTAAGTATAAAGAAAGTTATGTTGTTGCGTTTGCTGACAAGCTTGTTTGGGGATATGAAAAGTTTGTTAGATACTGCAAGGAAATTAGTTTTGAACTGGGTAAATCTTATATATATTTATCTAGGGATATATAATTAAAAGGCATAAAATGAATATAAAATAATTTTATGCTTTTTTTGTATTTTTTTGGTAAAAAAATGTATAAATATGTTATACTAATATTATGAGAAAATGGAGTGATAAAATGGGTGAAAAAAGAAGAAAAAAGAGGAGGGTTAATCCTCTAAAAGTGGGTATTGCTATTGGTATTTTTGCTATTATTGTGGTGCTAGTGGTGTTACTACTTGGAAAGGGTAAAGATATTATTAGTAAGGAGGCTATGTATTTAGCTTCTAATGATAAGGTGGTAAAACTTTATATTAAAGATGACGATGGTAATCTTAAGGAAGATAAGGACTTGGTAAGAGGTACTAAGGTAAGTAGTTATAAGGATACTGTTACTAAGAATGATAAGACTTATACGAAGATTGATTATGATAAGAGTATTTATTATGTTGATAGTGGTAGTCTAGTTAAGGATGTAAAGAGTGCTGTTTTAGAAAAGGTTAAGTATGTTAGAACTTCTGTTACGGTATATCAAAATAGTGAAGACTCAAAGATTGAATCTTTTATTAAGAAAGGTAATAAACTTGATGTAACTGATTATGATAAACTTCTTGAAGATGGCTCTGTTAATATGTATAAGATTAGGAATGATAACACAGAAGGATGGGTATATGGTAAGTACTTGGTTAATGATGAAGAGGCCGCTAATGAAGTGTATAATGAGAATTCTGTTTATGATACGCATAAGGATCGTAAGTATGGCTTGAGAGAGTTATATGGTGGTAAGGCTTCTACTTTGGATTATTATCCTTATGAAAAGGTAGAGTTTGAGGATAATAAACTTCTTAAGTCGGCGAAGGCAATGTATTTGAATGCTGGGACTATTGGGTCTATTGATAGTTATTTGAAGATTGCTAAGGAAAATGGTGTTAATGCAATAGTGGTTGATATTAAGGACGGAGCACTTGCATATAGTTCTGAGGTGGCTAAGGAAATATCTCCAACAGCTTATAAGACTGCTATTAATGATAATAGTTTATATAAGACGGCTATTGATAAGATTAAAGATGCTGGTATATATGCTATTGGCAGAATAGTGGTATTTAATGATACGCATTATGCTAAGGATCATCCGGAGGACTGCATTAATTCTACTGGATGGCCATCTGCTTATAGTAGGAATGTGTGGTATTATAATGTTGAACTTGCTAAAGAGGCCGCTAGAGAGATGGGATTTAATGAAATACAGTTTGATTATGTTAGATTTCCAGAGAATGCTTATAATTTGTCAATAGCAAAGGCTGACTTTAAAAATAAATATGATGAGGAAAAGGCTGAGGCTGTACAGAATTTCTTATTCTATGCTACGGACCAGATACATAAAGAGGGTATATATTTATCTGTCGATGTATTTGGAGAATGTTCTAGTGAATATGTAACTGCATATGGGCAATATTGGCCTGCAATATCTAATATTGTTGATGCTATTAGTTCAATGCCTTATACGGACCATTTTGGTAGAAGTGTTGATACTTGGACTAATGCATATCAGACAGTTAATAATTGGGCTAAGGGAGCTAGTGCAAGACAAAAAGAGATACCTACACCTGCGGTTGCTAGAACATGGATAACGGCTTATGATACACCTTATTGGAATCCGAAAGTTGTTTATGACGCTAGTAAGATTGAAGATCAGGTAAGGGCATTATATGATGCTGGATTGGATGGTGGATTTATTACTTGGAATTCGGCTTCTAGTTTGGCTAAATATGAACAAATTAAGAGTGCATTTGCAAAGAATTATGGATAGGAGACATTATGAAATTTATTGAAGTGGAAAATAATAAGTATGAACTTATAAAGAATTATAAAGATGGGTTTGATTTAGATGAATTTACTAGTCATTATACTGATTTCTTTAGTGATTATGATTATATAGTGGGTGATATTGCTTATGGTAAACTTAGATTAAAGGGCTTCTATGAAGTGAATAATAAGAAGGCTAAAAATATTAATAATTATAAGTATTTAGATAAGTATTTGTCAGATAACTGTGCAGTTGATTGTAGGTACTTTGTATTAAAAAAGGTTACTAGTAAGTAACTAAAAGAATAATAGAAAATAGACTTTAATAGCCTATTTTCTTTTTCTGTTTTGGTTAACTATTGATTAACAGAAATAATATTATCACTTTAAATTTACTGATATTTATTTTATTTAGCAATAATTATTAATTTGTGTTATTCTAAGTAGGTCATCTCAAATTGTTGATGATCGGGAAGGAATACATAATGCAAGAGATTTTAGTTAGCAGCAGTAAAAATAAAAAAGGTATAATTCTATCTATCAAAAAGAATAAATTACTTAGGCAAGTAAAAAAAATTAATGTTGGCAATAGACTTTTAATATCCAGACTTATAGAAGATGATGTACTTGATTCAAGTATAAGAAATATTCGTAATAAATGTATATGTAGTAATAATAAACCAGTACTAAAAAAAGAATATGTTGATAGTTATAATCATTATATTTATATACTTGATAACTTTATTCATTACTTTTATAATATTTTTAATTTTAATATTGATTTGGAGGAGATAATTAGGGTTTGTTTAAAGGAAAATAGTGATGTTTTACTTTGTAATAAATATGTCTTTGATAATGACAACATTAAATATTATAGGACTGAGTATAATAAGATTGTCACTGGCGGTTTTTATTATAATATTACTGTTTTTAAGGATGAGTTAGAGGAATACTTGAATAATTTTCCTATTGATATTCAAAAGATAAATATTAATAATGAAGATGATTCTGAGAAGATACTAAATATGCTAAAGGATATATATTTAAGTAACAGAGAAAAACATATGGCTTTATCGTTATTTATTAAAGTTACTGAGGCTACGTATAAGTTTTATTTAGACGGATTTGAATTTATGTTTTATATTTATTTTAATAAGAAAAAAAATAAAAGCTAACTACTTGAAAAAAGTAGTTAGTTTTTTAAAAGTTTTACTTGGTTTGAAAGCGATATTGCTGGATATAATATAAAATAAAAAAAGTCTTAGTTTATAAGGCTTTTGTATTTAAAATGGTGCCCCGTTGGAGATTCGAACTCCAGACCCTTTGATTAAAAGTCAAATGCTCTACCGACTGAGCTAACGGAGCAAAAATTGATTGGTTGCCTCGGCAAGATTCGAACTTACGAATGCCACAGTCAAAGTGTGGTGCCTTACCGCTTGGCTACGAGGCAATAACCAAAAAGTGGTGGAGGGACATGGATTTGAACCATGGAACCCGAAGGAACAGATTTACAGTCTGCCGCGTTTGACCACTTCGCTATCCCTCCAAAAAAATGGTGCCGAAAACAGGAATTGAACCCGTAACCTACTGATTACAAGTCAGTTGCTCTACCAATTGAGCTATTTCGGCAAAAAAATGGTGGGCGATATAGGACTCGAACCTATGACCCCTTGCTTGTAAGGCAAGTGCTCTAACCAACTGAGCTAATCGCCCATATCATCTCTGGACACTCAATAATATACCATTTATTAGTATACTTTGTCAAGAGATTTAGTTAATATTTTTTTAATTTTTTACATCTTATCAGTTATTTCTTTAATTTTTTCATTTATCCACATATCAAGATTATCCTTAAGAGGTTTAAAGCCACTCTTAGTTTCTGCCATTCTTTTAAGTCTTTGACCATCTTTTTTATAATCTATATCTTTAATACTAAGTTTCAAATGATTATCATTATCATCAACATCAACAACTTCAGCATATATTTTATCTCCAACTTTTAAATAATCATTTACACTTTTTACATATCCATACGATATTTCCGAAATATGAATAAGTCCATCATAATTTTCTGATTGCGCGAAAGCACCATACTTTTGCACACCTGTAACGGTTACTTTGATAATATCATCCTTTTTTACTTTTTCCATACTATTTTCCTCACTGGTGATATTATACCACTTTTTTATTTTTTTTAGTACATATTTATTGTACTTTTAATAAAAAAAATATATAATAACTATAGGTGATGAGAAATGGAAGATGAAAAAATAGTAAAAAAAATAAATGAAGTATTAGATAAAATAAGACCATATTTAGAAAATGATGGTGGTTCAGTTAAATTTAACCGTTTTGAAAATGGTGTAGTTTATGTAACTTTAGTAGGGGCATGTCGTGGATGTCCACTTGCAGATTCAACTTTAGGGGACGGCATAGAAACCGCTCTTATCAATGAAATACCAGAAGTAATAAAAGTAATTAACGAGGATTAGTTCCTTGTTTTTTTATCCACTCTGGCACTGCTAAAGCATAATATCTACTTAAATATAAATAAATATCATATAAATACCTTTCATATTCCTTATTCTTACTTATAATTATATTAAGTTCCTTTTCATCTATCTTATTACTTATAATTTTATCATAAATATTAAAATAAAAACTAGGATAAAGGACTCTACCAAAAAGAATTTGTATTCCATAAAAAGAATAATAATTATATTTAAAATATTCATCAAGCTCGTTAAAAATGTTTTTGTTATTATTAAAAAAAGACCATTTAATATATTCAGCTACATCTCTAGCCTTATGATCTAATATAATATTCTCAGGATCATTCAAACCTTTTTCTAAAGTATTATGTGATAAAACCATTGTATCACTGATTTCTTTATGAATATTATTTTTAGTATTCACAATATATGAAATAGCATTTTCTGTAAGCCCAATATAATAATCAATTGATTCCCTAATCAAAGGGTATTTCTTAGTATTTTCACCAATCTGTTCCTCATAATAATCAATCATATTACTCCATAGCATTTCCCAATTATTTCTCTCTAAATTATGCATATTTAACAAATACATATTATTCATATTAGCCATATTAGCTATATTTACTAACGATAAAGAATATTCATCATTTTTTCTAATCAATATATAATTAACATTATTAATATTAGTAGTGGGTTCATTATATCGATTTAGTATAATATTATCCATCCTAATCATATTATTTAAAAACATATTAATATTATAAATATCATTACTTCTATCTAAAGAATTACTATAAGGTTTAAATATATAATAGTTACCACTTATATCAAAAAAATAATAATCTTTCTTATTATATAATTCATCTATTCTTATATTATAGTAGTATTCTATCATATTCTTCATATTATCCCTCACTATATATTATTAATAAAAATTAAGAAATATTTGCCAAAAGCATAATTTTGTGCTAAAATACATGGAAACCGAAAAGGTATAAGAAGAAAGAGGAATTAATTATGAAAAGTTATATGCGTTCTATGTTACATGAAGCCATAAAAAATGGTAATGTAGATACTGTTAAAGCACTATATAATGGAAACCCCAATGATTATGAAATAAAATTTGAATATGCAAGATTACTAATAGATACAGGAGATGTAAATCAAGGTAAAAAAATGCTCCTTGAATTATTAGATACAAGAAATAGAAACTATGCTCTATTAGAACTAGGTAAATTAGCAGTTCAAGAAAAAAATATAAATATCGCTAAGAAATGCTTCAACGAAATAATTGCATATAGTTATAACGATAAAGATAGAAACTATGCTTTATTAGAATTAGGTATAATAGAGTCAAAATACGGAAATAAAAATAAAGCAAGAAAGAATTTCATTGAAATATTACGTAATACTGATGATCGTAATGATAAAAATCATGCTTTACTAGAATTAGGAAGATTAGAGGCTGAGTCAGGCAATATTGAAGAAGCAAAAAAATGCTTTAATCGTCTAATAAGTATAAATAAAAATAGTAAAGATCAAACTGAAAAAAATACTTCATGGTATGCAGAAAGATTACTTGTTACGTTACTATTTAAGACAGGAGAATATCAGTCTTTAGCGGATCTTGTTAATAAAAGTAGTGTAAAAGTAAAAAGCTATATATTACTATATATTAGTAAATTAACTAATACATATTTTAATATTCCATATGAAGAAATAGAATATGGTTATACAATGAATCAAATATTAGATTATGACGAATATTCTGCTATAGAGCATGTTTTAGAAGGACATGATTTAGACTCCGATGGAACAATATTTAATCCTAATATAGATATATATAAATTATTTAATGATATACAAAACAAATTAACTCCTAAAAATAAAGTTAATAAATTAATATTTAATGATATATATATAATTCATTATCCAAATATTGGTATTAATAATCAAGAATATTTAAGAGTGGTAACACTACCAAATACCAAAAATATTTTAACTATGTATCCTATAAATAACAAATATGATGTTATTGATGATGATTATATGGAAGAAATAGAAAATACAAAAGTAAAAAAATTGACTATTAAGTAGTCAATTTTCTATTTATATCTATTATTAAATATCATTTTGTGATAAAATTATATAGAGGTAATATTATGAAAAAAACAATAAAAGATTTTGATTTAGAAAATAAAAGAGTAATTATTAGATGTGATTTAAATGTTCCAATGAAAGATGGAGTAATACTTGATGATACAAGAATTAAGGCCAGTGTTAGAACCATTAAGTATGCCATAAGTCATGAAGCTAAAGTCATACTACTGTCTCATCTTGGTAAAGTAAAAACTCTAGAAGATAAAAAAGATAATAGTTTATATCCAGTAGCTTTTGCCTTATCAAATTATCTAAAATGTGAAGTGAAATTTTCTTTTGATACTAAAGGTAAAGAACTTACCGAAATGGTTAACAATTTAAAAGCTGGTGAAGTATTACTAGTAGAAAATACCCGCTTTGAAGACATAGAAGGAAAAAAAGAATCAAACTGTAATCTTAACTTAGCAAAGTATTGGGCTAGTCTAGGAGATATATTTATTAATGATGCCTATGGTAGTTGTCACAGAAATCATGCTTCTGTGACCGGAATACCAAAATATTTACCAAGTGGTGTGGGATTTTTAGTAGAAAAAGAAATTAAAAAATTAGATAATATCTTAAATAGTAGTACTCATCCATTTATAGTTATTATGGGTGGCAAAAAAGTAGATGATAAAATAGTTTTGATAGAAAGATTATTAGAAAAATGTGATAAACTTCTAATAGGGGGAGCAATGTCTTTTACCTTCTTAAAAGCTAAAGGATACAATACTGGAAGCTCTATCGTAAGTGAGGATAAAGTAGAATTTGCTAAGAGAATGTTAGAAAAATATCCAAATAAAATAAACTTACCAAGTGACTTTGCAGTTTTAGAAGATGATAAAGTAATAATAAAAGATATTGAAGAATTTAATAACAAAGATATCGGTTACGACATTGGAAATAAAACACTAAGAAATTTTTATAAAGATCTTAGTGGTGCAAAAAGAGTAATAATAAATGGACCTATGGGAATGTTTGAAGATAATCGCTTCACAAATGGTACAAATAAATTACTAAAATATCTAGATAAAAATAAAATTAAAACTCTTGTAGGGGGAGGAGATACTGCTTCATCAGTTAATAAATTAGGATATCAAGATAGCTTCTATCATGTATCTACTGGTGGGGGAGCTACTCTTAAATATATGGAAGATGGCCTTTTAGTGGGTATTGAAGCCATTGATGATGTTAACGAAGAGTAAATAATGTAATATTTTATATGAATAACATCAAATTTAATACCAAGATAAATTAATAAAATAATAATTAAGATATAATTATTTATGTTCCTATAAATAGTTATATTAAGAATAGGAGAGAGAAATGAAAAAACTAATTATACTTAATCACAAGATGAGTCTTTTATATGATGACTTATATAACTATATAGATAGGACTAATAATATTGAGACAGATAACGATATTATTATTTGTCCCTCTAATATTTACCTAGAGGCCTTTATTAATAATTCAGTATGGCCTATTGGTGCACAAAATATGCATTATAGTCTTGATGAAAAACATACAGGAGAAATATCTACCGATCAATTAAAATCATTAGATATTTTATATTCTTTGATAGGACATTACGAAAGAGTAAGAGAGTTTAATGAAAATAAAAATATCATCAATGAAAAATTAATAGCGGCTCTAGATGCCAATATTATTCCTATTTTATGTTTTGGTGAAGATATTGATGAAGATTATAAAGAGGTAATACCAAACTTACTTAATTCTTACTTAAAAAATATTATGAATATTGATTTTATAATATTTGCCTATGAACCAATTTATGCAATTGGAACTGGAACACTACCACGAATCGATAAAATAAAAGAAGTAATAAGTTTTACATCTAAGTATTTACAAGACAAATATAATAAAAAACCAACAATAGTATATGGTGGTTCTGTTGATAGTAGTAATATCAAAGAAATATTAAATATAGATAATGTTGATGGAGTGCTTATAGGTAATATGTCATCTAATGTAAAAGAAGTAGAAAGAATGATTAATAATATAGAATAGAGAAGTATTAAATATTTCTCTATTTTTAGTTCTTATGTGACATCATTCGACACGTTTTGATTATTAGAAGTAATATAATAAAAAAGTAAGAAAGAAGGAAGAGAAATATGGAAAAGATTAAAGTTTTAATGATTGATGATAATGTTAATTTAGTAGAAATGGTTAATGATTACTTTGAAGATAATCCAAGAATTGATATTGTCGGTAGTGCTTATAATGGGGATGAAGGATTAAAAATAATCAAAGAAGGAAAATTAGAATATGATCTTATAGTACTTGATTTAATAATGCCTAAAAAAGATGGAATAGCGGTTCTTAGAGATTTAAAAGAAAACAATATAAATAGAAATATAATCGTAGCAACTTCATATAATGCTCCTGATACTATTAGAAAAGTAAGCGAATATGGTGTTACATATTATATTCTAAAACCATTTGATTTACCAGATTTAGAAGATAAAATATTAGATACATTCACTACTAGTAGTAAGAAAAGCATAAATATATTAAGTAATAACTTACAAATATCCATTAGTAAAATGCTTCATGAACTAGGTATGCCATCACATATAAAAGGATATCAATATATTAGAGAGGCTATATCTATGGTATATGATAATCCTGATATAGTAGGAGGAATAACTAAAGAATTATATCCTGAACTAGCCACAAAATTTGACACAACTGTATCACGAGTAGAAAGAGCTATAAGACATGCCATAGAAGTATCTTGGAATAGAGGTGATTGGGACCTTATGGAAGAAATATTTGGCCATAGCGTCGATATAGATAAAGCTAAACCAACCAATTCCGAATTTATCGTCACAGTAGCGGACAAATTAAGATTAGAGTATGTAAAACAATATGCATAAGATACCACTGGTATCTTTTATTTTCAAAAAAAATAAAAATACTATTCTTTTTAGAAAACTTATGGTATATTATATTTAGTAGGAGGCTTATATGAATGATATAGAAAAACAAATAGAAGATGGTTTTAAAGATGACAGTTTAAAAAAGGAGGATGATAATATTAATAATCGAATAAATCATAGGGGAAATAAAGATAAGAATAAAAAAATAATATATATTTTATTATTTTTAGCCATAATTATTATAATTTCTCTTATTGTCTATTTAATGATAAATAAAAGAAATAATCTCGTAGAGGATAATAAGCCTATTGAAAATAAAGAAGAAAAAGATAAAGAAAACCAAAAAGAAGAAAATATAGGCTATGTATCATGTGATGATAATACATCATTATTAAATGTACGAAACTCTACTACTGGGGATATTATTGATGGACTTTCATGCTATCAAAAAATAACTATTGAAGAAGAACTAGATAAAACAGACAACTGTGATAAATGGTATAAAGTAACTTATAAAAAGCATGATAATAGTTATACTGGGTATGTATGCTCTACATATATAAAGAAAATAAATGTTGATGAAAGTACTTATAAGAAAATAACAGAACTAATTAGTAAAGCTAATGACTACTATGATAAAACTAGACTTATGCCTTATTGTGGTAAAACTACTGAAGAAAAGAAAATAAAATTTACCGAAGGCAATGGTACTTTTGAAGGAGAATATTGGAAATCAGAATTTAAAAGTTTAGAAGAACTAAAAAATTATTTACTTGATTTTATGGATAATAGTCTTATTGATACAAACTTAAAATTATCAGATTATAATAATCCTAAAATGTATGATAATTATTATGAAATAGATGGTAATCTTTATTGTAGAGGTTATTCTGGTAAAGGCTATAGAACATTATATACAGGTAATTACAATTTAGAAATAGCCAATGTAACTGATAGTAGGATAGATGTTAATATAGCATATGAATATATTACGGAAAAGACAGATCAAAAAGAGAATAATAAATGTACTACTGATAATCTATCATCATGTAAAAATTCTGACTTTGAATACAAATTAGGAAAAATAGTTATTAATAAAAAAGAAGATAAATATATTATCAATAAAATGGATTTTCATGAATAAAAATAATTATAAATAAAATGTAAAAAATATGTCAAAAACTCTTGATATATTTTTTATTTATGATATTATATTTAATCAAGAAAAGGAAGTGATGTATCTTTATTTAATCTCATATAAATAAGGATGCATTTTTATTATACATGGAGGTATTTGGTATGGTTGAGACAAATTTACCTATATTATATTTACGCGAAATGGTCTTATTACCTTACAATGAAATAAGATTAGAATTTACTAATGATGAAGATAAAAAAGTTCTTTCTTTAGCAGAAAAACAACATGACAGTCATCTATTATTAGTAAATCTTTTAGACCCTCTTGAAGAAGAACCGGATATAAATGAACTCCCTGAAATTGGTATCTTAAGTAAAATAAAATCTAAGATAGATCTTCCTAATGGAATAACTAGAGTAGTATTAATAGGCATTGATAGAGTATCAATATCCAGTTATGCCAAGATAGGAAATACATTGTCAGCCTTTGTAGTACCTACTAAAGAATATGATTATAATGAAATAGAAGCAAGTGCTTTAAAAAGAATATTATATAGAAAATTAGATGAATATATAGATGTATCCCCATATATGTCTAATACAGTTTTAGGTCGTATAAATGATGTAAAAAATATAAGTAAGTTATCTGATATCATCGTAGCGGAATTACCGTTAGAATACACTGATATGCTTAAATATATTAGTATTACTAATCCAATGTTTAGAATAAGAAATATAATAGAAGATTTATCCAAAGAAATAGAGACTGTAAGACTAGAAAATCAAATCGAAGATAATCTAAAAATACGTATGGAAGAAGAACAAAAAGAGTATATGCTCAAAGAAAAAATAAGACTAATAAAAGAAGAATTAGGAGAAGTTGATTTAAAAGAAGAAGATATAAATAAAATAAGAGCTAAAATGAATACCATGTCTCTTCCTGATAATATAATAAAAAGATTAAATGAAGAAATAGAAAGATATTCTCTAACAAGTCCATCATCTCCTGAAGTTACTACTATTAGAACATATATAGATTGGCTTCTATCTCTTCCATGGAATAAAGAATCAAAAGATAATACTGATATTAAAAAAATAGTAGAAGTACTAGATGCTACTCACTTTGGATTAGATTCTGTAAAAAAAAGAATAGTAGAGTATATAGCAGTAAAGAAAAAAACCAATACTTCTAATAGTCCAATTCTTTGTTTAGTAGGTCCTCCAGGAGTAGGTAAAACATCTCTTGCTAGTTCTATAGCTAAAGCTCTAAATAAAGACTTTGTCAAAGTATCATTAGGAGGTATAAATGACGAAGCAGAAATATTAGGTCATAGAAGGACATATATAGGAGCTTCTCCAGGTAAAATAATACAACAAATGAAAAAATCAAAATCCAATAATCCATTATTTCTAATAGATGAAGTAGATAAACTTACTAAAGATTATAAAGGAGATCCAGCTTCAGCTTTATTAGAAATATTAGATAAAGAGCAAAACTCAAAATTTTGTGATAACTATATTGAAGAAGAATTTGATTTATCTAAAGTATTATTCATTTTAACAGCAAATAACATTAGTGCTATACCAGCACCATTATTAGATAGATTAGAAATAATAGAATTATCAAGTTATACCATATATGAAAAAATAAATATAGCTAAATATCATTTAATTCCTAATCTTCTAGAAGATTATAAAGTAAAAAATATTAAGTTTACTGATAATGCTATTGAAAAAATAATAACTTCTTATACTAAAGAAGCAGGTGCTCGTGATTTATATAGACAAATAGATGCTGTAATTAGAAAAGTAATAATAGCTAAAGAAAAGAGTACTAAAGTTATTGTTGATACAGGAGATATAGAAGCATACTTAGGACCATATAAATATAATAATTCTATGAATGATGAAAATAATAAGACTGGTATAGTAAATGGTCTTGCTTATACACCTTATGGAGGTACAATTCTTAAAGTTACCTGTACTTTATATCCAGGTAAAGGAAATATTACTTTAACTGGTGCTTTAGGAGATGTAATTAAAGAAAGCATATATATAGCTCTTAGTTATATAAAAGCAAATAGTGTTATGTTTAAAATAGATTATAAAATATTTGAAGAAGTAGATTTTCATTTTCATTTAGAAGAAGGTGGCATACCAAAAGATGGACCTTCTGCAGGTATTACTATAGTTACATCAATATTAAGCCTACTAAAAAATAAGATAATTAGTAATAAAGTATCAATGACTGGAGAAATAACTCTTCGTGGTAAAGTACTTCCCGTAGGGGGCTTAAAAGAAAAATTGATATCTGCAGTTACTAATGGTATAGACACAGTATATTTACCACTTGAATCATCTAAAGAATTATCTTCTCTTCCTAGTGAAGTAAAAGATAGATTAAATATTATTTTAGTAGAGGACTATGAAGATATATATAAAAGTTTATTTAAATAACATCCTCTTAAGCCTAAGGTCTTAAGAGGCATAGCATAGCCGAAAGTCTATGCTATGAAATA
Source organism: uncultured Bacilli bacterium (assembly GCA_934096555.1). Lineage (GTDB taxonomy): Bacteria > Bacillota_I > Bacilli_A > RF39 > UBA660 > CAG-302. The sequence goes on along the minus strand of CAKOMD010000001.1, from coordinate 1,599 downwards.
TATTTATTTTAAGAAAAATATAGAACTATAACAGTTCTATATTTTATTTATTCTATAAAAGTTAATAGAGGGTCTATTAAACAATCTTAAATTAACTCTAGATTCTCCTATACCGCTAGATACATACATAGGAGTATCATCAACCATATAATAATTATCATAATATTTTTTACTACCATAAGGTAAGAAGAAATTCTTGATAAAAGGTATATTAACTTGACCATTATGTGAATGACCTGCTAATACTAAATTAACATTATATTTACTAGTAATAGTATCAATATAATCAGGTTCATGTACTAAAATTATCTTATAATTAATATCATCATTATCATTAAAGTAATTCATAACTTTATCAATATCAGCTTTATCATAACTATAAGTATCAAGTCCACCTATAAATAATTTATCATTACCATTACCATATATAATATCATAACTATTTTGTAGTAATATAAAATCACTTTGTTTATATATATCTTCAATAATACCTTCCTTTTTTACATAATCATGATTACCAATAATAGCATATTTACCATATTTACTATTAATACTACTAAGAAGAGTAATTAAATCATTTTCTTCACTATCTGTAGGATTAAAATCCTTATCAATTAAATCACCAGTAAAAATAACAATATCAGGATTAATCAAATTAATTTCATTGACAATTTTTTTAACCATGTCTTTATTCACTACTCTTAAATAATGAAGATCACTAAATTGAACTATTTTAAGACCATCAAAAGAATTATCAATATCACTAGTATCTATCTTATATTCCTTAGTAATAAGCCCGCTAGTACCTTCATATCTACCATAGATAAGAATAAGTAATATCACTAATAATAGAATAAAAAGAAATCTTATAAATTTCTTCATATAAGAGATGCTCCTAAAAGATATACAATGATTGAAAGCAAGTTATGCATCATATGCATAGATATTGAAGAAAATATATTATTAGTTTTATAGTACAACAAGGCAAATGCTATTCCTAAAGAACAATATGGAATTAAATACACTAAGTCAAGAGGTGAACTAACATAACTAATTACATGTAATCCTCCAAAGATAATTCCGCTTAATAATACATAAGCCCATTTATTATTAATTGCATCACGAATACTTTTTCTAAAAGTTAATTCCTCATTAATAGGAGCAAATAAAACAGTACTAATAGCCATTAATATAGGAGCAGTTCCAATATAATTTCTAACAGTTTCTTCATTGCCGGCAATAGCTTTTCCAAGTATCACAGTAATAAATAAATTACTTACAATCATAATTGCAAATCCAGCGGCCCAATATCTAAAAGCAAGTTCTAAATTACCATTAATATCTTTTTTAAACTCCTTAAAGTCATTTACTAAAGTCTTTCTATATATAGCAAAATATATAACCGTTAATATTAGTTCTGATGTTGTAAGATAAACTACATACATCTTATCACTAATATTATTAGGATTAATATTTAATATAGAGAAGAAAATAGTTGAAAACAATATTAATAGAAGCATCATACCAATACTTTTAAATATCATTAATATTTTGTTTAATATTTTATTTTTCATTTTATCACATCCTCTTATATTATAC